>DATHCZ010000114.1:0-59609 GCA_035319265.1 Methyloceanibacter sp. | reverse complement strand
TAGGACGCCGGCATCAGCGCGACGGCCGCAGCATTCGGAGATGGATACAGGATCGTCTTGGTGATCTCTTCCCCGGTCTTCGCATCCAGGATGAAGTTGATGAACTTGAGCGCGTTCTCCGGATGCGGCGCGCCCTTCGGGATGGCGAGCGTATCCGACTGGCGCATGGCACCTTCCTTCGGCACGACGAAATCGAGGTCGTCGTCCTCCTTCATCACCTGCGCGATGTCGCCGTTATACTCCATCACCACGTCGATCTCGCCGGCGGCCAAGAGGTCCTGACCGTTGTCCTCGTGGAACGTCTTGATGTTGGGCTTCTGCTTGATCAGCAGCGCCTCCGCCTGCTTGATCAGCTCGGGCGAATTGTCGTTGATCGACTTGCCGAGATATTTGAAGCAATTGCGGAACAGCTCGCTCGCGTCCGACATCACCGCGATGCGGCCCTTGTACTCGTCGGAATCGAACAGGTACTTCCAGCTATCGGGCACGCCTTTCACTTTCGACTTGCGATAGCCGATGCCGATCACGAGCCAGGTATAGGGCATCGAGAATTTGCGGCCGGGATCGTACGGCGCGTCGTTGATGAACTCCGGCGAGACATTCTTGATGTTGGGAATCTTGGCGTGGTCGAGCGGCTCGAGCATGTTGGCCTGGATCATGCGCTCGACGAACTCGCTGCCCGGTACGATGACGTCGTAGCCCGGATTGCCCGCACGGAGCTTGGCGAACAACTCGTCATTGGTGGCGAACAGGCTCATATTGACGTCGATGCCGCTCGCGTCCTTGAAGTCTTGCAGCGTCGTCTCGCCGATATAGGTGTCCCAGTTATAGAAATTGAGTTTCTTCTCCTCGTCGGCGAAAGCGCGTCGTGTCTTGCCGGTGAGACTGATACCGATCGCGGCAGCGCCGAGACCTTTCAGAATTGAGCGGCGGGATGCTGCGAACGATTTACGATGCTGGGCGTCGGTCATACTAACGTCTCCCCTATGCTTACTGACGGCTAATTCGCTCCTGAAGTCTGTGCTCTGCCCACGACTGAGTATGGCCATTGGCGACCGGCCTGGCCAAGCTTAATCCATAGGCAATTCTGCCCTCGAGTGACCAATCATGCATCGATGCCACCGAGGCAGATATATTTGATCTCAAGATACTCATCCAAACCTTCGGCGGCGCCTTCGCGGCCGAGACCCGATTCCTTGACGCCGCCAAAGGGCACCACCTCGTTCGAGAAGATACCCTCGTTCACGCCGACCATGCCGGCGTCGAGCTTCTCGGCGACGCGCCAGGCGCGGGCGAGATTCTGGCTGAACAGATAGGCTGCAAGCCCAAACGGCGTATCGTTGGCAAGTTTGATGGCGTCGGCCTCGGTATCGAAGCGCACCAGCGCCGCGACGGGGCCGAAGATCTCCTCGCGCACGATCTCCATGTCCGGCGTGACATCGCCCACGACAGACGGGCGGTAGAACAGCGGGCCTGCTTTATCGAGCGTGCCGCCGACGAGAACTTTGGCACCCTTCTTGACGGCGTCGCCCACGAGGGTCTCGACTTTGGCGATCGCTTCGCTGGTGATCAGCGGGCCAATATTGGTGCCCTGCTCCATGCCCGGCCCGACCGCGAGCTTCTTGACCGCCTCGACGAGGGCCGAAGCGAAGCGGTCATAGATGCCGGACTGAACAAGAATGCGGTTGGCGCAGACGCAGGTCTGGCCGGCATTGCGGTATTTGGAGGCCATGGCGCCGGCCACCGCCTGGTTGATATCGGCGTCATCGAAGACGATGAGCGGCGCGTTGCCGCCGAGCTCGAGCGTGAGTTTCTTCACCGTGTTGGCACACTGCCGGTAGAGAATCTTGCCGACCTCGGTCGAGCCGGTGAAGGAGAGCTTGCGCACTCTTCCATCGTCGCAGAACACCTTGCCGACGGCCGGCGCGTCCGTCGTGGTGACGATGTTGAGCACGCCCGGCGGCAGCCCTGCATCCATCCCGAGCTTGGCGATGGCAAGCGCGCAAAGCGGCGTCTCAGCCGCCGGCTTGACCACGATGGTGCAGCCGGAGGCAAGCGCCGGCGCCACCTTCCGCGTGACCATGGCGATGGGAAAATTCCACGGCGCGATCGCGGCGACGACGCCGATCGGTTGCTTGATGGTAATGTAGCGTTTGGAGGCGGCGGTGGTCGGGATAGTGCGTCCGTAAGCGCGCTTGCCCTCCTCGGCGAACCACTCGATGAACGAGGCGCCATAGGCTACCTCGGCACGCGCTTCGGCGAGCGGCTTGCCCTGCTCGGTCGTCATCAGCTGCGCGAGGCTTTCGGTCTCGGCGGTGATGAGATCGAACCAGCGCCTGAGGATCGCCGCCCGCTCCTTCGCGGTCTTGGCGGACCAGAGGGGCAACGCGCGGGCCGCGGCGTCGATTGCCGACGCGGCCTCCTTGGCGCCGAGGTCGGGAACGGTCGCAACTTCCGCACCCGTCGCCGGATCGGTCACGGAAAAGCTCTTGGCCGAGGTGATCCACTCGCCATCGATCAAGGCGCCGGCCGGAAACTTCTTGAAGATCATGTTCATCGGCAATCTCTCGAGCATATTGCCATGGATCGCCTCACGCGACTCGTGAGTACCAGAGGTGATCGAGCGGGGTAACGATGCGCTCGAAATTGTTGCGCTCGCCGTGCTTCAGGCGAGAGAATACATCCTGGAAGGACGCTCCGAACGCCCCCCGCACGATTTCCGAGCGCTGAAAGCGATCGAGTGAGTTGACCCAGGCGGTTGGCAGCGGGGGAGCCTCTATTGTCTCCGCGTTACCCTCAACCGCCGGCCCCGGCTCGATCTTGTTGGCGATGCCATGACCCATGCCGGCGAGAATCGCCGCGATGACGAGATAGGGATTGGCGTCGGCCCCGGCGACCCGATGCTCGATGCGCGTCGCGGCACCGTTGCCGCGAGGGATGCGCAAGGCCACCGTGCGATTGTTGAATCCCCAATGCGCTGCCAGGGAGACATAGGATTTCGGCACGTAGCGCCGGTAGGCGTTCGCCGACTGGGCCCAGATCGCCATGAAGTCAGCCATTGTCTCGCGCATCCCGCCTAATGCGTGGCGGAACAGCGTCGAGATGGGATCACCGGCGAACACGTTCTGACCCGATCGGTCGAGAAGACTCAAGTGAATATGCATGCCCGAACCCGCCCAGTCGTGATGCGGCTTGGCCATGAAGGTGGCTTCGAGCTGATGCGCCCGCGCCGCTGCTTTGACCGCGCGCTTTAACAGCAAGCCGTCCAGAGCTGCACCGAGGGCATCCGGGCGATGCTTTAGATTGATCTCGAACTGACCTGGTCCGGATTCCTGCATGATCGAGTCGACAAGGAGACCCTGGACCTCACAGATGCGATAGATGTCGTCGATCAGGGGAGACAGTGCGTCCATTTCCTCGAAGCCGAAAGTGAGCGGCCGGCGGGGATCTTCAGAAAGACCCTCGGGCGTTTTCAGCTCGAAGGCGCCGTTCGTGCTCCGGCGCGTGACGTAGAACTCCAGCTCGACGGCGACCACCGGCGTCTGACCGGCGCGAACGAATCGCTCGACTTGTTCGGTCAGCACCGTGCGCGGGTCGAGTTCTTCCCGGGCGTCGACGACCATGACGACTTGCGCATGCCTTTCGTCGCCGACGGGCATTTCGACCAGCGTTCCCCCAAGGAGGTGGCATTGGTGATCAGGGTCGCCGGTCTCCCACAAGCGCCCGGTCTCCTCCATGCAATTGCCGAGAGGATCCATGATGAACACCGAGACCGGCATCATGAGACCCTGCTTAGCGACGCCAACGAGGTCGGAACGCCGGATGCGCTTGCCGCGCGGAACACCGTTCATATCGAACAAGAAGGCATCGATCCATTGCACCTTCGGGTTCGCGTCGAGAAAGGCCTGCGCCTCGTCGCTGGTGAGTCGCGCAGCCGTCATGACGCGCGGCCTTTCGCTGCCGCGCCGAAGCGGCGGAACAAGGATGTCGATACCTCGTTCGACTTTGCCGACCATTCGGGGTGCCACTGCACGCCCAAGCAAAACGCTGCCTCATCTGGGCCGCGCACGGCCTCGATCAAGCCATCCTCGGCGAAGGCCTCGGGTTTTAGACCATCGGCGAGGCGAGCGATGCCTTGCCAATGCAACGAGTTGACCATGATCTCGTCGCGTCCGACCCAGTCGCGCAATTTGCCCCGCAGGTTGACCGGGTGAACAGGTCCATAAGCCTCGTCGAGCGAAACATCTTGCCGCGCGCGGTGATCCTTATGCCCATTCACATCGTGCACGGCCTGATGCAGGCTGCCGCCTAGCGCGACGTTGAGCTCCTGAAAACCGCGACAGATGGCAAACAAAGGCGTCTTGCGCTCGACGGCGGCCCTGATGAGCGGAAGGGTCAGTGCGTCGCGCAACGGATCGAGGCGATCGGGCTTGATCGGAACCTCCTTGCCGTAATGCTCAGGCGCGACATTCGAGCGGCTGCCCGAGAGCAGGATCGCGTCGGCGATCTCCAACACGGCGCCGATATCCGTCGTGCCGGCGCCAAGGGGCACGAGCAGAGGTTGGCATTCGGCGACCTCGGCAACCGCCGCAGAGTATTTGCGGCCCACCGAGTCGAAAATGTCCTCTTCGATCACCTTGGTGCAGGCTGGGATAACGACGACGGGACGGCTCATGCGGCCACCTCGCCGGCGACATCGCCGAGCGTCAGATCGAGCACGCGTCCGATCACCGCCTCGGCCTCGTCGAATTGCTTTTGCGTCCAGATCAGCGGAGGCGCCATGACCATGGTGTCGAACACGGCGCGCATGATGAACCCTTCACGGAAGAAATGATCGCGACAGATCAGACCGACGCGACCCGGGTCGGCGAAACGGCGCCGCGTCCGCTTGTCGGCAACAAGCTCGATCGCGCCGAGAAGCCCGATCGAGCGCGCCTCACCGACGAGTGGATGGCCGGCGAATTTGGCAAGCATCTTCGCGAGTGCCGGCGCACCGAACTCCTTCACGCGCGGAAGGAGCCTCTCTTCTTCCATGATTTCGAGATTCTTCAGCGCGACGGCACACGCGACGGGATGGCCGGAGAACGTATAGCCGTGATTGAAGTCGTCGTCATGGGCCGTCAATGCAGCAACGATCTCGTCGTCGACGATGACGCCTGACAGCGGGATGTAGCCAGAGGTCACTGCCTTGGCGAAGGTGATGAGGTTCGGCCTGATGCCGTAATATTGCGAGGCGAACCACGTGCCGAGGCGGCCGAAGCCCGTGATCACCTCATCGGCGAGCAGCAGGATCCCATATTTGTCGACGATGCGCTGCACCTCGGGCCAATAGCTCGCGGGCGCAATCTTGACGCCGCCCGCCCCTTGCACCGGCTCCCCGGCGAAAGCGGCGACATTCTCGGGACCCACCGCCAGGATCTCCTCCTCGAGCGCGCGTGCGGCGCGAATGCCGAAGGCTTCCGGCGACTCGCCGTCCTTCGCCTCGCCGTACCAATAAGGATCCATGATGTGGCGGAACCCTTCGTAGACCGGATAGCTGTGCGCATGCACATGCGCCATGCCGCCCATCGAGCCTGCGGCGATGGTCGAGCCGTGATAAGCGTTCTTGCGCGAGATAATGATGCGCCGCTTGGGCTCGCCTTTGAGCGCCCAATAATGGCGGATCAAGCGGATGGCAGTGTCGTTCGCTTCCGATCCTGACGAGCCGAAGAAAACCTGATTGAGGTTATCAGGCGCGATTTCCGCAAGCTTACGCGCCAGCGCCACCACGGGAGGGTGCGTCGTCTTGAAGAACGTATTGTAGAAGGGGAGCTCGACCATCTGGTCGTAAGCCGCCTGCGCCAGCTCTTTGCGGCCATAGCCGATATTGCAGGTCCATAGCCCCGCCATGCCGTCGAGGATGCGCGTGCCTTCGCTGTCGAAGACGTAGGGCCCCTCCCCGCCCACGATGACGCGTACGCCGCTCGCCCGAAGCGACTTGTGATCGGTGAAAGGGTGCAAATGGTGGAGAGCGTCGAACTCTCTCAATTGCGTGGTGTGATATTGATTCGTCACTTCAAAACCTCCAGCAGAGCGTGACCCGAGGGCCGGCCAATCAGCGCTGGAAGCTCGCGTGAGGCGTGTAACCGATGCGGGCACAGAGCAGCAGCAGGAGCGCCTTCTTGCAAGGCCCGGTCGAAGCAGTCGAAATTCGGGATGCCAACATATAAGCCCGCGCCCACGCTCCTTACCCGCCCGGGGCGGCCTTGACAGGAGCCGATCGGCGGGTATGGCTACGGTGAAGATTTTATTGGCTACGGTGTAGAATTGTCAACGTCAACAGCACGCAAGGCCAATGCACGCCCCCGCGGACGCCGGGGGCTCGACAAGAATGCGATCCTCGACGCGGCGTGTGCCATGCTGTCGCGTGATGGCGAGACGGGCTTTTCCGTGCGTAAGCTCGGCCTTCGTATCGGCGTCGACCCGATGACGGTCCTGCATCATTTCGGCTCCAAGGAAGAATTGTTGCGGCGCGTCGCCGATCAGGCGCTCGCGAGCGTCGAGCTGCCGCTCCCGAGCCCCGACTGGCGTGCCGATCTCCGCCATGTCGCCGCCGCCTATCGCGATCTCGCCCATCGCCATCCGCGCATCTTTCATCTGCACTTTCGTTTTCACGCCACGGGCCCCGCGGACCATGCCTCGAGCGAGGTCGTATACCGCGCGCTTAAGGGCGCTGGGTTGAGCGACGCCGAGGCGGCCGGGCTTGGACTCGCCTTCTACGCCTTTATCCTCGGCTACGCCTTGGCTGAGGCCGAAGGGCTATTGCGCCCGATCGATGCGGACGACGAAAGGGAGCTCGCGGCGCTCGACCCCCTCGCCTATCCGGCGACGCGTGCGCTCATACCGGCGTTCAAGTCGCTCGACCGCGATGCCGCCTTCGCCGCCTCGGTCGATGCCTTTATCGACGGCGTATCATGCCGGTGCAAATCTCGCGCGCGAAAACGTCGACGAGTCTGATCAGGCGTCGCGAAGGTGAAAGCTCTTCGGTTGGGTGAGCGTGTCGAAGCCGTATTTCGACAGCGTCGTGCCACGACCGGTATCTTTGATACCGGTCCAGGTCAAATGCGGGTCGAGGTAATCGCACCGGTTCATGAACACCGTGCCGGTCTCCACGCGCGAGCCGAGCTCGGCGGCGCGATCCATGTCCTGCGTCCAGATCGAGGCCGTCAGCCCGTAAGGACTGTCGTTCATCAGAGTGATCGCCTCCTCGTCGTCGCGCACCTTCATGATGCCGACGACTGGGCCGAAGCTCTCTTCCCGCATCACCTCCATCTGATGATCGACATTGGTCAGCACCTCGGGCGCGAGATAGGGCGAGCCGGCACGGTCGCCCTCGACCTTCATGTTGATGAGAGCAGTGGCGCCTTTCCGCCGCGCCTCGGCGATTTGCTCCCTCACCGTGTCGGCAAAAGAGCCCCGCGCCATCGGCCCCATCGTGGTGGCGGTATCGAGCGGATTGCCCACCACATATTTCCGGGTGAGGTCGGCAAAGCCCGCGACGAAGTCATCGTAGACGCGATGATCGACGTAGATCCGCTCCACCCCACAGCAGCATTGGCCCGAATTATAGAACGCGCCGTCGACCAAGTTCTCGATGGCATGCTCGAGCTTGGCGTCCGCACGCACATAGGCCGGATCCTTGCCGCCAAGCTCGAGCCCGAGCGAGGCGAATGTGCCCGCCGTAGCGCGCTCGATGGCGCGGCCGCCGGCGACCGACCCCGTGAAATTGACATGGTCGACGCGCCCGGAACCGACCAGCTTCTCGGTCTGCGCGTGGCTCATCACCAGATTGTGGAAGAGACCCTTGGGTAAACCGGCGCG
Source organism: Methyloceanibacter sp. (assembly GCA_035319265.1). Lineage (GTDB taxonomy): Bacteria > Pseudomonadota > Alphaproteobacteria > Rhizobiales > Methyloligellaceae > Methyloceanibacter. The sequence goes on along the minus strand of DATHCZ010000114.1, from coordinate 51,749 downwards.
GCGGAAGGCCTCAGCGAGGCGCTCGCCGACGAGCAACGTCTGCGCGGCGTGCTTCAGGATAATGGCATTGCCGGCGAGAAGGCCGGGCACGATCGTATTGATTGCCGTGAGATAGGGATAGTTCCACGGCGCGATGACCATCACGATGCCCAACGGTTCGCGCGCGATGTATCGGCGGAAGCCGGCAATCTCGGGCGGCCAGTAAGGCTTGAGCGCCTCCTCGGCCATCGCCGCCAGGGCGCGAACGCGCTCCTCGGCCGCCCCCTTTTCGCCGCCATAACGAACGGGGCGCCCCATCTGCCAAGCCAGCTCGACCGTAACCTCATCGTTCATGGCGACGAGCGCGTCGATAAACGCGAGCATGTACCGCGCGCGCTCTCGCACCGGAACGGACTTCCATGCGGCAAGCGCTGCGCGCGCCGACGACACGGCGGCGTCGATCTCGGCATCGCGCGCGATCGGCCGCTCGGCATAAACCGAGCCGTCGACGGGGGAAATAATCTTCAGCGTATCTTCAGCCATCGTCGAACGCACTTTCGTGGATTGGAATGAGTTCGCCTAGGGGCGATCGACGCGAGGGCATCAGTCTTGACCGTGGTTGTCAATACCGCCGGCGCGCGAGTAACCGCCTCCGGGTCCACGTTACTTGATCGCGGAGGCGCCTTGGCGATGCTTCACGGCGAACTCCTCCTCCGGCGAGAGCACCAGCGTTCTGCGCCCATGGGCCGCGAAATAGAGGATGGCGAGCGCGTACCAGATCGCCACCCCGATCACGCCGGTGCGATAGAGGGGATCGGAAAGCTGGAAGCCGATGGTCACAAGCGCGATGATCACCGTGAGTGTTGCTCCAAGCACACCGAATGGGCTTCGGAACGGCCGCTCGATGTTGGAAAACTTGCGGCGAAGCTGGATGAAGGTGAGCCCTTGGAGAAGGTAGGAGAACATCGCTCCGAACACTGCCATGTTCAGCAACACGCCGCCGATGAAGGACCCTGCGGCCTCGCCACCCATGGCGAACCACACAGTGAGCATCACTGCGAGCCCAAGCAGACCGCCGGCAATGAGAGCGACGTTCGGCGTCTTGTGTTCGCCGTGGGTGATCGACAGAAAATGCGGGAAGTAGCCGGCTCGCGACAGCGAGTAGATCTGCCTGCCATAGGCGAAGATGATCGCGTGGAAGCTTGCCACCAGCCCGCACACGGCGATAAGGCTCAACAATTTCGCCCAGTCCGAGCCGAAAATCGCGCGGAACCCGTCGAGGATCGGCTCGCCCGAGGTGCCGAGCGCGAAGGCTCCATGCACGGTCGTGGCGGCCCCGGCGGCGTCGGCCACCTGGCGTTCGATCGGGATTGCCGGGTTGATGATGAGGACCAGAAACCCGAGCACGATCAGGGTGAACATGCCGAGCATGATGCCCTTCGGCATGTCGCGTTTGGGGTCTGCCGACTCTTCCGCCGCGAGCGGCAACTGCTCGATGGCGAGGAACAGCCACACAGCAAAGGGAAGTGAAGCGAGGATGCCGTGCACGCCGAACGGCAGGAATGGACCATGCCCGTCCGCGAGCTCGACTGCCGCTCCCGTCGTCGGATCGACGCCGATGTTCATCGCGTATTTGCCGAAGTCGAAGAACGGAATCGCGCTGATAAAGAACACGGCAAGGATGAGGATCGCGAGTAGGGTCACCATCACGGTGACCAAGAAGGACAGCTCGACACCGCGGGTGTTCGCCCCAATGAAAACGATGTACCCGAAAATCCACCACAGGGGTTGGAACGAGGTGGGCGTTTCAAAAATCCCCGTGAGGTAGGTGCCGATGAAGTACACGATCACGGCCGGCGTCATCACATATTCGATGTTCTCCGCGACCCCGGTGATGAACCCGCCCCACGGCCCGAAGGCGGTTCGCGCAAAAGAATAGGCGCCGCCCGTATGGGGGAGTGCCGGGCTCATCTCGGCGATCGAGTAAGTGAGGCCGAGATACATGACGGTGATGACGATGGTGGCGATGAACATGCCGCCCCAGCCACCCACCGCGAAGCCCAGGTTCCAGCCGGAGAAATCCCCCGAGATCACCGCGGCGACGCCAAGTGCCCATAAGTAGAAAACACCGGCGTGACGTCTGAGCTCGCGCTGGTCGAAATAGTCCTTTTCGGGGACGCGGTAGGAGACCCCGCCTTCGTGGCGCCTTTCGGCAATTTTTTCCGCCATGACTGCCGCTCCCGCTAACGAGGTCTGCGCCAGCGGCACGGGCCTCTTGTCGTTCCCGCCAGAGGCTGGCAGGCGATATGACCACCGAGAACGACGCCCCTCAACTCTTAATTCGCGACATCGACGGGCCGAGAGCTGCGATTATGTTCGGTAAATATCGCGCCCGCGCGGAGGGTTGATCCCCGCGCGGGCGTCGCATGAAATAAGATCTCGCGTCAGATCTCGCCGACGGCCTTCTCCGCCGCGCGGATCAGCGCCTGCCGTTCGGCAATCAGATCGCCGATCGGCGGGCCTTGGAACCGCCGCCTCTCGAAGGCAAACCACAAGATCGCCGTGAGGATGAAGAATCCCACCGTGATGTAGAGCGCCCAGTCGTTCGGGGGCTGGATGCCGATCACGAAGATCAAGATCATCGAGATGATCGAAAGGATCGCGAACAGCGTGTATCCGGCCCGCCCGATGTTCCACGGCCCCATCTTGTTCCATTTCGGCGTGCCCCACGTGATGAGGCCGAGCGTGATCGGGATCGTGAAGGACAAGAACAGGAAGATGACCGTGCACGAGACGACGATGGTATAGGCCGAGGTTCCGGCGATCGAGACGAGCGAGGTTCCCCACACGAAGATCACGGAGAGAGCCGCGGCGGTCCAGATCGCCGCAACTGGCGTGCGGTATTTGGGGCTAACCTTGGAGAGCGCCTTCGATCCCGGCAAGCCGCCGTCGCGCGAGAAGGCGAAGATCATGCGCGACGCCGAGGTCACTGTCGCCAACCCGCACAGAAGCTGGGCGACGAACACCACGAGGTAGACGAACTCCTTGATGCCCGGCTTCACGCGCTCGTCGAATCCCCAGAAGAATACGTTCCAGCCTTGCTTCGCGGCGTCATCCATATTGGGGATCATCAGCACGAAAGCACACAGGAAGAGGTAGCCGAACAGCGCCGACCAGATAACCGACATCACCATCGCCCGCGGCACTGAGTGAGCCGCCTTCATCGTTTCCTCCGATGTATGCGCCGAGGCATCGTAGCCGGTGATGGTGTAGATCGGCAGCAACAGGCCGAGTAGGAAGACCCAGAGATTGGAAACCGGCGGCCACACTCCGGCGCCAGGATCGCCGGAATAATTCTTGAAGGTGAAGAGCCGGGACACGTCCCAATGCTCCGCGGCGATCAGACAGACGACTGCGATCAGAATCGAGCCGCCGAAGATCAGCCAGCCGGAGAAGTCGGTCAGGATGGCGGTCAGTCTGATGCCGAGATGATTGATGAGCGCCTGGGCGCCGGTGATGATGATCAAGAAGATCGTCTGATTGGTGAGAGTATTCTCGATGCCGAGCGCGGGACCGAACGCACCAACGAAGAAGGTCCAGGTGCCAACGTTGATGGCGCCGAGCACGGTGATCAGGCCAAGAAGATTAAGCCAGGCCGTCACCCACCCTGTGCCTCGGTTGCCGAGGATCGACCCCCAATGATAGAGCCCACCCGCCGTCGGATAGGCCGAGCTGATCTGCGCCATTGCGACGGCAAAGACGAGACTGACGAAGCAGCCGACCAGCCAGCCGACACCGATCGCGATACCGCCGGCACCGGACGTGCCCTGCGCAAGCGAGTTGATGCCGCCCGAGAGAATGCAGATGATCGAAAAGGAAACTGCGAAGTTGGAGAAACGACTCAAACGTCGCTCCAACTCTTGCGCATAGCCCATGCTGTGGAGGACCTTGACGTCCTCCTTATGGTCGGCTTCCGAGTATCCGACCACCGCTACATCGTGTGCTTTGTCAGCCATTGTCAAAAACCCCCGTTTCTCGCCAGGCATCGACACAGGCAAGCGTCACGCCAAGGCGCACTGCCCCAACCGCGCAGCGTCCCCACAGTAGCGCGGATTGACAGGGCGGGAAATGAGATTGGTGACGATCGCCGCGTTTCGCGCGCGTTTTGCTCCAGCACGAAAAAAAGGGCGCCACAGGGGCGCCCTTTCAGGTGGGAAGTGCTTTTGGGGAAGCTGTGAAGCCCTAGAAGGTCGCCTTGATGGTACCCACCACCGTTGCGTCGCAGTTGTCCCGCGCGCCGCTGTTAATGAAGCAGTCTGCTTTGCTGTAGTCCGTGTCGTAGTAGCGGACGTCGGCGGACCAATGATCCATGAAGCCGAGGGTCAGGCCGGCATTCCAATAGATGTAGTTGGGCACGATGTTTTGGTCCTGATACATCTGCGAGCCAACCGCACCGCTGATGCTCGGCGTGAAGAAGTTCCAGATCTTGCGGCTGAAGGTATAGCCGACATCGCCCTCGATCGCGTCCGACTCCGTGTCCAACGCGAAATTATTCGGCGACCAATAATTGTAGAGGCCGATGGACCATGGACCCGAGGCCCAAGCTATCGCGGTCTTGAGCTCGAAATAGTCGGTGTCGCTGTCTTTGCCCGGATAAGTGTATTCCAGGCCGCCGACGGTGAAGGTCCAGTTACCCCACTTGGGTGAGATGCCCGCGCCGTAGTCGATCTCGATATGATCCCCGAATGCGGTGTTGGACCCCCACATGTAAGCCCAGAACATGCCGTAGCCTAGATCGAACTCGGGCTGCACCGCTGGGTCGTTGCTGCTGTTCGAAACGCTGCGGAATTCATAATTCGTGGTGAACGATGCAGATCCCGACAGCGTCAGCTTGGTGTCGTCGGCGTAGGCTGGTGCCGCCAGCCCTGCCATGAGCGCTGCGCCGACCACCAGTGATTTCACGATCCCCGCTTCCCTCTCGCGCCGAGTCATTTTCAGTCTCCTGATTTATCGCTTCCCTGCGATCGTATGCTTGATCAGGATGCTGCCCCACTTCCCCCGCGGTACAGCGTCCCCCTGTCTTGTGACGACAGAATAGGACGCCCGACCTCCGAAGCAATGGAAAATCCCAGAAATCCAAAAACATCTTGGTCGGTGTGACTATTCTGCAATGGTGCAAGGGGTTTGATGCCACATTGGGCTCCTTTACGCATTTTCAGCAGCATAAATACTCAATCGCGATTGCTTAGCCTTGAGGCAATTGCCCAACTTGAAGGCGAGCTCTCGATCGATTCAACAATTCAGGGAGTTGAGCGCAGAATGTTAGAGTTCCATGTGCATCCGACCCAACCTTGTTCAGGCTCGGCCGCTCACTTAGAGTAACCGCAGCTGGCAGATCGTGATTCGCCCCGATTCGCCGACAGAGCTCACCCAAAGACCGCATGGTTCAGGACCAGGGACCCGCGACCGCTCTTGTGACCGGGGCAGCCCGCCGTCTTGGCCGGGCGATCGCTCTCGATCTTGCGCAGCGCGGCTGGAGCGTCGGTGTCCACTATCATGCCTCGGCGGCAGAGGCCTTGGCCGTGGTGGAAGAGATCGAATCAACAGGAGGTCAAGCGGCGGCTTTCGCCGCGGATCTTGCCCGATTGGAGGCACCCGAGCCCCTGATCGAGAGCTGCACCGCAACGCTCGGCCCCATCACTTGCCTCATCAACAGCGCCGCCTGTTACGAGTGGGACGATATCCAAACGCTCGATCGCGACAGCTGGCAGACGCATTTGGACGTCAATCTGCGTGCGCCCATCTTCCTTGCTCAGGCCCTCGCCCGCAGGCTCCCGCAGGGCGTATTGGGCAATGTCATCAATATCATCGACCAGAAAGTGTTGCGGCCCGATCCCGAGTTCTTCTCTTACACCGTCGCCAAGTCGGCGTTGTGGACCGCAACGCAAACGCTGGCACAAGGATTGGCGCCGCAGATCAGGGTCAATGCGATTGCCCCGGGCCCGGTCCTGCCGAGTCTCAAGCAGAGCGAGGAGGAATTCGCGCGCGAATGCCGCGCGACCCCGCTCCGGCGCGGCGTGAACATCGACGAGGTCACAGCCGCCGTCCGCTTCCTGCTCGAGACTCCCTCGATCACCGGTCAGATGATCGCCCTCGATTCCGGCCAGCACCTTGCGTGGCGGAACAAATCGGAGGCCTGAGGCGAGCTGGGCCTTGAAGGCGGTCACGCTTAGACCTTACCTTCACGTATGATGCATGCTCCGAGCATGCCCGAAAAGCTCCATGATCCCATGCCGTTAGAGAACCCCGATAGCGCCAGGGCCTCGCTTGCCGCGCGCGTGAAAGATGCCCTGCTCGGTCCCGAGACGGGCGCGCCCGTTATTGCGCGCTGCGCCAAGACGGCGCCGGCGGGCCCCGGCGTCTACCGCATGATCGATGGGACGGGCGAGGTGCTCTATGTCGGCAAGGCGCGGCATCTCAAGAAGCGGGTGCAGAGCTATGCGCGGGGCGCGGGGCACAACAACCGCATTGCCCGCATGATCGCCGACACGGCGAGCATGGAGTTCGTCACCACCTCGACCGAGATCGAGGCATTGCTGCTCGAAGCCAATCTGATCAAGCGGCTGAAACCCCGCTTCAACGTCGTGCTGCGCGATGACAAGTCGTTCCCCTTCATCCTCATCGCTCGCGACCATCCCGTGCCGCAGATTCTCAAGCATCGCGGCGCGCGGAACCGCAAGGGAGACTATTTCGGGCCGTTCGCCTCGGCGGGCGCCGTGGGCCGCACCATCAACACGCTGCAGCGCGCTTTTCTGCTCAGGTCCTGCTCCGATGCCTACTACGAGAGCCGCTTGCGGCCTTGCCTTTTATTTCAAATCAAGCGCTGCTCGGCACCCTGCACCGGTGAAATCTCCGTCGAGGACTATGGGGCGCTGGTGGATGAGGCGCTCGGCTTCCTGCGCGGAGAGAGCGACGAGGTGAAGCGGAGGCTGCACGGCCTCATGGACGAAGCGAGCCTGAAGCAGGACTACGAGCGCGCCGCGAGCTTCCGCGACCGGCTTACTGCCCTCTCGCACATCCAGTCGCGGCAGGGCATCAACCCGCAGACCCTGAAGGAGGCCGACGTGTTCGCCGCCCATCAGGAAGCGGGCCAGACCTGCATCCAGGTATTCTTCTTCCGGAGCGGCAACAATTGGGGCAACCGCGCCTATTTCCCCCGCGCCGACAAGAGTCTTGCGGTGGAAGAGGTGATCGAATCGTTCATCGCCCAATTCTACGACGACAAGACTCCGCCGAAGCTCGTGCTGCTCTCGCATGACATCACCGGACGGCGCCTGCTGGCCGAGGCGTTGTCATTGCGTGCCGGACGCAAGATCGAGGTCGGCCAGCCGGCCCGGGGCGAGAGGCGCGATCTCGTCGAGCATGCTCTGATCAATGCGCGCGAAGCGCTTGCCCGCAGACTCGCCGATTCGTCCTCGCAAGCCGCGATCCTCGCTCGCCTCGCCGAACTCGTCGATCTCGACGAAACGCCAGAGCGCATCGAGGTTTATGACAATAGCCACATCTCCGGCACCAACCCGGTCGGGGCCATGATCGTGGCAGGCCCTGAAGGCTTCATCAAAAGCCAATACCGGAAGTTCAACATGAAGAGCGAAGACCTTGCCCCTGGCGACGACTACGCCATGATGCGGGAGATGTTGACGAGACGCTTCAGCAAGCTCGCCAAGAGCAGAGGCGAGGTAGAAGGATGGGCCGCTCCCGATCTCGTTCTGATCGACGGCGGCCCGGGCCAGCTTGCCGCCGCCCACGCCGTGCTCGATGAGCTCGGGCTCGGCGAGATCAAGGTCGCGGCGGTCGCCAAGGGACCAGATCGCAACGCGGGCCGCGAACGCATTCATATCAAAGGCAAAGACGCCATCCTGCTGGAGCCGCGTGACCCCGTGCTCTATTGCATCCAGAAACTCAGGGACGAGGCGCACCGCTTTGCCATCGGCGCCCATCGCGCCAAGCGCAAGAAGGCGATCACCGCCTCTCCGCTCGACGAGGTGCCGGGCATCGGTCCGTCGCGGAAGCGCGCGCTGCTCAAGCATTTCGGCTCGGCCAAGGCGGTGAGCCGCGCCGGCGTCGCCGATCTCGAAAGCGTCGCCGGCATCAGCGCGCAAATGGCCAAGACCATCTATGATCACTTCCATGAGCGCGGGTAGCTTGACGTGAGCGGACACCTAGATACGGCGGGACAAGGCATGGCGGCACAAAGAGCTACGCCGCGCGGACTACGTCGCGGCCGCTTCGCGAGCCTGCCCAACCTGCTCACCTATTTTCGCATCGTCGCCATCCCGGCGCTGGTCGCCTGTTTTTTCGTCCACGGCGATTGGGGCCGCTGGACCGCCATGTGGATCTTCATTGCCGCCGGCGTCAGCGATTTCCTCGACGGCTATCTCGCCCGCGCCTGGGAACAGCAAAGCGCGATCGGCCGCATGCTCGATCCGATCGCCGACAAGCTGATCGTCGCCGCAGCGCTTTTGATGCTGGCCGCCGACGGCACCATCGCCGGCTGGTCGCTGTGGGCGGGCGTTATCATCCTCTGCCGTGAGATTCTCGTCTCGGGCTTGCGCGAGTTCCTCGGCACGCTCGCCGTTCCCGTCCCCGTCACCGCGCTGGCCAAATGGAAGACCGTGGTGCAGATGGTCGCGATCGGCTTTTTGCTCGCCGGCAGCGCCGGCGACAAGATCTGGCCCTACACGACATTGTTCGGGCTGACGCTGTTGTGGATCGCCGCGATCTTCACCCTCTATACCGGCTACGACTATCTGCGCGCCGCGGTCGGCCACCTGATGACCGACGAGGAGTAGAGCATGATCCGGAAAAGTGGGAACCGGTTTCCCGGCAAGACCATGCGGCAACAAAGAGATTAGCGATGCGGCTGCTCTATTTCGCGTGGGTCAAGGAGAAGGTTGGCCGAGCCTCCGAGGAGATCGCGCTGCCTCCTGAGATCGCGACCGTCGCCGAGCTGATCGCCTGGCTCAAGACGCGCGGTCCCGAATTCGCCAACGCTTTCGCGCGCGACGCGGTGATCCGCGCCGCGATCGACCACAGCCATGTGCGCCACGATGCGATGATCGGAAAGGCCCGCGAGATTGCCTTCTTCCCGCCGGTGACCGGAGGCTGATGTGATCCGCGTCCAGCACGAGGATTTCGATATCGGCGCCGAGATCGCGCGGCTCAAGCGCGGCCGTACCGACATCGGCGCTATCGTCAGCTTCATCGGAACCGTGCGCGACCAGATGGGCGCGGTCGACGAGATGCTGCTCGAGCATTATCCCGGCATGACAGAGGCCGAGCTTGCCAAGATCGAGGAAGAGGCGGGCGCGCGTTGGCCGCTCCAGGCATCACTCATCGTCCATCGCACCGGGAGGCTCTTGCCCGGCGACAATATCGTGCTGGTGATCACCGCATCTGAGCATCGCGACGCCGCCTTCGATGCCGCGCGCTTCCTGATGGACTATCTCAAGACGCGCGCGCCATTCTGGAAACGCGAGACCGGCAAGGAAGGCAGCCGCTGGGTCGAAGCGACGGCGGGCGACACTGCCGCGACTGCCCGCTGGACCAAGCCTAAACGCGCCGCCGAGTAATTCGCCGCAATCCTCTCTTGCGGCATCGACTATTATGAGACCGCCTCTACAACGGAGCCACTCAATGTCTTCCCCCCAGCTCGAAGCGATGACCCGCGCCTATCTCGACGAGGTGTTCAACCGGCACGATCTCTCGCGGCTCGATCGCTATATGAGCGCGGATCTCGTCTCCACCTGGTTCGGCGACCGCACGTTGCGCGGCATCCCGGCGTGGAAAGACGCCATGGCCGGCTTCTTCACCGCCTTCCCCGATGCGAGCTTCACCTTGGACGACATCTTTTTCGCCGGCGACAAGGGCGCATGGCGCGGGACCTGGAGGGGAACGCAGCGCGGCGCGTGGGAAGGCATCGCCCCCACCGGCCGCAAAGCAAGCTGGACCGTCATCATCATCGGCCGCTTTGCGGGTGACAAAATGGTGGAAGATTGGGTCGAGTACGACCGGTACAAGCTGCTGAGCCAGCTCGGCGCCATTCACAAGTAACCGCGCTGGTGCCGGAGAGCGATCACGCAAACATGGCCGCAAGGATTCCAGCCGCCAATATCAAATTGAAGAGGGCCTACGAGGCGCCGTCTCCGGACGATGGCACGCGCATCCTCGTCGACAGGCTGTGGCCACGCGGAATCTCGAAAGAGAAAGCCGCGCTCGACCAGTGGATGAAGGAGATCGCGCCATCGACCGAGCTCCGCAAGTGGCTCCATCACGATCCACAGCGCTGGGATGAATTTCGCCACCGCTACATCGAGGAGCTGCGCCAACATCCCGATCTCGTTGCCGAGCTGCGCTCGCTCGTCCGCGAGGGCACGGTCACACTGGTCTATGCGGCTCGCGACGAGACGCATAACCACGCCATGGTCTTGCGCGACGCGCTTCTCGGCCGCTGACGGAACGTCCGTCACCCCTCACCGCGAGCGCATCGCGCTCAAGCAGCAAAGCGGTAGCGCATCAAAAATGCGCTCGCGTGTACGAGGGGAGAGCGGGGAGTTTGCTAAGCCGCTCAGGCGAAACGCTTGCTCTTGAGATCCACTATTGCACCGTGATGATGCGGGCGCCGCGCGGCAGGACTTTCATTGCCGGGCTCCACACGCAAACATCGCCCCATTGGCAGAGCCCGCGAATGCATTCGCGCTGGTAGGAGCAGGAGCGGCATTTATAGACCGGGCGGCAGCCCGAGCATGACGCGATCTCCTGACAGTCCTTCCACTTGAGCGCGCTCGCCTCTCCAGCCGACAGCGCCAATATGGCGGCCGCGAGCCCGCCGGCCAAGCCGAGCATGCAGAAAATGTTGCGCATGGCGCGCCCCCTCCCCGGCCAGCGCCCGTTGCCCCAGGGCTCTCGCCTGACCCAAGAGTGCAGCTTGATCGGCACGGGATCAAGCACTCGAATTGAAGCACCCTACCGGTAGAGCACGGCGCCTTCCGGCGGATGGCGGTGCTCCCAGCCTTCACGCTCGAGCGCCGGCGTGTCGTCGGCGGCGAGCGGATAGCCGATGCAGAGATGGCCGATAAAGGTCCAGTCTTGCGGCACGTCGAGGATCGCGGCGACGCGCGCAGGGTCGAGGATCGAGACCCATCCCATGCCGATCCCTTCAGCGCGCGCGGCGAGCCACAGCGTGTGGATGGCGTTGACCACGGAATAATCGAGCGTCTCCGGCATGGTGAGACTGCCGAGCCCCTTCCCTTGCGTCGTCGCGTGATCGGAGAACACGGCGATCTGGCACGGCGCATCGTCGAGGCCGGCGAGCTTGAGCCGCGCATAAAGAGCGGCGCGGTCGGGCGTCTGCATGGCGAGCGCGTCGGCGTTGCACGCCTCGAAGCATTTTCGGATGGCGGCGCGGCGTGCCTGGTCCTCGACGAGAACGAAGCGCCAAGGCTCAGAGAGCCCGACCGAGGGCGAGAGGCAGGCGATTCCGATCAGCCGCTCGGTCGCCCCGTCGGGAAGCGGTGTCTTCTGGAAGCGGCGCACGTCGCGGCGCCACCTCAAGAGATCGAGCAGCTTCCGCCGGAACGCCGCATCGAACTCCGGCTGATCTTCGCTCCGCTCCGCAATTGACGCTTCACCCACGCGCTTCATGGGCGGAGGGTAACATGGAACGCAGTCGCGCATTGAGAACTAGGATGAACGTCGTCGGCGTTTTCTTGCAGCCCTAGTCTTGTGAGTTCTCGCACGCGGTTGAGCTGGAAAGGGCGGGAAGAGGTTATGCGACTTGAGGAAAAGCATGAGCTTCATCCCCGCCTCATAAATCAGCTCGGCATCGCTTTCGATCTTGCTGATAGGCATCGGAATAAGCTCCGCGTCGACGCTGCCTCTTGCGGTCTGCTTAACAGTGAAGACCTCGCCGGTGATGGGGTCTCTGCACCACGTGTGGTGAACGATCGCATTCCGTCTCGTCTGAACTTCATCTCGAATGTGATCTAGGGTGCGATCAAGTTCGTCGAGAGTATCTAGATCATCAATACGAATTTCAGCAACGGCGCGGAGAACACTGTCTCTCAACGGTGCCGGCATGTGTGTTGTAACGGCAGCACCGTAATCAACCTCAACCCCAAGACACCCGGCTATCGCCATGTCGATAACGCTCTCAGTCTGTGCGGAACTAGCCATCGCTAACCCGATTGCTGCAAGCACATCGTTTGGAAGGTGATGGGGATCAAAATCGTACTCTTTGTACATGGCTCCTCCAGACCATCGTGGGCGGCGCCTATAATGCCGCCCATGCGCAAGTTCACATATTTCGAGAGATTCGATGGCGAAGGCTGGCCAGACCCCCGCGAGTTGAAGCCTTATTTCTTCGCACCCCCAGGGCAAGAATGGTTCAATCACTTCGGCAATGATACGGCTGGCATTTGGGCCGAGGGGCTCGATGGAACAGAGGATAGAATTCCATATAAGTCGCGCGTAGACCTAACGCTTGACCTCTATGGAATGCCGGGACTTGGTGTTCTGCTGATCTATCACAAGTACGGCGGCGGCTTCAGCGAGGCCTATACGTCAAAAGGTGACATGAGCCGACTCAAGGAGTGGGTGCGCAATCTGCACAACGATCCGCTGCCGGTCGGCCTGTTCGTCCCGTTCAAGAGTGCGTGGCTCGCGGTGAAGGAATTCATCGGGACCGACGGCGCGCTGCCGAAGAGCATCGAATGGGTCGCCAACAAGGACCTGCCCGCCGGCACCTTCCCCGATCCCGGATCGCCGCACCTCGAGGCGCAAAAATGAAGAAGCCCCGGACGGGGGGCACGGGGCTTCTTCGAGTGTTCCTCTTGGCGGGAACTCATTTTGGGAGGGAGAAAAATCCCCAAAAATGAAGAAGCCCCGCACGGGGGGGAGCGGGGCTTGCTTCGGTTCCTGGGGGGGAACATTTGATGGGGAGGGAAGACCCATCAAGACAAGCTAAATGGGCACCCGTTAACGGTTTTGCAAGCCCCCAGAAATCGGCGGAAATCAGCCAAAAATCGTGGCTTCGAACGACGGCCCTACCCCGCCGCGGCGGCGCGCATCTTGGCCGGATGCACCAGCGCGGTGAAGTCGTCCATCAGGTTGCGCGTAATGTCGCCGATGGCGAATTTGTATGGCCCGATCTCGCTGACCGGCGTCACCTCAGCCGCCGTGCCGGTGATGAAGCACTCGGAGAACTCGGCAAGCTCCTCGGGCATGATCGCCCGCTCGATGACTTTCAAGCCCCTCTGCTTGGCGAGCCCGATCACGGTGCGGCGCGTGATGCCGTCGAGGAAGCAATCGGGCAGCGGCGTGTGCAGCACGCCGTTTTGCACGAAGAAGATATTGGCGCCGGTCGCTTCGGCGATCTGCCCGCGCCAGTCGAGCATCAGCGCGTCATTGTAGCCCGCGCGCTCTGCTCTGTGCTTCTCGATGGTGCAGATCATATAGAGCCCGGTCGCCTTGCTCTTGGTCGGAGCGGTACGCGGGTCCGGCCGGCGGAACTCGGCGATTTTCAGCCTGAGCCCTTTGGCGCGCGCGGCCGGGTCGAAATACGAGCCCCAATCCCACGCGGCGATGGCGACATTGGTCTTGGTCTGTTGCGCGGCCACTCCCATCTGCTCGCTGCCGCGCCAGGCGATCGGACGGACATAGGCGTCCGCGAGCTTGTTCGCGCGCAACACCTCGCGCGCCGCTTTGTCGAGCTCGGCGACCGAATAGGGAATCTCGAAGTCGAGGATCTTGGCGGATTCGTGCAGGCGCTGATTGTGCTCGGAGAGCTTGAAGATCTGGCCGTCATAGGCGCGCATGCCCTCGAACACGGCGCTCGCATAGTGCAGGCCGTGGGTCAGCACATGCACGCGCGCATCGCCCCACGGGATGAGCTGGCCATTCAGCCAGATATATCCTTCGCGCTGATCGTAAGGGACGATGGGCATGAGCTTCCTCCAGAACGGCAACCCGGTCTTCTTGCACCGGCCGGAAAGGCCGGGAAGCGCCTCTCATAGCACCTTGAACGGCAATTGCGCGAGCAGGCGGCGAGGCGTATCAAGGACCGGAATAAGTCAACAAGGCTGACATAACGGACCCCAAAAACTAAGTCAACATGACTGACCTAAATGAACCTCTAACCGGCGGCGTGAAGGCCGAGACCAAGCGGCGCGGCAACGGTGCACCCGCGCGCAAGGCTGGGTCTCCCCCGGAGGCGAAACTGCTCGAATTCGCCGAGCTCTTGTTCTTCGCCTATCGCGATTTCACCCGCGATCCCGACGCCATCCTCGCCGATTTCGATTTCGGCCGCGCCCATCACCGCGTGCTGCATTTTGTCAATCGCCACTCGGGTCTCCGCGTCGCCGACCTGCTCGACGTGCTCAACATCACCAAGCAGAGCTTGAGCAGGGTGCTGAAGCAATTGATCGACAAGGGCTATGTGGCGCAGCGCGCCGGCAGCTCCGATCGCCGCGAGCGGCAGCTTTATCCCACTGACAAGGGCCGCGCGCTCGCCGAACGGCTCGCGGCGCCGCAATCCGTGCGCCTCGCCGCCGCCCTGCAGTCGGCGGGCCCTGGCGCCGAAGCCTCCGTCCGCCGCTTCCTCGAAGCGATGGTCAATGCCGAAGAACGGCCCAAAGTCTCCTCCATCATGGCGTCCTCCCCAGTCCCGCTCAAGGAGGGCGGCAAGGGTGGAGCGTCATGACTCTGCCGACGCCGATCAAGGCCCAGAGGAAACCGGGGCCCGACGACAACGCGCCGCATATCCTCGTGGTCGACGACGATAGCCGCATTCGCGACCTGCTCGCCCGCTATCTCCAGGACAATGGCTTCCGCGTCACCACTGCGATCGACGCCGCGAGCGCGCGAGCCTGCATGCGCAGCCTTTCCTTCGACCTTCTTATTCTCGACGTGATGATGCCGCAGGAATCAGGCCTCGATTTCGCCCGCACGCTCAGGAGCTCATCACAGGTGCCGATCCTCATGCTGACCGCACGCGCCGAGCCGGAGCAGCGCATCGAGGGGCTCGAGACGGGTGTCGACGATTATCTCGCCAAGCCGTTCGATCCGCGCGAGCTCCTGCTGCGTGTATCGAACGTGCTCCGCCGCGGCGGCGCTTCTCCCTCCGGCGAGGTGCGCATGGGCGAGTTCGTGTTCCATATCTCGCGCGGCGAATTGAAGCGTCAGGGCGAGACGGTACGGCTTACCGAGCGCGAGCGCGACCTGCTGCGCTATTTCGCCCAGCGCCCGGGCATCCCCGTCTCCCGCCAGGAGCTTGCCAAGGACGCCGACTCTGGCGGCGAGCGTGCGGTCGACGTGCAGATCAATCGGCTTAGACGCAAGATCGAACACGACCCTGCCAACCCGGTCTATCTCCAGACCGTGCGCGGCAAGGGCTACATTCTGTATCCCGAGTGATGGACGCGATCTCCGCAGCCCCGCCCCTTGTGCCCGAGCGTCGCTCGCTCTACCGGCGCATTACCGGGGCGATCGGCAATCAGATGCCGAAGGGGCTATACGCCCGCGCGCTGATCATCATCATCGCGCCGATGGTGCTGCTGCAATCGGTGCTCACCTTCGTGTTTCTCGAGCGCCACTGGCAGACGGTCACGCGGAGACTCTCGACCGTGACGGTGCAGAACATCGCCTTCCTGATCGACATCTATCGCGAGTATCCGCAGGACGCGAACGCCGAGACCTTGACGCGGCTCGCCGAGGAAGATCTCGGCTTGCGCGTGCGCTTCGTGCCCGGCGAGGAATTGCCGATCGCCAACTCCAAGCCTTTCTTCGACCTGCTCGACACGACCCTCTCCGACGAGCTCACGCGCCAGATCGGCCGCCCGTTCTGGATCGACACGGTCGGTCGCTCCAATATCGTCGACATCCGCATCAAGCTCGACGACGGCGTGATGCACGTGCTCGCCAGGCGAAGCCAGACCTATGCGTCGAACTCGCAGATCTTTCTCTTGTGGATGGTCGGCACCTCGCTCGTGCTGTTGACCGTCGCCATCCTATTCCTACGCAATCAGATCAGGCCGATCCTGCGTCTGTCGGAGGCGGCCGAAAGTTTCGGCAAAGGGCGGCCGCCGCCCGAGGATTTCCGCCCGCGCGGCGCACGCGAGGTGCGCCAGGCCGCCAATGCCTTCATCGAGATGCGCGACCGTATCGAGCGCCATGTCGAGCAGCGAACCGTCATGCTGGCCGGCGTAAGTCACGACCTCCGCACCGTGCTGACGCGCTTTCGCCTGCAGCTTGCTCTGTTCGAGGACAGCCCCGAGCTCGAGGCGCTGCGCAGCGATGTCGACGAGATGCAGGCGATGCTCGAAGACTATCTGGCCTTCGCCAAAGGAGGCTCAACCGAGGAGATCGTGCGCGTCGATATCGGCGACATCTTGGGCGAGGTGAAATCGCAAGCTCACGGCGCCAAGGACATCATGGTCGAGATTGGTAACGCTCCGCTGATCGTGCCTCTGCGCCGGCATGCTTTCAAGCGCGCGGTTGCCAATCTCGTCAACAATGCCGCGCGCTTCGCCGAGCACGTCAAAGTCACCGCCGAGCGCCGGGATGGCTCGCTCACCGTCACCGTCGAAGACGACGGTCCGGGCATCCCCGAGGCCCAGCGCGAGCATGTGTTCCGCCCCTTCTATCGGTTGGACCACGCGCGCAACCAGGATTCGGGCTCGACCGGGCTTGGGCTCGCGATCGCCCGCGACATCGCCCGCATCCACGGCGGCGACATCACGCTCGACCGATCGCCGCTCGGCGGACTGAAAGCCGCACTAAAAGTGCCGGTCTGAGCCGACCGACGACGGGCAAGGAGGACGCCGCATGCGACGAGTGGCAGTGGGACTGGCGAGTCTCCTCGCCATATCCTTCACCGGGCCTGCGGCCGGCGAGTCCGAACTAGACCAGATTCAGGACGCCGAGCAGCCGGGCTCGCAGATCAATTTCACCTTCGGCGGAGGTGGCGTTCAGGTCCGGCGCGCCAATGGCGGTCCATTGTTCGGCGGCATCGGCCGCTCCCTGTTCGGCGCGGGCGGCGGCGCGTCTGACGGTCTCGAGCTTCCCGACCCCGACACGACGCTCGTCGACGATCCCATCGACAATGCTCTGCCCGGCGAAGGTCCCGAGGATCTGTCGGGCCCGGGCGATGAGTCCTACCCGGAATAGAACACGTCGCCCGTCGTACTACGTTGCGGCGGCCGCGCCCGCCTCAGGTGCATGCTTGGACGCCGTCTCGGCGCTGTCGCCGCGCTTCCAGCCGCGTGGCAGGAACCCGCAGGCGAGACGACAGAAATTCGTGCAGCACGTCTCGACTTTGGCGAGCATGCGCTCTCCCTTGGCAAGCCGCTTGTCGAGCGCTGCCATGGTCTTGTCCAGCGATGGCGAATTGTCGTCGAGCCAGACCTCGAACACCCTGGCGTAGATCGCCGCCAGGCCGCCGACGCGCAAAGCAGCGCCGGCGCCATCGAGCTTCGCGCCGGCGCCTGCCAGCATCCAATATTGTGAGGCGAGCGTGGAGCAGGCAAGGCTCGCGGCTTCGCCGGGGCGGCAAGAGAGATAGGCTGAGATGCGCCTGAGCGCGCCTTTATACGGCGCCAACACATCGAACCGCGTCATGATGAGATCGAACAGCCGGTCGCGCGGGCTTTGCTCACCGCCGGCCTTCGCCTTGGCGAGCACCTCTTCATCGACCTTGGCCTGGAAGGCGCGGAGGATGTCACTCTTGCAAGCAAACTCGGCCCTGAGGTCGGAGAGGCTGAGGCCCGAAGCTTGCGCGATGTCGATAAGGGTGGTGTCGCGCCAGCCCTTTTTCTCCGCCAGGTCGAGCGCCGCCCGCACCGCTTTGGAACGCTTGGAAAAATCGTCGAACATGGGGGCTACTCCTCTTTGCCCCAAGCATAAGCGCTTTCAATGGCCGTCGAAAGGAGGGGCGGCGCTCGCGGTGCTGCTGCTTTTAGTTCCATTGACGAGCGGAACGCTCGCGGCTCATCGTGCGAGCTCCTCGGAAAAGGAGGCCCCCCTTGAAAAAGACCCTGTTATTTGTGATTGCCCTCATCAGCTTGGCCGTCCCCGCTCTCGCCGCCGGCGCAAAGTTCTACGTTGAGATGGATACGGTCGGAAATTGCTCTGTTGTCGATTCAAAACCTAGCGCCAGCGCAGGAATGACGATCCTCGGCGACAAGAACGGCTATACGTCGAAAGAAGATGCCACGAAGGCCCTGAAGGCTTTGCCGAGCGGCAAGTGCAAGGGCGTCGTCGGATAGTACGCCTCCGAGTATCAAGACCGCCCCCGCGCGAGCGTTTGGCGGCGGAAGGCCGCTATCGCCGCTAACCGTCGGCGTGGAACTCAAACACGAGGTATCGCGCTCGTTCGCTGCTGATGTTGCGCAAGCCGTGAGGCTCGCCCGCCGCATAATAGATGGACCCTCCGGCACCTGCTCGCTGCGCGAGAGTTTCCACGACCCCCGAGAATACGACGATCGCGACGTCGTGCTCGTCGACGTGCTCTGGATATCCCGCCCCCGGCTCTACCTCCGTCACGTGGGCATGGAGCTTTCGTAAGAATCCCGTAGGCGCTTCGAAGAGTGTCCGCATCGCCATCGGAGCCGGCGACAGCGTTGGATCACCCACATCGAAGATCGTCGTCCGCAACGGCTGATCAACCTCGAGGGGCTCGCCCTGCCACTTGAACATCAGATAGGTAACCGGAGCCTGCGAGGCGTTTCTGATCGTGTGGAACTGGTACGCCGGGTAGTACACGAATGCCCCGGGGAGCAAACGCTCAACTCTTGCGCCCGCAGGATCGGTACTGTTTGCGATCAATATCTCCGCCTCGCCGCGCAGAACGATCAGCAGCTCCTCTTCGATATGGCAATGCGGAGGATGAGCCCAACGACCCGGGCTCAGGACCGAAACGTGAGACTCCATCGCCTCGGCCACCGGCGTGGGGCCATGAAACAGCGGGTAAGGAATCCACCCATCGGGACTTTCATCGAAGCCTTCACCCGCGTGCACGTGCGTTGTGATGGCTTGGGCGCCACACGCCGCGGGCGGCGGAAGCGTGCCCTCGATCGAAGTCTTGCCGGAAACGACCACGCTTGGCGCCAGCTGCGACGTGAACCGAAACGGCCACTCCACGTGCTGAAAGGCGGGAATGGTGATCGGCTTTTCGGCTGCAGCATATTGCAGCAGTAGCGCAGCACGGCGCCGATTGCTGCCGTTGTACGAGGCGTGCCAAAGGCGGCCATCAAAAATTAGGGCCTGCCCGTCATGCATTTCGGGCTGAACCAAAGTCGCGTGCTCATCGTACTCGCGCGCCCAACGCAAAATCTCCCTATCGCTTGCTTGGCCTCGGCGCAGGCCCCGCTCATGCACTTCCTGCTGAATGGGCTTGCCGAATCTATGTGAGCGAGACATCAGCTGGAGGGCGGACTCACGGCGGGTGTTTTCGAGCCCGATCCAAACGGAAACGCAACGGGCGTCCGGCGCCGAGCTTTCGATGTCCACGTGCCAGATGTGAGCCTGACCCGGATCCCGCTCGATTACGCTCGCTCCCCACAGCAGGATGTCTTCGCCCAAAAAGGTGCGGAGCAACTGAAGCAAAGCAGGTCGACAGGCGAGATCGTAGAAAACACGGTCCCTAACCGCCCAGTCCTTCGGCCACTCGGGCGACGCGGACCTCGCTCCGAGCCGGTAGTGCTTCAGAATGAGCGCGCACTGCGCCTCTGTGAACAGGTCAACAGGACCGATAAGACCCTCCTCCACGAACGCGGCGGCATCGGTCCCACGCCTTTTCCAATCGGCACTCTCGATGCCGCCGGCTTGGACGGTCGGCAACGACGCCCTGAGATCTTTGACGGCGCTCACAAGGCGATTTGATGCACGGCGAAGCGCGGGTTTCGACGCGCGCAGCCAAGTGCTCGCGCTCCTCATGGGAGCTGTCACGCGCCAACTCGTCGAGGCGAGCAAGGCCTCGTTCTGAAGTTTCTGCTCGGCAAGCAGCCGTTGCAGGTCGGCCTTGGCCTGATCATCAGCGACGATCCTCTTCAGTTCGGCGACCAATCGCTCCAGGCCTCTCTTTTCAGCCCTGTACGCCTTGTTCTCCTGCTCGAGCAGTTTGATCCTCGCGACAGGGCTACTGAAGAACGAGTTGGCCACTCGCAGAGTCCTCGTGCGGTTCGAGCCCGTCCGGCTCGGCCAGACATGGAACCACGACTTGTTGTTATCGACCTCCAGAGTCTCAGGTTCGAGACCGGCGCGCCGAAACGCGTAGTTGATCGAGAGCTGATCGCGACGCGAATAGCGCTGCACGTGTGCCGACCAGATATCGAGCATCGCCCGCACTCGCGCATCTTTGTGATCCCGGATCATGATGCCGGTCCACAGTGCCTGCTCCTGCAACACCTCCGGCGCATCGAGCAGGTAGTGATTGAGTTGTTCGAACAGCCGAGCTTCATCGTCTAAACCGAGCTGCTCAACCTCCAAAAATTCGTCGAGCACGGTCTCTCGATAGCTGTGCTTAGGGAGCGAGAAACTTGAGGCGCCGGAGCAACATTCGATGATCCGTTCGGGCTCAACCTGCAATAGGACCGAATTGTCGACATAAAGAGAGCGCGCGAAATCCGGCAAATATTCATGGGGGCGAATTTTGATGGCACGCTGGCTGCGAATCGGATCCCTCGCAAACAGCGGCTCGACGGGGCGAATCTTCCAAGTGCCGCTTTCAAGTTCTCGATTGTCGGTCAGGCAAATAAACGGCAGCCCGGACGACATGGCCGCGGGCTGTTCGGCCAGTTCCTCGTAGTCGTCAATGAGCACCGTGTAGACGCAGACTGAACCCATCCCACGCTCGCTTGCGCCACCTGGCAACACCGACGTGCCGCCTTTCCCTGTCCCGGTTGAATGCCTGAGTTCAACCTACTGGCGCAAGTAGCAATTATGACGAGAGCTCGCGCGAGCGCTTGGCGGCGGCGGCGACGGCGCGAACGAGCAGCTCCTTGAAACCGCCCTTCCCCATCAGCACCTCGAGGGCCGCCGCGGTCGTGCCCTTGGGCGAGGTCACTTTCTCCCTGAGCTCCGACGCGCTCAAGTCCGAGTGGCTCAAGAGCGCGCCGGCGCCAGAAACGGTCGCTCGCGCGAGTTGACTTGCGAGCTCTTCATCGAGCCCCGCCTCGCGTCCGGCGTCCGCGAGACATTCGGCGAGCAGGAACACATAAGCAGGCCCGCTGCCGGACACGGCGGTGACGGCGTCCATCAAGCTCTCGTCCGCAATCCACATCACATCGCCGACCGCCTCGAGAAGCGAGTCGCAATCAAGCGCTTGATCGCGCGACACCGCATCGTTAGCGCAAGCGACCGTCATGCTGCGCCCAACGGCGGCGGCGGTATTCGGCATCGCCCGAACGATCGCCGTGCCCTTCGGCAACGGGCGCGCGAGATTGGCGAGCGTCCGGCCCGCGGCAATCGACAGTACCACGGTTCCCTTGCCGATCTTCGGCGCGAGCTTTCTGAGGGTTTCCTCGACGAGTTGAGGCTTGACGGCGATGACGATGGCAGAGGGCTTCGCCGGAAGCTTGGCCGTCTCGATGCCGCGGCTCGCGATCACCGCCGCGACATCCTCGGGAGGCTCGGGATCGCTCACGAAGACAAGAGCCGGATCGAGGCCTTGCCGCAGCCAGCCCTCGAGGAGAGCCCCGCCCATCTTTCCCGCTCCCACCAGCAGCAACGGGCCGGCGAGGCGGAGGCTCATGCCTGGCCTTGTGTCTCGAGCATGGTGGCGGCGAGCGACTGCTCCGCTGATTTCCCCGCCCACAGCACGAACTGGAAGGATTGATAATAGCGCTCGCACGCCTCGAGCGCCGACCTGAGCAGCGCCTCGCATTGCGCGGCGTGGCTCTCGGCACCGGCGAGCAGGAGTCCGTGGCGATAGAGCAACATCCCGTCCTCCTTCCACAGGTCGAAATGACCAAGCCAGAGCTGCTCGTTGATCAGAGCGAGCAGCCGGTAGATTTCCGGCAGCCTTTGCCTTGTGACCTTGAAGTCGAAGGCGCACGCCAAGTGCAGCGCCTCAAGATCATCCCGCCATGTGAGCGAGATGTGATAGTCGCACCAAGCGCCCGCCACGGTGAGCGTCAGCTCATCAGGGGCGCTCCGCTCGAAAGTCCAGTCATGGATGGTCGCGATATGCTCGACCATGTCTACAGGGTTGGTGAGTCGGTCAAAGTTGAACTGTGCCGTAGCCATGCGTTCCCTCTGTGGCCTCTAGAGAGTTCCGTGCTACCCCAGACGACGCCGCGAATCACTTTGTGAATCAGTTATATAATGGGAGAGTCAGCCGCACCAACGGGGCCTGAGTCGCGTCAAGCCGAATGCTGTGGACCAACCAAACATAGTTGTGGATTAAACCACAGGCCCAAGCAGTAGAACGACTCGATTCCCTGTCCGGCGGGCGCGTTCCGCGATCGGACAGTCAAGAGGCAGTTTTGCTGTCGATGCACAAGGCGGCACGATCGAGGAGAAGCTTCCGCTCCCGCTCGTTGCGCGTCAGGGCCGCCGCCGCCTTGAATTCGGCGCGCGCTTCGCCGAAACGGCCGAGCTTGCGGAGAAGATCGCCGCGCACGCTCGGCAGCAAATGATAAGCCTTGAGCGTCGGTTCCTCCCTCAGTGCCTCGACGATCTCAAGCCCAGCCTCAGGCCCGAATAGCATTGCGAGCGCGACCGCCCGGTTGAGCTCGACGATCGGCGACGGTGTGATGTCGCCAAGCGCGCCGTAGAGTCCGACGATACGCGCCCAATCGGTCTGTTCGGAGGTGCGTGCCCGGGCATGACAGGCAGCGATCGATGCCTGCAACACATAAGGGCCCGGCGCTTGCTTGGAGCTTTGTCCCAAGGCCTCGGCGCGGCTCAACGCGGCGAGCCCACGCCGGATGAGGAGCTGATCCCAGCGCGTGCGGTCTTGGTCGAGCAGGAGCACGGGCTCCCCCGACGGGCCGGTCCGAGCCTTGAGCCGCGACGCCTGTATCTCCATCAAGGCGACAAGACCATGCACCTCAGGCTCCTCGCGCGCGAGCTCGGCGAGGATGCGGCCGAGCCGCAGCGCCTCCTCGCACAGTTGAGGCCGCATCCAGTCGTCGCCGGTAGTCGCCGAATAGCCCTCGTTGAAAATGAGGTAGATCACCTCAAGCACCGACGAGAGCCGCGCGGCAAGTTCCTCGCCTTGCGGCACTTCGAACGGCACGCGCGCCTCGCTTAAGCTGCGCTTGGCGCGGACGATACGCTGCTGAATGGTCGGCTCTGGAACGAGGAATGCCCGCGCGATCTCCGGAGGCGTCAATCCGCCGAGCAGTCGAAGCGTGAGCGCAGCGCGTGCCTCCGGCGACAGGATCGGGTGGCAGGAAATGAAGATGAGGCGGAGAAGATCGTCCCCGACATGATCGTCGAGCGCCTCATCGAGATCGGGTGGCGTCTCCTGCTCAAGCTCAAGCTCATAGCCGAGATCGGCCTGCTTGCGCTCTGCCAGCCTGTTGCGCCGGAAGAGATCGATCGCCCGGTGCTTGGCGGTTGCCATGAGCCAAGCTCCGGGCTTGTCCGGGATGCCCGAGTCCGGCCACTGCTCGAGCGCCGCGATCAGCGCATCCTGAGCGAGTTCCTCGGCGACGCCGACGTCGCGCACGACGCGCGTAAGTCCGGCGATGAGCTTGGCCTGCTCGATGCGGAACACTGCCTCGATAGCGCGGTGAGTGTCGGTAGCCGTCACAGGCTACCGACTATCCTCACTCTTTGGCGGTCGCAAGTCGGGTCAGACCGTGGCATGCGCCTTCTGGGGCTGCCCGCACGGCTCGGGTTCCCCCGGCGCCGCCATCTGGCGGACCTCGCATTCGCCTTCCCAGCCCGGCATGTGCACCTTGTGCAGGGCCATGAAACGCTCGGTCAATTTGATCATCGCGTCCTTTGACGGCACGTCGAAGACCGCAAAGCCGCCGACCACCTCCTTGGCCTCGGTGAAGGGTCCGTCGGTCACCGTCACTTTGCCGTCGGCAAGACGGACACGCGCACCAGCCTGGGTCGGGAACAAGCCGCCCGACTGCACCATCACGCAACCTTCCTTGGCGGCCTCCTGCAAAAGCTGGTTCATCGCGTCCATGAGCGCCTTGGGCGGGGCACTCAGCTTGCTCTCTTTCGACTTCACCAATGACATAAAACGCATCGTCGTTTCTCCATTTAGCTTGGTTTCGGTTTTTGCCGGTCGCTGCGTGCGTCTTCACGCGACGGGCGCCGGGCTATCTCCTCTTCGCGAGCTGGTCTCGCAGATCACGGTGATGCTCGACCGCTTCGCTGGCACCGAAGTCCTCCAGCTCGAAAATCTGCCGGATTTCGATCTCGCTCGCCTCGTTATGAGGATTGGGACAACGCTTGACCCATTCGATCGCTTCGGCCTTCGAGTTCACCTGGAGAATCCAGTAGCCGGCCACGAGCTCCTTCGTCTCCGCGAAGGGACCGTCGATCACGGTGCGCGGTCCGGTGGTTTGACCCGCTTTGCCGGCGGGGAACCTCACGCGTGCACCTTTCGCGCTCGCTTGCAGCCCGTTGCCATCGAGCATGACACCGGCCTTCACCATCTCCTCGTTGAACTTCGCCATGGCCGCAAGCGCGTCCTCCGAGGGCATGGCACCTGCCTCGGACTCCTTGGTCGCCTTTACCATCACCATGAATCGCATGGTCGATACTCCTCCTGTTCGGAGCCGGGGCTCCGGAGTCCGGAAAATCCCGGCTCTACCGTCACGTCGAACGGCGTCGCGCGGAATCGACAGGGGTGAGATAATTTTTTTCTTTGGCTTTTTGGCGAAGACGATCGGGCCAAGCCTGTCAGCCTTTGTCGGCCAAGCCCTTGACAATCGAAGCTTCGAGCGCGGCGATGCGCGCCTTTAGCGCGTCATTCTCCTCCCGCGCCTTTTGCGCCATGGCCTTCACCGCCTCGAACTCCTCGCGCTGCACCACGTCGAGATCGCGCAGAACCCGCTCGGCCTGAGCACGCACCACGCCCTCAATCTCCTTGCGCACGCCGTCGGCGGCTCCGGCCGCGTCGGTGATGAGCTTGCCGAGCTCGTCGAAGAACCGTCCCGTGGTTTGTGTCATGACATCGAACCTTCGTCGCCAGCACAACGGCTTGAACCAACACGACTATGGGGTGCCGCCGCGCGGGGTGCAAGACAGCGGCCCTTCGGCGCCTTGACAGGCAAGCGGTGCCGGTCAAGGGTCCGCCCGTTCAGGAAACGTGGGCTCGATCGCATGGAATTTTTCGTCATTCCCTACCCGGTCATCGATCCGGTAGCGCTCCAGATCGGGCCGGTCTCGATCCGTTGGTACGGACTTGCCTATATGGCCGGCATCCTTTGCGGCTGGCTCTATGGGCGGTATCTCGTCGCGCGCGATGCGCTGTGGGGCGGCAAGTCGCCCATGACTGTCCCCCAGGCGGACGATTTTCTGCTGTGGATCACGCTCGGCATCGTGGTCGGCGGACGGCTCGGCTTCGTCTTATTCTACGAGCCGAGCTTCTTCTGGAACAACCCGTCCCAGATCCCGGCGGTGTGGAACGGCGGCATGTCGTTCCATGGCGGGCTGCTCGGGGTCGTGCTCGCGGTCTATGTCTTCTCGCGCGTCAAGCACATCAACCCCCTGTCGCTTGGCGACGTCGCCTCGGCGGCGACCCCCTTCGGGCTGTTCTTCGGGCGCATCGCCAATTTCATCAATGCGGAAGTGGTCGGGCGGGTCACCGACGTGCCTTGGGCGATGGTCTTTCCAGGCTCCGGCGATCTTCCCCGCCACCCGAGCCAGCTTTACGAGGCCTTCCTCGAAGGCATCGTTCTGTGGGTCATCCTCCGCATCGCCACCCACCGCTATCGCGCGCTCGAGCGGCCCGGCACGGTCTTCGGCCTGTTCCTGATCTTCTATGGACTCTTCCGCAGCCTAGTCGAGGAGTTCGCCCGCGAGCCACACGCCGGCCACCCGATGGATGTCGGCATCTTTACGCCGGGTATCGTCTATTCGATTCCCATGGTTCTGATCGGCGCCTGGCTCGTCTGGCGCGCGAGGCGAAAGCCCGCGCTCGCGTCGTGATGGGCGCGCGACCAAAACTCGCCGGCACTGTGACAGCCCCGCTTGCCGAGCGCCTGCGCGAGAGGATCGCCCGTGACGGGCCGATCGGCATTGCCGATTACATGCAGGCCTGCCTCGCCGATGAGCGCGAGGGCTACTACGCCTCGCGCGATCCGCTCGGTGCTGCCGGCGATTTCGTCACCTCTCCGGAAGTGAGCCAGATCTTCGGCGAGCTTCTCGGACTCTGGACGATTGCGGTTTGGCAAACGATGGGCGCGCCGAAGTCGATCGTCGTTGCCGAGCTCGGGCCGGGGCGCGGCACGCTGCTCGCCGATGCTTCGCGCGCATGGCGGAGCATGACGCAATTCGCCGGCTGCGTCTCCTTGGCGCTTGTCGAGACGAGCCCAACGCTCCGCGAGATCCAAAAGAAGGCCTTGTCCTTGTCGCGCCAGCCCGTTCAGTGGTGCGAAACCATCGACGATGTGCCGCGGGGACGTCCCCTTATCGTGCTCGCCAATGAGTTTCTCGACGCCCTCCCCATCCGCCAGCTCGTGCGGCGCGCGGGCCTGTGGCGCGAGCGTCGTATTGCGTTGGGGCCGCACAATGCCTTGACCTTCGCCGATGGCGATATTGTTGATGACGATACCCTCCCTGTCGCGCCTGACAGCGCCATCTTGGAGATGCGCCCGGCGACAGCTCCACTGCTCGCCTCGCTCGTGCAGCGCGCGTCAGAAGTGCCGCTCGCCGCGCTCTTCATCGACTACGGCCATGCGAAGAGCGGCCTTGGCGACACGCTGCAGGCCGTGCGCCGTCATCGCTTCGCAGACCCGCTCGCTTCGCCGGGGGAGACCGATCTCACCGCTCATGTCGACTTCGCCGCCTTGAAGCATGAAGCGGCGGCGCTCGGGCTTCGTGCTTACGGCCCCATGCCGCAAGGCGAGTTCCTGTTAAAGCTCGGACTTGGCGAGCGCCGCGATCGGTTGCTCGAAGGGGCCCGCCCCGAGCAGAGAGAATTGATCTCCTCCGGCGCGGCCCGGCTTGTCGACCCGCGCCAAATGGGGTTGCTGTTCAAAGCGCTCGCGCTCGCAAGCGATGGGCTTGCTCCGCCGCCGCCGTTCGGTGACATTTAACGCAACTCTCTCGTCGGCCATGGTGACCCAAGACAAGATGAGGCTTTGCGCTTCGAGCCTCGCCGCAATCGGCGGGACCGCTCATGGATTCTTCACGCGGCAGGGCGGCGTCTCGGGTGGTATTTATGCCTCGCTCAATTGCGGGCCGGGATCGAACGACGATGCCGCCAGCGTTCAAGAGAACCGCGCACGCGTCGCCGAAATACTTGGCGCCAAGCCCTCACACCTGCTTACCGTCTTTCAGAAGCACAGCGCCACGGCGGTGATCGCAGAAGCGCCGTGGGAGGGGGCCAAGACGCCGGAGGCCGATGCGATCGTCACGGCGACACCTGGCCTCGCCATCGGCGTGCTCACCGCCGATTGCGCGCCGGTGCTGTTTTGCGACGGGAAGGCGCGCGTCGCCGGCGCCGCTCATGCCGGCTGGCGTGGCGCGCTGTCCGGCATCGTCGAGGCGACGGTCGAGGCCATGCAAGAGCTCGGCGCCAAGCCTGAGCGCATTGTCGCGGTGATCGGGCCGGCCATCTCGCAAAGGGCCTATGAGGTGGGCAAGGACTATGTCGAGCGCTTCCTCGCCGAGGAGCCGGCAAGTGGCGCCTTCTTTGCCACCGACGAGAGCTCGGGCGAGCCGCATTTCGACCTTGCCGGCTATGTGGACGAACGGCTCAAAAGGGCCGGTGTCGGCGCCGTATTCGACCTCGGGCTCTGCACGTATTGCGAGGAATCGAGGCTGTTCAGCTATCGGAGATCCCAGCATCACGGAGAGTCCGATTACGGCCGTCAAATTTCCGCCATCCTGCTTACCTGACTAGCATTCACCATAGGTCGCAAGGGCCCCAAGGCAGTCCACGCAAAAACTGGACGCGAGCGGGCTGAGGCAGGTAAGCTATTGTTTACTAGAGGGTTGGGAGTCCCGCCACGACCGTGTTGTCGCGAGCGGTTCTGTGCGGCCAACAGAGGGAGAATTTTGTTGGGCGCGGACTCGACGCATCTGTGCGGCCGTTTAGGGCATATCGCATCAATCGCGCTCGCCGCCTTGGCATTTCTCTGCCTCGCGGGCTGTGGCGGCGGCCCCAGCACGAGCAGTTTCTTCTCGAGCGCGACCAGCATGTTCAGCCGATCGACGAAGATCGCGCTTGCGCCCATCGTGGGCGCTCCCCAGCCCGTCGCCGAGCAGTTCACCCAGGCCCTGGTGGATGCCGGTAAGGATCGCCGCCTCACCATCATTCCGGGCGGCGGGAGCGCCGACTACACGTTGCGTGGCTATCTGCTCGCCTCGAGCGAAAAAGGCGGCTCGAAGATCTCCTATATTTGGGACGTGACCGACGCCAAGGGGACGCGCGTCGCACGTGTATCGGGCGACGAGCTCGTTCCGGGCAAGGCCGCCGACCCGTGGGACGCCGTGAACGGCACCGTGCTCAACTCAATCGCCGGCAAAACCACGTCCCAACTTGCGGCAAGCCTGCCGCATGGTAGCGGCGCAGCGCCGGTGGCGGTCTCGGAAGGAAGCCCCGCCACCACGGCCTCTGCGGCGCCGCCAGCGGCAACCGCGCTGCCGCGGGCCAACGGTGTGCTCGTAGCCCCCGTAGCGGGCGCGCCCGGCGACGGGCAAAGATCCCTGACCACGGCACTCAAGAAGCGCCTCTACGCCGGTGGCATCAAGCTCGCCAATGGCACGACCGACAACGTCTATATGGTGAAAGGCAGCGTGGTGCTGGCCGACGCGAGCGGCGGCAAGCAGAGCATCCGCATCGACTGGCTGGTACTAGACCCGAGCGGCAGGCGGCTCGGCACCGTCTCACAGCAAAATACCATCCCCCGAGGGTCTCTGAACGGCCCGTGGGGCGCCATTGCCGATGCCGCCGCGGGCGCCGCCGCCGACGGCATCATCAAGCTCCTCCCCAAATCGAGCTGATCCCGTCCAAGGCTTGCGTCACGGCGCGAGTTTACAGCGCCCCTAAGCCCTTGTTAAAAGCCGGGCGTGATGCAGAGACCGTCAGGGACTGAGGGGTCGAGGAGCGATCGAATGAAGCTGGTCGCAGGCAACAGCAATCGCCCCCTCGCCGAGGCCATCGCAACCTATCTCAATATCCCCCTCGCCAAATGTGTGGTGCGGCGCTTCGCCGACATGGAGATTTTCGTCGAGGTGCAGGAGAACGTCCGCGGCGAGGACGTGTTCGTGATCCAATCGACCTCGTTTCCCGCCAACGACCACCTGATGGAGCTGCTCATCATCATCGATGCGTTGAAGCGCGCATCGGCGCGGCGCGTGACCGCTGTCGTGCCTTATTTCGGCTATGCCCGCCAGGATCGGAAGCCCGGTCCCCGCACCCCGATCTCGGCCAAGCTCGTCGCCAATATGATCGTGCGGGCCGGCGCCGATCGTGTTCTCACTCTCGACCTCCATGCCGGACAGATCCAGGGCTTCTTCGACATTCCGACCGACAATCTGTTCGCCGCGCCGGTGATGGTCCAGGACATCAAGCAGGTGTTCGGCACCAAGAACCTCATGGTGGTGTCGCCCGACGTCGGAGGCGTGGTGCGCGCCCGCGGCCTGGCCAAGCGTATCGATGCTCCCCTCGCCATCGTCGACAAGCGGCGTGAGCGCCCCGGCGATTCCGAGGTGATGAACGTCATCGGAGACGTGACCGGTCGGACCTGCATCCTCGTCGACGACATCGTCGATTCAGGTGGGACGCTGGTGAACGCAGCCGAGGCTTTGCTCAATCAGGGCGCGACCATGGTCACCGCCTACATCACCCACGGCGTGCTGTCCGGCGGCGCGGTGGCCCGCATCATGGCCTCGCGGTTGAAGGAGCTGGTCATCACCGACTCGATCCTGCCGAGTGAGTCGGTACGCAACGCGCACAATATCCGCGTGCTGCCCGTCGCCACCTTGCTCGGCGAAGCGACCGCACGCACCGCCGAAGAGAAGTCGGTGTCGAGCCTGTTCTATTAGGCCCGTGCCCCTTAGAGATACGGCTTAGGTTTGCAGCACGATCTTGCCGCGAGGCTTCGGTCGCATCCCCTCCATCATCTCATGTGCGACGCGGAGCTGGTCGAGCGGCAGGACCTCGCCGACGAAGACCGAGAGCTTCCCCTCGTCGGCCAGGCTGGCGATCTTGGCGAGCGCCGGCGTGGTCACGTCGACGAGCATGAAACCCGCATGCACCGAACGCCGCTCGGCCTCCTGCACATTCGGCTTGGACACCGCGGAGATCAATCTTCCGCCAGGGTTTAGCACGGCAAAGGAGCGCCTCTGGACGCCGCCGCCAACCGTGTCGATCACCACATCGACGTCCTTCAACTCGTCCTCGAAGCGTTGCGCGCGGAAGTCGATGACCCTCTCGGCGCCGAGGGCCCGCACCTTGTCGATGTCCTGCGCCGAAGCCGTCGCCACCACCAGCGCCCCGGCAAGTCGAGCGAACTGCACCGCGTAAGAACCGACATTGCCGGCTCCTCCATGGACCAAAACCCTCTCGCCTGGGACGAGCCCCGCATGGTCGAACAGCATCTGCCAGGCTGTGACCGCAACCACTGGCATGGACGCCGCTTCGATGAAGCCGAGCCTGCCGGGCTTATGCGCAATCATCGCCGTGGAAGCGAGAGCATATTCCGCATTCGCGCCGGTGAAGCGCGCGTTGGTGACGCCGAACACCTCGTCCCCCGGGTTGAAGGCGACGACGGACGGCCCGACCGCCTCGACCACACCGGCAAGGTCGGCGCCGAGGGTAAGAGGCAGAGGTTGCGGTAGCACGCTGCTCCCTGTCCGTACCCAGCAATCCCAGGGCCCCGCGCCCGATGCCTCGACCCGGACCAGAACCTCGCCAAATCCAGGGCCGGGCTGCTCGACATCCTCGAAAACGATGACCTCTGGCGGGCCGAATTGATGGATGCGGTTGGCCTTCATCCCCTATTTATCGAACGTGGTCAGCTCGGCGCCATCATCGGCGATGAAGATCGCAATCAGACTCGCCGGCTCGGTGGCGCTTGCGTTCTCACTGACGAGATGCTCGCTGCCCGGCGGCTCGAAGAAGCTCTCGCCGGCCTTGTAGACTTTCGCCGGCCCCGTGGCCGAGTTCTCCGACCGGATTTGCCCGCTGAGAACGTAAGCGAGCACGCTGCCCGCGTGGTGATGCTTGCCGGATTTGCCGCCGGGCGCGTAACTGACACGAATGGCCGTGATGCTCTTGCCCGGCACATTGGGCAGGCTCTGCGACGAGACCACCTGTACGCTATCGCCGCTTCCTGCTTCGACCTCCGCCCGCTCAACCCCCACCACGAGCAGCGCAAGGCCAAGTATCAGGCCGGCCCCGATCAGCGACCGTCTCATCGCGTCACTCCTTGGCAATCAAAACCGGGTATGCTCTCGCTCAGTGGCTTCCCTCATATTTGAACGAGACCTTGAGTTTGGTGCGATAGGCCTCGACCTTCCCATCAGTGATGACGAGGTCCTGTTCGACTACCTCCGCGACACGCAAATCGCGCAAATGCTCACCCGTGAGCTCGACGGCACTCTTGGCGGCTTCCTCCCAGGACTTGGTGCTGGTGCCGATGATTTCGACGACTTTGTAGACGCTCTGCGTCATGACGCTCCTCCTTCTGCACGCGTGACCCTGCGACACCAATGAGACTTGGCTCCAAGCGTCGCGCTCTTACATCAACGCCCATCCTACGCCGAATGACGCGCGTTGTGTCGCGACCAAAACGATGCCTCGCGCGTTTACTCTTTGGCCCCCCTTTCGGGCTAACACTTAGCGCCTTCCCCACAACCAGGAGACTTAGCCCATGCACGTGAATTTGGAGAACGCCGAGAAGGCGATCGCGGCGGCCCGCAAGAAGGCGATCGAGCTGAAGACGCAAATGTGTATCGCCGTGGTGGATTCCGGCGCGAACCTCAAGGCCTTCATGCGCATGGACGATGCGTGGGTGGGCTCGATCGACATCGCCATCAAGAAAGCGAAGACGGCGTGCTTCTTCGGCATGGCGACTGGCCAGCTCGGCAAGCTCTCGCAGCCGGGCAAGCCGCTCTACGGCATCGAGCATTCCAATGACGGGCTGATCACTTTCCCGGGCGGCGTCCCCATCGTAGACGAGAACGGCGTGCTCATGGGTGCCATTGGGGTCAGCGGAAGCATTGTCGAGAACGACCACAAGGTTGCCGAGGCCGGCGTGAAGGTCTTGGGCGTGACCGAGCTTCCCGAGCACCCCTGGCGGACCTAAGCTTTCCGCGCTTAGCGGATTGTCAGGACCCCGGCTTAGGCGCTATAAGCCTGCTCGAATTCGCTGCGGGCGGCGCCTTTGTCGTCTGTCCCGCCCGTGCGGGGCCGCTTTCCGGCCCCTCATTATTTCTAGCTTTTGGAGGCCATGATGGCTGAGGCGATCGAACTCAAGGCATGGGCGCGCGGGCGCTCCGGCAAAGGTGGAGCGCGGGCCACGCGCCGCGAGGGGCGCATCCCCGGCATTCTCTATGGCGACAAACAGGAGCCCGAGACGATCGCCGTCGACTACCGCGCCATCTCGCAGCAGATGCATACCGGTCACTTCCAAAGCACCATCTTCACCCTCGACGTCGACGGTAAGAAGACTCGGGTCATCCCGCGCGGCGTGCAGCTCGATCCCATTCGCGACTTCCCCATCCATGTCGACTTCATGCGCGTCGGCAAGGATGCCCTCGTCACTGTCGAGGTGCCGGTGCGCTTCTTGAACGAGGCGGCCTCTCCGGGTTTGAAGCGCGGCGGCGTGCTCAACATCGTGCGTCACGACATCCCGGTGCGCTGCCCGGCCGACGCCATCCCCGACCATTTCGAGGTCGACCTGACCGGGCTCGAGATTGGCGATTCGGTGCATATCTCGGCCATCGCCCTGCCGAAGGGCGTGCGCCCGACCATCACCGAGCGGGACTTCACCGTGGCGACCATTGTCGGGCGCTCGGCTGAAGAGCCCGTCGCCGGCGCTCCTGCCGCCGCCGAGACCGCCGAGGCCGGCGCCGAGGCCGCCGCCGCCGCTCCCGCCGAGGGCGCTCCTGTCGAGAAGGAGAAGCCTAAGGAAGAGAAGAAAAAGGAAGAGAAGAAGAAGTAGCTTTTTTCTTCCCGCGCGGGCAGTTGATAGCGTCACATAGCGTCCGCTCGAGCCTTGGCTCAGGATGATTCCGATGAAGCTCTTTGTCGGCCTCGGCAATCCCGGGGGGCAATACGCCTTGAACCGTCACAATGTGGGCTTCATGGCGGTCGACGCCATCGCCGCGACGCACGACTTCCCCGCCTGGCGCAAACGCTTCTCCGGACTCTCGGCCGAAGGCAAGCTCCGGAACGAGTCCGTGCTCCTGTTCAAGCCGCAGACCTTCATGAACGAGTCTGGCCGTGCGGTCGGCGAGGCGGTGCGCTTTTACAAGCTCACTCTTGACGACGTTGTCGTCTTTCATGACGAGCTCGATCTCGCGCCGGGCAAGGTGCGCGTCAAGACGGGTGGAGGCGTCGCGGGCCACAATGGGCTCAAATCGCTCACCGCCCATATCGGCAACGGCTACGTGCGGGTGCGGATCGGCATCGGCCATCCGGGAGCCAAGGATTTGGTCACGGGCCATGTGCTGCGTGACTTCGCCAAAGCCGAGCATGACTGGCTCGAGCCTCTGCTTGGCGCGATCGCGGCTGAAGCGCCTTATCTCGCCGAAGGTGCCAACGACAAGTTTCAGTCGCGCGTCGCTCACGCTATGCAGCCCGAACCTCGGGAGAAGCCGGCTCCGCGTGAGAAGGCCGCGTTGCGCCGCGAGGAACCCAACACTAAGGCCGAGGCCGAGCGGCCGGAAGGGACGCTTGCCAGCAAGCTCCGGCGCTGGCTCGGCTCGCGATAGGAACGCAAACCATGGGATTCAAATGCGGGATCGTCGGGCTGCCCAATGTCGGCAAGTCCACCCTGTTCAATGCCCTCACCGAGAGCGCCGCGGCTCAGGCCGCCAACTATCCGTTCTGCACCATCGAGCCGAATGTCGGCGACGTCCCCGTCCCCGACCCTCGGCTTGAACGACTTGCCGCCATCGCCAAATCCGCTCAGGTCGTGCCCACGCGGCTGACCTTCGTCGACATTGCCGGCCTCGTGCGCGGCGCATCCAAGGGCGAAGGTCTCGGCAACCAGTTCCTTGCCGCGATCCGCGAGGTCGATGCCATCGCCTACGTGCTGCGCTGCTTTGAGGACAGCGACGTGATCCATGTGGAGGGCCGCGTTGATCCGATCGCCGACGCCGAGACGATCGAGACCGAGCTGATGCTGGCCGATCTCGACAGTCTCGAGCGGCGCGTGCCGATCCTCGAGAAGAAGATCCGTGGTCAGGACAAGGACGCGAAGCAGACGCTTGCGCTGCTCGAGCGCGCCCTCGTCCTTTTGCGGGAGGGAAAGCCCGCAAGGCTCGCCGCCGCCAGCGAGGAGGAGCAGGCTGCATTCACGAACCTCGGGCTCTTGACGTCCAAGCCCGTGCTCTATGTCTGCAATGTCGATGAGGCGTCGGCCGCGACCGGCAATGTCCATTCAACGCGCGTCGAGGCCCTGGCCAAGGCCGAAGACGCGGGCTGCGTCATCATCTCAGCCAAGATCGAGGCCGAGCTCGCCGAGCTCGCCACTGATGAGCGAAAAGCCTATCTCGCCGAGCTTGGACTCGCCGAGCCCGGCCTGAACCGCCTCATCCGCGAAGGTTATAAGCTCCTGGGGCTCATCACCTATTTCACCGCCGGGCCGAAGGAGGCGCGGGCCTGGACCGTGACCGAGGGCACCCGCGCCCCTCAGGCCGCAGGCGTCATCCATACCGATTTCGAGAAGGGCTTCATCCGCGCCGAGACCATTGCCTATGATGACTATGTGTCGCTTGCCGGTGAGGCGGGTGCGCGCGACGCGGGCAAGCTCAGACTCGAAGGGAAGGATTATGTGGTGAAGGACGGCGACGTCCTTCACTTCCGCTTCGCCACCTGAGAGGAATGCTCTCCGCCAAAAAACCGCGGCGACGGGTCTTTGCTACCCGCCGCCGCTTCGTCATATCACAACGACCTGGTTAGGCCTTCGAGCAGGTCTTCGTTGCGTCGTCCCACTTCATCTTGGCCTTCTCGCAGGCGGCCTTCGTCTTCGGCATATCGGCGGCAAAGGTCGGCGCCGCAAAGGTGACCGCGAGGCCAAGAGCGACGAGGACGGTAGCAAGTTTCTTCATGAACGCATCTCCTCCGTGAGACTACCTTTCTGGTAGCCACAGATCGTTAGTGCAAAAAAAAGCGCCGACCCCTGAGGCGAACCATCGCTGAGACCAAGTATCCCTGAGGCAAAATGCCTAATCGGCAGGCAATCTTTTTGCCTTATTTCGCCCGCTTGGGGTTTTTGCTTGCTTGGCGGCCCCGAACGCGGGGGCCGCGGGCATTGCGACGGGCGGGGTCACGCCCATCGACACATAGACATTCATCAACCGCTCGACGCCGCCCTCGGCGGGCTTCACCCAATTCGCCGGAACATAGATCAGCGCACCGCCGAACGGCACCGGCGCCGACGGCACGAGAATCCCGAGATAGCTGTGCTCGCCGATGGCAACCGGCTGATGCGAGGGCATGAGCGCGAGCACGGCGGCGCTCCCTTCGCCTCCGAAGAAGCACCACACCGGGCTCATGCTCTTGAGGTCGCCCTGATCGCCGCGGTCGACGATGGCGACAAAGCGCTTCGACAGATCGTAGATATTGGAGACCAGCGGGATACGCATCATCAACCAGTCGAAACTGTCTGAGATGAAGGATCTGAGCCCCGACTCGACGAGCAGGCCGAGCAGAAAGATCGCGCCGAGGATGATCGCAAGTCCGAGAAGATAGGCTGCCGTGGAGGTGGGCTCGATATCGAGGCCAAACGAGGTTCCAAGCGCGGTGATGAAGCGGCCGATGAAGCTGCCGGGGCCGGCATAGCTCGCCACCAACGCGGCGACCCAGGCGGTGACGACTACCGTGACGGCAATCGGCAGAAGGGCAAGAACGCCCGCGAAAAAGGTGCGCAAAATGCGGCCCAAGCGTTCCCTCCACGCCGATCGAAGACTGGAAAGGAGCTTCGCCCGCTAGGCTCGCCGCCGTCAACCTTCTAGCGTTGCAACAGGCCTCAGCCCGCCCGTTTCAGCTGATCGGCAGCCGCTACCTGTCGCAGGAAGTTCTCGACCGTGTGACGGAGCTGCTCGGCCTGGCGCGACAGATCGCGGCTCACCTGCAACATCTGCGTCGCCGATTGACTCGTCTCGTCGACGGCCTTGGTCACGCCGGGCATGTGCGCAACCACGTCCTCGGTGCCGCGCGCCGCCTGGCGCACGCTATGCGAGATCTCCGAGGTCGCCGCCGATTGCTGCTGCACCGCGCCGGCGATCTCCTGAGTGTTGCGGTTGACCTCGCCCATGGTGGTGACGATCGACTGCATGGCGTCGACCGCGCCATTCGTCGAAGTCTGGATCGCGGCGATCTGATGCTTGATGTCCTCAGTCGCCTTGGCGGTCTGGTCGGCGAGCGTCTTAACCTCGCTCGCGACCACGGCGAAGCCCCTGCCCGCCTCTCCTGCGCGCGCCGCCTCGATGGTGGCGTTGAGCGCCAGCAGATTGGTCTGAGCGGCGACGTCCTGGATCAGGCTGACCACGTCGCCAATTCTTTGCGCCGCGGTGGCAAGCCCTTCGACCTTTTGATTGGCCGCGCGCGCGTTCTCGGTAACCTGACTCACGATGCGGCTCGCGGTCGAGACGCGCGTGCCGATCTCGCCCACCGAGACGGCAAGCTCTTCAGCCGTCGCGGCGACGGTCTGCACATTGGAGGAGGCCTCGTCGGAGGCCGAGGCAACCACGCCTACCCGCTCATTGGTATCGCTCGCAAGCGTCGAGAGCGAGCGCGCCGTCTCGTCCATCGACCGTGCGCTGTCGGCGAACGCGCCAAGAATGCCGGCGATGGTGCCGCGGAATTGGTGGATCAGCTCCTCGGTGCGCTGCTGCGAAGCCAGCCGTCCCTGAACCTGGCTGTCCTGCTCGCTCTTGTGGCTCTCGCTCCAGCGAATGGCATCAGACTGGAAGGCCTTGAGCGCCTTGGCGATGTCTCCCACCTCGTCGACGCGCGCAGCGTGCGGCACCGTACCGTCCATGTCCCACTTGATGAAGCGTAGGATCACGTTGTTGAGATCAAGCAGCGCCCAGGCGATCGTGCCGCCGAACATATAGCCGAAGCCTGCTGCGAGACCTCCGGCGGCGACCATAGCAAGCAACGCAGCAAGCAGGGTGCCGGGGATCACGGAAGCGAGCGCGAACGACACGACTACGGCCAATATCGCCGTGGCGGCGAAAGCGAGCGTGATTTTCAAGCGCAGAGCCATCGGGAATCTCTCGACTTATTGAGGACGCGCAAAGTGCCCCTCGCCGCTCGACGCTGCCCTGTTGGGCAAATCTTGCGCACGAAGTTATCGGCGTAAGACTCTCTGCTTGTGGTTAAAACTCTCTTAGGAAAGCTCGCTTTTTGGGCACCGACCCTCACATTCTCTTCACGTCATGCCCCAGGCTCGACCCAGGCATCCCAGAGCAATCCGCTCAGACGCATTTGGGCGGTCGAGCCCGGGTATGACGAATAGAGAGGTTTTACCTGAGCGCGGCGGCGATATTGCCCCCGTCGACCGTCTCGATATGCCCGGTCGTCTTGCGCGCCAATGCGAGTTGCACGAAGGCCTGCGCAACATCCTCGGCAAGCACCTCGCGGCTCAAGAGGTTGCCGGACATGTATTCGGCCTCGGACACGCCGCGCGCCTTTGCCCGCGCCGCGATCATCGCGTCGGTCAAGAGCCCGCTCCGCACGCGGTCGGCGTTGACGCCGTTGGAGCGGATGCCGTCTTGGCCGTAGTCGAGCGCGTATTGGCGCATGAGCAGCATGGTCGCGGCCTTGGGCAGACCGTAAGGACCGAAATTCGCTCCCGGATTCACCGCTTGCTTCGAGATGTTGAACAACAGCACGCCGCCGGTGCCCTGCTTCAGCATGATGCGCACGGCTTCTTGCGCCACGGTCTGATGGGCGAAGAAATTGAGCTCGAAACTTTTGCGCAATAGCTCGTCCGAGACCTCGCCGATCCGCCCCTGCCATGCGGCGCCGGCATTGGAGACGACGATGTCGACGCCACCGTAGCGCTCGCAAACGAGCGTGAACGCGCCCCTCACCTGCTCAGGCTTGGTCACGTCGCATTCGAGGCCGAGACCTTTGATTGCCGCCGCGGCCTTCTTCGCCGCCTCTCCATCGATATCGACAATGGCAACGGCGGCACCATGCGCCGCCAGCGCCTTCGCGGTAGCGGCGCCGATGGCGCCAGCGCCCGTGACCAAGGCGACCTGCCCGGTGAGCGGCTTGACCACGGCGCCTTTGAGCTTCGCCTGCTCGAGGCTCCAATATTCGAGCGCGAACAGGTCGCTCTCGGGGAGAGGCTCGTAGCGGCCGATCGCTTCGGCGTCGGTCACCACCTTGACCGTATTCTCGGCAAGGTCGGCGGCCATGCCGGCATCCTTCGCCGTGCGTCCAAGCCCGAACAAGCCGACGCCGGGAACGAGAACCACGCGTGGGGCGCTGTCGAGCTTGGTCTTGGTGTGGCCTACCGCCGCATTCTCGCGGGCGAAATAACCATCGTACTCGGCGATGAACTTGGCGACCCCCTCGCGGAGCGCCTTTGCGAACTCATCGAGCTTGCCGGCTTCGGGCGGCGGCACCACCAATGGCTTGTTCTTGGTCCGGATGATGTGGTCGGGCGTCACCACGCCGCGTTGGCTGTAGGAGGCAAGCTCCACACCGTTGACATAGTCGAGGATCTCCGGCGCGGTGCGGAAGTCGGTGATGAAGCGAATCGGCTCCTCGCCCTCCTTTCGGATCGCGCACGCGCCGCGGATAAGCGGCGCGATCTCGGCGGCCGACGCTACCGCGCTTGCGATCCGGCGCGCCGGGAAGATGATAGGTCGGCCCTGGCGCAACCGGCTCTCGGCGAGCGAGACCATCTCGATCATGCGCTCATAGGCCTCGCGCGCGGTCTCGCCGAAAGTGAAGATGCCGTGCTTGTGGAGGATGAAGCCTTCGACGCGGGGATCGGCCTCGAACACCT
The DNA here is from genome assembly GCA_035319265.1 of Methyloceanibacter sp. Lineage (GTDB taxonomy): Bacteria > Pseudomonadota > Alphaproteobacteria > Rhizobiales > Methyloligellaceae > Methyloceanibacter. Next base: position 12,381 of record DATHCZ010000114.1, on the reverse strand, counting down.
CGGCGGCCGCCTTCGCGAGACCAAAGCCCGGCGCGATATAGGGCACGATCCCCATGCGTCCGTCATAGACCTCGCGCGCCAGCGCCTCCCCGTCGGGTTGATCGACGAGGGCAAGCACCGAGGCCGCATGGGTGTGGTCCACGAATTTGTGCGGCAAAAAGGCATGGAGCAGCGTCTCGACCGAAGGATTGGGCGCGGTCGAGTCGAGCAGATTCAGCCGCTGCACATTGACCATGGCCTCGTCCGACAAGGCCCCGAGCGTGCGCAGCTCGCGCAAGGGTCCGAGCTTTACCGCCGGGAGACCCCAGGGCTCGATATCCGCCATATCGGCGCCCGAGCCCTTGACCGCGATCACCTCATGCTCGACGCCGAGATCATCGCGCCCGCGCGTCTTGACCGAGGTGTTGCCGCCACCATGGAGCACGAGGAGCGGATCGCGGCCGAGGAGCCGCGTGGTGTAGACCCGAAGCGCGATGTCGGAGCCGACCCCTTTCGCGTCATAGGCCGCGACCATTTCGTCGGCTGCTTTATCATTCCATTTGCTTTGCATGGCGCGCGTTGTTGCAGAGATGACCTTTAACTTCAAGCACGGCGCACCCATCTATGGAGTGAAAGATGACACCCGCTTGGGCAACCCAAGAAATGGTCTCGTTTCCGCCACGCTTCCTTACCGATTTGCAACATATTTTCCCGTATTCTCCATGGCTTACGGGGTTCGTCGCAGTGAGGGATTAAAGTGGGAAGGTTCCGCGATTCCTATCGGCCCGAGCGACATTATATGCGGGGGCCCGGCCCGAAATGGCACGAGAAGCATCGCGCCGCGTTTCGCATGGCCGCCAGCGTTCAGCCAAAGGACGAGACCGAGCGTGAGCTGCTCGCTCAAGCCGCCCAAGCAATCCAAACTCCCGCCAAGAAGCACGAGCTGCACTACGCACTCTGGGTCGTGCCTATTACTGTCGCCGCGGTGGTTGGCGCCGTGGCCGTAGCCCTGGCTTCGGGTCTACCACACCCTTAAAGGTCCCTCGCTTCGCGCGAACGACAAGGTGACCGCGCTCGACGCCGACAAGCGCGCCGAGCCGGATGCTGGATGCCTGCTTTCGCTGGCATGACCGTTCATTTCTCCTACGCCGCGGCGCCTTTGCGGTGCTCGGGGTAGAGCGTCGTGAGGCCGTCGCGGGTGGCGGGAGTGACGCCGCGCTCGGTGATGAACCCGGAGATGAGCCTTCCCGGCGTCACGTCGAAGCCGACATTTGCAGCGGGAGTCGCCTCGGGCGCAATCAGCACGCTCGCCACCGAGCCGTCTGGCAGCTTGCCCGAGATATGCGTGACCTCGTTCGCATCACGCTCCTCGATGGGGATTGTGCTGCCGTCGTCGAGGTTCCAGTCGATGGTCGAATAAGGCAGCGCCACGAAGAAAGGGATGTTGTTGTCGCGCGCGGCGAGCGCCTTCAAATAGGTGCCGATCTTATTGGCGACATCGCCCGTCGCCGTGGTGCGGTCGGTGCCGACGATGCACAGATCGACCTGCTTCTTCTGCATCAGATAGCCGCCGGTGTTATCGGCGATCAGCGTATGCGGCACGCCATGCGCGCCGAGCTCGAACGCGGTGAGCGATGCGCCCTGATTGCGCGGGCGCGTCTCGTCGACCCACACATGAAGGTCGATGCCCTCATCGAATGCGCGATAGATCGGAGCGAGCGCGGTGCCCCAATCCACGCAAGCGAGCCAGCCGGCGTTGCAGTGAGTGAGGATGTTGACCCTCTTGCCGCCCTTCTTCTCTGAGTGAGCGCGGATAATCCCGAGCCCGTGCTCGCCGATCCGGCGATTGGTCTCGACGTCCTCGTCGCAGATTTGCGCCGCGCGGGCGTAAGCCGCGGCGACGCGAGCCTCGCGCGGCTGGTTGCGCACGGCCTTTTGCATCTCGTCGAGCGCCCAGTGGAGATTGATGGCGGTCGGACGCGTCGCTGAGAGCGCCTCACAGGCGTGATCGAGCCCCTCGTCGGAGGGATTGGCTCGGAGCGCGAGCGCGACGCCGTAAGCCGCGGTCGCTCCAATCAGCGGCGCGCCGCGCACTTGCATCGACTTGATGGCATGGGCCGCATCGTCGAGCGTGCGCAAGGCGACCGTCTCGAACCGATGCGGCAGCTTGGTCTGGTCGATGATCTCGACCGTCTTGCCGTCCTCGTTGAGCCAGATGGTGCGGTAAGGTTTGCCGTCGATCTTCATGGCAGAGGTCTCAGTCGCCCTCAAACGCGATCAGCGAATGGCACGGGATGCCGAGCTTGGCGAGACGTGCCGCGCCGCCGAGATTGGGGAGGTCGATGACGAAGGCGGCGCCCACCACATCGGCCTTGAGCTTGCGCAAGAGCTTGACCGCGGCCTCCGCCGTGCCGCCGGTCGCGATCAGATCGTCGACCAGAAGCACAGGGTCGCCGGCACCGATCGCGTCTTCGTGGATCTCGATGACATCGATTCCGTATTCGAGCACATAATCCTGTCCGATCGCCTTGCCCGGAAGCTTGCCCTTCTTCCTGATCGGCACGAAGCCGCAGCACAGCCGATCGGCGACCGCTCCGCCGAGAATGAAGCCGCGCGCCTCGATGCCGGCGACCGCCTGCACCCGCCGATTGACGAAGGGCTGCACCAATTGTTCGACGCAGGCGCGGAAGCCGTTGGCGTGACCGAGCAGCGTCGTGATGTCGCGGAACATGATGCCCGGCTTCGGGTAGTCGGGTATGGTGCGCACGAGGTCCTTGAGGTCGATTTCGGCAGTCACATTCATGCAGGATCTCCGCGAAATGTAAGGCTCTCTGGCAGGGCGCGAAGCCATCGACCCTTGAGCCTATAGTCGAACGAAACGCGGCTGGCTAGTCGCCGTCGCGGCGAAATCGAAGGGGGCAGGTAATGGCAGACGGCTCTAATCTCGTGACCATTCGCGACATCGACGTCCCGTTCTCTCGGATGATGGCGATCCTCATCAAATGGTCTCTCGCGGCAATTCCCGCGATCATCATCGCGGCCATTCTCTACGCATTGCTGTTCGCGCTGATCGCCGGCGTCGTCGGGAATATTGTCGGAATCATCAACAGCCTGCTCCAGGCGCTCGGAGTGCCGATCCCTCCTTCATCCTGACGCTTTCTTGTGCAGTCATGACCGTGCGACGAAGAGCGCGCAAGAAGACGGTTCGTCGAAGATGTGCGCGCGCTATAGTCGTGACACGTGAGCATGGAAGGCATTGCCATGAACGTTATCGACCGAAGCTTCGCGGCAGAAGCCGACCGGGCTGCGAAAGCCGAGCGCGCGCGCCGGAAGCGTCAACGGCGCATCGCGCTTGTTGTGGCGTTGGTCGTCGCCGCGGCGGCTATCGCCTATTATATCTGGGCGACGACGCTCTGCGGCAATTGCTTCGCGCCGGTCCCGCTCCCGCCGCCGACCTAGCGGGCCTACATCAGAACGCGCTTCAGCACGCGGCCGGCGACCGCGTCGAGCTTCGCAAGCAGTTCGGGATCACGCGCCTCAGGAGCGGTGATGATCGCCGTGTCGAGCGCCCGGTCTGACCCGATCGGACAGGGCTCGTGCTCGCGCGGGAAGTCGCGCGCGAGCCGCGCCACCAGCCGCTGCGCCCTCTCCGCATTCGCCGTGAGTACCTTGATGATGTCGGTGACGGTGACAGCGTCATGGTCCGGATGCCAGCAATCGAAATCGGTGACCATGGCGACGGTCGCGTAGCAAATCTCCGCCTCCCGCGCGAGCTTGGCCTCGGGGATATTGGTCATGCCGATCACCGAGTAGCCGAGGCCTTTATAGGTGAGGCTCTCGGCGAGCGTGGAGAATTGCGGCCCCTCGATGCACACATAGGTCCCGTCCCGCACCACATTGATGCCTTCTGCCATCGCCGCCTCCGCCAAATGGATGCGCAAGCGTGGGGAGACGGGATGCGCCATCGACACATGGGCGACGCAGCCTTTGCCGAAAAACGAATTGGGGCGGTGGTAGGTCCGATCGACGAACTGATCGACGAGCACGAAGGTGCCCGGCGGCAGCTCCTCCTTGAACGAGCCGCAGGCCGAGAGCGAGACGAGGTCGGTGACCCCTGCCCGCTTCATGACGTCGATATTGGCGCGGTAGTTGATGTCGGTGGGCGAGAGACGGTGGCCCTTGTCATGGCGCGACATGAACGCGATGGGGAGCCCGTCGATATCGCCGACGCGGAGCGGCGCCGAAGGCTCGCCCCACGGGCTCACGATGCGTTGCTCGCGGACATTTTGCAGGCCTGGCAGCTCGTAAAGCCCCGAGCCGCCGATAATCCCCAACACCGCCTCAGTCATCATTCCCCCTCAGTCATTCGTCGCCGACATGGATATAGAACAGCGCCCAAACCCAATGGCCTTCATGCGTGTCGGTCGGCTTGAAATCCGGGGCGCGCGTATTGATCAGCCAGAGCGGCCCCTGCTGGCCGATGCCGAGCGGCGCGCCATTCACCTCGAGCGCGATGATCCAGTCCGATGAATCGATATCCTCCGGCGTAAGCCAGCCGGTATAGCCGTCGACCCCGGTGAAGCTGATCTTGACCTTGGCCGCCTCGACATGGCCGAGCACCTCGCGCAGCAAGGGTCCCTTGAACGTCGCGGGCGCGTCGAATTCCGGCGGCTGCGCCGTCACCGTGCCTTGCTCGAGCGCAAGCAACGCCGGGCGATCGAAGGCGAACCCGTTCTTGAAGGACGCCTTCTGCGTCGCCAGCAGACTGTCCTTCTTGGGATCGAGCGGTCCGCGATTGGTGTTGCCGATGAGCCCCCCGACGGTGAGCAGGACCATCTCCTTCGGGGGCGGATATCCTTGCGCTTCGTCCGCGGCGAGAGCCGGCAGAGTCGTAAGAGCGATAAAGAGAGCGAGCAGCAATCGGTTCATGTGTTCTCCCTGTTATGCGCGGCCAACCTGCCACAAGCCGTCATTCCGGCGAAAGCCGGAATCCAGCGTGACGAGAGAGAATGTGAACCCTGGATACCGGCTCGCGCGGCAATGACGAAGCTGTTGCAGGCCGACGAACAAGTATCACGCCGTGTGCGGCGCGTCGTCGTGACGGTGCAGCCTGGCCCAGACCGTGCGCTTGGCGAGATACATGATCGCGGCAAATACGGCGAGGAACAGCAGCACCCGCACGCCGGTCTTGTGGCGCTCCTCGAGCTTGGGCTCCGCGGCCCACATCAGATAGGCCGAGACATCCCGCGCGTAATTGTCGAGCGTACCCTTAGTGCCGTCGGTATAGGTGACAACTCCGTCGCTCAGAGGCGGCGGCATGACGATCTGATGACCAGGGAATGCCTTGTTGTAGTGCATGCCCTGGGCGACCTTGAAACCCGTCGGCGGATCGGTATAGCCGGTGAGGATCGCGTAGATATAGTCGGGGCCGCCCTCTCTCGCCTTGGCCATCACCGAAAGATCTGGCGGCAGCGCGCCCCCATTGGCGACCCGCGCGAGCTGCTCGTTGGCAAAGGGCGAACGGAAATGGTCTGAAGGCTTCCCGGGCCGTTGAAACATCTCGCCCTTGTCGTTTGGCCCGTCGGTTATCTGCACCTGGCTCGCCAGCGCCGTGACCGCCTTCGGCGAGAATTCCGGTCCGCCCGGCTCGCCGAGATTGCGGTAGGACAGCAGCCGCATCGAATGGCAATTCGAGCAGATCTCCTTATAGACCTGGAAGCCGCGCTGGAGCTGGGCATTGTCGAAAGTCCCGAACGGCGGGGCGAAGGTCCAGTCTTGATGCGCGATCTCCGGCTCCTGATTGACGGCCTCCGGCGTCGCGGCAGTCTGATCCTTAGCGAGAGCTGCTGCCGGAAACGCAAGCACGAGCAAGAACGAAGCCGCGCGCATCAACGAAACGAGCGTCATCACAGCACCTCCGCGGGCCTGCGCTGTTGCGCAGGGGGTGGAGGCGGCGGCACAGGAGGAGATGTCGCCTCCGATTCCTCCGCGTGGCCGAGAACTGCCTCGGTGATGCTGCCGGGAAGCCGTCTTGGCGTCTCGATCAATCCGACCACGGGCATGATCAAGAGGAAGAACGCGAAATAGTAAGCGGTGAGGAGGCGCCCGAAGATGAGATACCAGCCTTCAGGCGGCTGCGAGCCGAGATAGCCGAGCGCGATCGAAGTCAGCACGAACGCCCAGAAGAACCATCTGTAGATCGGCCGGTAGCTGGTCGAGCGCACCTTGGACGTGTCGAGCCAGGGAATGAAGAACAGGACCGCGATCGAGGACAGAAGCGCGATGACACCGAACAGCTTGTTCGGGATGGCGCGCAGGATCGCGTAGAACGGCAGGAAATACCATTCGGGCACGATATGCGGCGGGGTCTGCAGCGGATTGGCTGGAACATAGTTGTCCGGATGGCCGAGCCAGTTCGGCGCGTAGAATACGACGGCGGCGAACAGGATCACGAACATCACGAGCGCAAAGCCGTCCTTGATTGTGTAGTAGGGGTGGAACGGCACCGTTTCCTTCGGCGACTTCACCTCGATCCCGGTTGGATTGTTGTTGCCCGGCACGTGCAACGCCCAGATATGGAGGATCACAAGGCCGAGGATCACGAACGGGAAGAGATAGTGCAGCGCGTAGAGCCGGTTCAGCGTCGGCGCGCCGACCGAGAAGCCGCCCCAGATCCATTGCACGAGCGTGGTGCCGAGTCCGGGGATCACCGCATCGAGCGATGAGAACAGGTTGGTGATCACCGTCACCGCCCAGAAACTCATCTGCCCCCACACGAGCGAATAGCCCATGAAGGCGGTCGCGATCATCATAAGCAGGATCAAGACGCCGATGATCCACAATACCTCACGCGGCGCTTTGTAAGAGCCGTAATACATGCCGCGAAATAGATGGATATACACGGCGAAGAAGAACATCGAGGCGCCGACGGCGTGGGAGTAGCGGAGGAACCACCCCCAATTCACGTCGCGCATGATGGTTTCGACCGAGTCGAAGGCATGCTCGGGCGTCGGCACGTAGTGCATGGCGAGCACGATGCCGGTCGCAATCTGGGCGATGAGCATGAAGGTGAGAATGCCGCCGAAGGTCCACCAGTAATTCAAGTTCCGCGGCGTCGGGAACACCATGAACTGGTCGTGCATCACGCGCACGACGGGGAGCCTCGCGTCGAGCCAACGTTCGAAGCCGCTGCCCGGCTGATAGGTGGATTCGTGCGCCATGGCCGTCTCTATCCGATCTTGATCTTGGTGTCGGAGGCGAAGGTGTAGGGCGGGATCGCGAGGTTCTGCGGTGCCGGCCCGAGACGGATGCGGCCCGCGGTGTCGTACTGCGAGCCGTGGCAGGGACAGAACCAACCGCCGAACTCGCCTTTGTAATCGCCGACCGCCTGGCCCTTGGGGATGCAGCCGAGATGGGTGCAGATGCCGATCATCACGAGCCAAGGCTCACGATCCTTGGCCGCGCGATTGTCGTCGGTCGCCGGCGCAGTCTCGGGAAGATTGGCGTTGCGGGCGAGCGGGTCGCGCAGTTCGTCGACGTTGACGTCCTTGGCCTTGGCGATCTCGTCCTCGGTGCGGTGGCGAATGAAGATCGGCTTGCCGCGCCACATCACAGTTATCGCCTGGCCCGTGTCGACATGAGAGACGTCGACCTCGGTCGAGGACAGCGACAGCGCCGACTCGTCCGGGTTCATCTGATCGAGCAGAGGCCATAGCGCCGCCGCGGCGCCGATTGCGGCGAAGCCGCTCGCGGCGATCAGGATGACGTCGCGCCGCGTAGGCTCATCGCCCGGGTCGCCGGTTGGATTGAGGGAGGTGTCGTGGGCTGCCACCGTGCCAAGGCTCCTTGCGCAATTAGCCTAAACAACTGTCGCGGCCGCGGCATGCGAGAGGCGAAAAGCCCCGCCCCCGGCGCCGCGGCCGTTTTCAAATCCTTGCCTTCGAGCTGTTGCCTCCCAGTACCGGTCGCGGCTCGTGCGCCGGCAGGCTTTTTTGATGGGTTTTTTACATTCACTCGCAAACTTGTCCAGCGCCACGCTGTTAGGCAAATTGGCGCACAAAACTTTCCGTCGCAAACTCGGGAACTAGGAAGCATTTCGCGGGCGTTCGGCCTTTGATCCTGGTCAAGGCTCCCCGCCTCCTCTGAACCATTCTGAACAACTGGCTGAAAGAATACGCGTCCCCCGGGTTAGTTTAGATCGATGGCTGTCATGGATCAGAAAACCACGAGCGAGATCGGCCTCTCCGAGACCTTCAACGAGGCGAGGAAAGAGCGTGCCCGCGCCTGGTTCTCCGAGCTTCAGGGGCTGATCTGTGCGAGTCTCGAGGCGGTCGAGGACGCGGCGGAAGGGCTTCCCGGCTGTGAGGGCAAGCCTGCCGGCCGCTTCATGAAGACCCCGTGGAGCCGCAAGGACCACAGCGGCGCCGACGGCGGCGGGGGCGTTATGGCGCTGATGTCGGGCCGCGTGTTCGAGAAGGTCGGCTGCCATGCGTCGACCGTCTATGGCACCTTCGCCCCGGAATTTGCCAAGCAGATTCCGGGCGCCGACCAGGACCCGCGCTTCTGGGCGAGCGGCATTTCCTTCATCGCCCATCCCGTGAACCCCAATGCGCCGACTGCGCACATGAACACGCGCATGGTGGTGACGTCGAAAGGCTGGTTCGGCGGCGGCGGCGACCTCACCCCTGTCCTGATGCGCAGGCGAACCCAAGAGGACCAGGATTCACGCGACTTCCACGCGGCGATGAAAAGCGCCTGCGAAGGCGAGCCGTCTGCCGACTACAAGCGCTTCAAAGAGTGGTGCGATGAATATTTTTATCTGCCGCACAGGGGCGAGATGCGCGGCATCGGCGGCATCTTCTACGATTATCTCAACACGGGAGACTTCGAGGCCGACTTCGCCTTCACGCAGAAGGTCGGCCGCGCCTTTCTCGACATCTACCCGAAGATTGTCCGCCGCAACATGGCAACGCCCTGGACCGAGGAAGACCGCGAGGAGCAGCTCGTCCGCCGCGGGCGCTATGTCGAGTTCAATCTGCTCTACGACCGCGGCACCATCTTCGGGCTCAAGACCGGCGGCAATGTCGACGCCATCCTCTCCTCCATGCCGCCATTGGCGAGGTGGCCTTAGGATCATCCCCTGATCCCGGCATAGATGAAGCGTGGCGTCTCAAACGCGGCGGCGTCGGCCATATGCTCGGTCCCGCGCTCGCCGATCCGGGTCTGCACCGTCGGCGCTTTGTAGACAAGGCGGGCGAGAAGCATGACGGTCACCGTCAGCAACAGGATCGCAACGATCTTCCACATCTCGAACCTCCAGAGCTCGGCAGCTCGGCGCTCCCGCGCCATTTCCTGCCTGCTCTAGAGGATTCCGACTGAACCCGGCCTGAGGCCCCCATTCATGCAAGGTTTAGATTCGGATAGAGTTTGTGATCGCCAGAACCCACTTCGGGCTTGCCAAAAAGCGCACTTTCGCCCATGTTTAAGGCACCGGGCGCCCAAGGCTTTGGGCGCGGACTTGGACGACGGCAAGTGACTATCGCGCCTTTGAAGAGCACGACCCTTTCCTGACATCTCAAGACGCCGAAGGACTCCCCTTTCGGGGGGCCCAGTGGCCCGTTTGTGTTTAACTTCAACGGGAAAGGAAATTCCCAAATGGCTCGTGTCAACGGCACTGTGAAATTCTTCAATCATGCGCGCGGCTTCGGCTTCATTCAGCCCGAAGACGGCGGCAAGGACGTATTCGTGCATGCTTCCGCTCTCGAGCGGTCTGGCGTGCCTGCCCTCAATGAGGGCGACAAGGTCTCTTTCGAGATCGAGGACGATCGCCGCGGCCGCGGCAAGCAGGCCGCCAACGTCCAGCTCGCCAACTAGCGCGCTGCAGACGATTGAATAAGAGCCGCCGGGCCCCGTGCCCGGCGGTTTTTTATTGGCCGAAGCGTGAGCGGGACGGCGACGTCCTTACTCCGATTCCGGAAAATCCATTCAGCTTGCGTTCAGGCGGCCTGGCGCATTGAGGATGCCGATGGGCGGCGAGTCCGGCATCGAAAAAAGAAAAGGTCGTCAGCACACAAGCCCAGTCCTTAACGGGCGATTCACTTTGGGGGCTCTATTTTGCCAAAAAGCAGGTGCAAATTTTATGCATCCCAATCCCTGGGGCACTCCCGGCCCGCACCGGACGGATGCGAGGCCAACGCTAACTCGGACACGACAATGACCATGACATCCATGAAAGCGATCGCTACCGCTGCGCTGATCGGCTTGGGCACGCTGACCATGTCGGCCCCGGCAGAGGCGGGTCGTGGCTACTATTATCACGGCGGCAATGGCGGCAACGCCTGGGGCGCAGGCCTGCTCGGCTTCGGCATCGGAGCCGTGGTCGGCAGCGCGCTCGCGCCGAGCACGGTCTATGTGGCGCCGCCGCCCGCCTATTACGGCCCCGCGGCCTACGGGCCCCCGCCATGGAGCCCCGCTTGGTACAACTATTGCCGCAGCATTCACGGCCCCTATTTCAATCCCAATACGGGCTATTTCCAGGGCGCCGACGGCGGTTGGTATTTCTGCCGCTAGGCAGGCAGGTTTCGCTTTAAACGATTCGGGCCGGCGCGAGCCGGCCCGAGCCAGCGTCGGTTCGGATCGGATCCTAACGTCGTCCCGCCAGGGTCCCGCTCCCCGGGCTCGCAACCTTCTATAAATCTTCAGGATTTTGACCCGTCATTTACCCCTGCGGCAACTCGGCCGCGCGGGCCCGGCCATTCTGTCTTGAATGAGGCATGTTCACAGCCCACAATTAAATAGGTTCCGGGGTGAGTCCCAATGAAAGCGCCGACCGGCCACGGAGCGGTGCCGATTTAGTGTAACCGGAGAAGGACTCCTAGGATTATGAATTTCGCCACTGCCGTTGGCCCCGAAATCGAAGCTCCCCGTGACGCACCGAACGTTCCCGCCGACCGGCAGGCGCTCACCCTCGTCAAGCCTTACCAGGGCATGGTGGCGTGGCCGACCGTGCTGGTTGCGGCTGGCATCGTCGCCGCCTTCGCGCTCGTCTGCACGCTCGGGACCTTGCGGATCATTCCGCTTTGGCTTGGCTTGATCCTCAACACGCTGATTCTCTATGCCGATCAAACGCCGCTGCATGAGGCTTGCCACGGCAATATCGCCGGCAAGGACTCCAAATGGCTCTGGCTCAACCATCTCGTCGGTTATGTGTGCGGCGCCATCTTGCTGCATGAGTATAAGGCGTTCCGCTATATGCATCTCGCCCATCACCGCGATACCAACAACGAGGAGATCGACCCCGATCATTGGGTGGCGGTCGAGGGTCCATTCAATATCCTGTTCCGCTGCCTCACCATCGTGTTCTGGTATCAGCGCTATTTCTGGCGGCACATCGCCTTTCATGCCCACATTCCCGGCATGCGGCCGCTGACCATCCACATCGTGGTGGCCTATGCGATCCTTTATGGCATCGCGCTCGGGCTGTCGGTGTTCGGCTGGTGGCGTGAGGTGCTGATGTTATGGATCTTCCCGCACATCCTCGCCTCGGCGCTGATCATCTATTTCTTCGCCTATCTCACCCACAAGCCACACGAGGTGCATGAGCGCTATCGCGACACCAATATCTTCTGGGTGCGGGGCAAGATCATCGAGCCGGTGGTGAATTGGCTCTACATGTTCCAGAACTTCCACCTCATCCACCACCTGTTTCCGCGCATCCCGTTCTATCTCTACCCGAATGCCTTTCAGTCGCTGGAGCCCGTGCTCGAGAAGGAGCACGCCCACATCTACGTCTACGATTTCGGGCATGAGCGGCGCAGCTTTTCTCCCACCCATCACCAATCGAATTAGCGCTGGGTAGCGCCCAGCCGTCCTTGTAGATTGGCTCCTCTTTGAGGATAAGCCATGAGGACCGCCGTCACGATTCGCACCACCTGCCCTCGCGATTGCTACGATGCGTGCGGAGTGCTGGTGAAGACGTCGACAGACGGCACGATAAACGTGGTTGGCGATCCCGATCACGACGTTAGTCGGGGAGCGCTGTGCGGCAAATGTTCGATTGCCTATAACGGAATCTGGCGCGATCCGAGCGTGCGTTTGACCCGTCCTTTGCGGCGGGTTGGGTCCAAAGGCGCGGGCCATTTCCAATCGGTCAGCTGGGACCTGGCGCTCGCCGACATCGGCCATCGTCTCAACACGATCCGCAACCGCGACGGCGGCTCGGCTATCCTGCAGACCCATTACACGGGAACGTGCTCGTTGATCGCCGGCAGCTTCCCGTTGCGATTCTTCAATCGCATCGGCGCCACCGAGGTCGACCCCGATACCGTGTGCAACAAGGCGGGCCACGCGGCGTTGCAACTCATGTACGGAGAATCGACCCGCGGCTTCGACCCGCGCACCATC
>DATHCZ010000113.1:0-3074 GCA_035319265.1 Methyloceanibacter sp. | reverse complement strand
GCTCTAGCGAGTTGCATTTTGGCCCCAGGCGCTCGATATTGACTTGAGGGATCGGCACTATGGCCGCCCGCGTGTCCAACCCAACCTTGCCTCGCCATACCGTGCACGCGTTGCGACTTGATAGATGGATCAAGCTCACGGCGGCCGCCGCTGTCTTCGTGATGACCGTGGCTTCCACCGGCGCCGTTGCGCGAGAGGCCGCCGCGCCCCCAGGGAACTTCGAGACCAAGGCGAAGCACGCGATCCTCATGGATGCCGACGCCAATCTCGTCCTGTTCGAGAAGGATGCCGACGCGCTCGTGCCGCCTGCCAGCATGAGCAAGCTTATGACGCTCGCCGTCGTGTTTCGCGAGTTGAAGGCGGGTCACATTAAGCTCGAGACCGAGTTTCCCGTGAGCGAGCACGCGTGGCGTACAGGCGGCGCGCCCTCGGGTTCATCCGCCATGTTCGCGCCGCTCAACTCGAAGGTCACCGTTTCCGACCTGATCCAGGGTGTCACCGTTCAATCAGGGAACGATGCCGCGATCATTCTCGCCGAGGGCGTTTCGGGGAGCGAGGACGCCTTCGCCAAGGAGATGAACAAATATGCGCGCGAAATCGGTTTGACCAAGTCGAATTTCGTAAATGCGACCGGGCTTCCGGCAGATGGTCATGTGATGACGGCACGCGAGCTCGCCATGCTCGCCCGCTATCTGATTTACACTTACCCCGAGTACTATCACTTTTTCGGGGAGCCGGAGTTCAAGTATCGCGACAAGTTTGTGTTCCGGAACCGCAACCCGCTGATCTTCGAGCCTGATCTCGGCGTTGACGGAATGAAGACCGGCTATATCGAGGAGGCCGGATACGGACTCGTCGCGAGTGCGAAGCGCGGCGACCAGCGCCTGATCCTCGTCGTCAACGGTCTCGAGTCGAAGCAAGAGCGGGAAGGGGAGCCGCGCAAGCTGATCGAATGGGGCTTCAAGAGCTTCAAGCCGTTCCGATTGTTCGATCAGGGCGAGAAAGTCAGCGACGCGCTCGTGTGGGGCGGGACCCAGCATTACGTGCCGCTGGTCGGCGACGGCAACATAAACATCATCCTGCCCGCCACTTCGAGCGGCAAGGTGTCGGCGTCAGTCGTCTATCAGGGCCCGATCAAGGCGCCGATCCGCAAGGGCGACCGTGTGGCGGTGCTTCGCATCACCTCAGCCGAATCCTCCGCGACCAACGACATCCCGCTTTATGCCGGCGACGACATCGATCAGAGCAACTTCGCCATGCGCGGGTTGGATTCACTGCTCGTGTTGGCGTTTGGCTGGCTGCTATAGACTGCGACGATGCAGCACCAAGCGGTCGAAACTGGCCGATTCATAACATTCGAGGGCGGCGAGGGCGGCGGCAAGTCGACCCAAGCCGGCATCCTGGCCAATCGGCTGACGCGCGCGGGCCGCAAAGTGTTCTCGACGCGCGAGCCTGGCGGCTCGCCCGCCGCCGAGGAGATCCGGGAAGCCCTGCTGTCTGGGAAGGTTTGGCAGCTTGGTCCCTTCGCCGAAGCCTTGATGTTCTCCGTCGCGCGCGCCGACCATGTGGAGAACGCCATCGGCCACGCGTTGTTGTCGGGCAAATGGGTGGTGTGCGATCGCTTTCTCGATTCGACGCGCGCTTATCAGGGCGCGACCGCCGGCGTGCCGCGCGGCATCATCAATGCGCTCGAGCGGATCACGCTCAGCGGCCTCTTGCCCGATATCACATTCATCCTCGACGTTCCCGCGGAGGAGGGGCTTGCGCGTGCCGCCGAGCGGCGTGGTGGCCAAGCCCCCGACCGTTTCGAAAGTCAGGAACTCATGCTGCATGAGCGGGTACGTCGGGCCTTTCTCGACATCGCCGAGGAGGAGCCAGACCGCTGCGTGGTGATCGACGCAAGCCAGCCGGAGGCGATGGTCGCCGAGGACGTGTGGGAAGTCGTCCTCAATCGCTTGAGCCCATGAGCCTCGCGGCGGAGCGTCAACGCACCGCGCCCGCCGAGCCCGACCGTCTCGAAGGTTTCTCGGCGCCGCGCGAGGTCGAGCCCGTGTTCGGCCACGACACGGTCATCGAGGAATTCGAAGACTCGCTCCGCTCGGGGCGCATGCACCATGCCTGGCTTCTGGTCGGGCCGGAAGGGATCGGCAAGGCGACGGTCGGCTATCGCTTCGCGCGCACGGTGCTCGGTCATGGTGAGGGAGGAGGGCCTGGCGATGACCATGGCGTCTTCCGCAAGGTGGCTGCTCTGTCTCACCCTAATCTTCTACTGCTGCGCCGCGCCTACAACGACAAGACCAAGCGCTACGGCCAATGGATCGGTGTCGACGAGGTGAGGCGGCTGCGCACCTTTCTCGGCAACACCGCGGGCGAGAGTGGATGGCGTGTCGTCATCGTCGACCGCGCCGACGAGCTGAACACAAATGCGGCGAACGCGCTGCTGAAGACTCTGGAGGAGCCGCCGTCGCGCACGCTGTTTCTCCTGATTTCCGGTGCAGAAGGGAGGGTTCCTGTTACCATCCGCTCGCGCACGCGGACGCTTCGGTTAGCCGCACTTGGCGAGAAACACTTGGAAAACGCCGTGCGTGCGGCTCTCACCCGCGATGGGCACAAGACCGACACGAAGACGCTTGAGACAGCGATGGCGCTCAGTCAGGGCAGCGTGCGGCGCGCGCTTGAGCTGATCTCGGGCGAGGGGATCGAGCTTTACGATGAGATTGTCGCGACATTCGCGAGCCTTCCCGAGCTTTACGGACCGCGACTGCATGGATTGGTCGAGCGACTTGCAAGCACGAGCGACACTGAGCGGCTTGAGCTTTATCTCTCGCTCCTGCTCGGCCTGATAGAGCGTTTGGTCCGCTTCAGTGCGGCAGGCGAGGGAGCGTCGGAGCGCGAGCGCGCGCTCGCGGGACGCCTTGTTTCCCCGGGTAATCTCGCTCGTTGGGCGGAGGCCTGGGAGGCGATCTCACTGGAAAGGGCCGAGGCCATGGCGCTCAATCTTGACCGCAGCCTCCTCGTGCTCGACACCTGGCTCCACTTGCAAAGGCTTACGCGCGAACATCCTATTTAGCTCG
>DATHCZ010000112.1:0-46459 GCA_035319265.1 Methyloceanibacter sp. | reverse complement strand
ATCCTCGCTGCCGCGATCGACGAGGTTGTAGCGATTCTGCACGCTGACCACGGGGAAGACCTGCGACGCTTCCTCGATGTCGGCGACCGACACCTCGGACAGTCCGGCGAAGCGGATAATGCCATCATCGATCAGCGATTTGATTGCGGCGAACTGCGCCTTGCGCGGTACTTTCGGATCGATGCGGTGCAATTGCCAAAGGTCGATGCGCTTCACGCCGAGCCGTTTGCAGCTCGACAGCGCGCGCTCGCGCAACCATTCGGGACGGCCATCCATCTTCCAGACACCCGGTCCCGTACGCTGAAAGCCGGCCTTGGTCGCGACCAACATGCCCTCGTAGGGAAACAGCGCCTCGTGAATCAGTTCCTCCGAGACGTCGGGTCCATAAGAGTCGGCGGTATCGATGAAATTAATGCCGAGCTCGGGCACGCGCTTCAACGTGCGGAGCGCTTCTGCCCTGTCCTCGGGCTCGCCCCAGATGCCTTTGCCGGTGATGCGCATGGCGCCGAAGCCGAGACGGTTGATCTCGATTTCGCCCCCGATTTTGAACGTGCCCGCTTTGCTCGCGTCGAGTTTTGCCATCGTCATACTCTCCTTGCGTCTCCTGCTCACTCGAATGTGTGGAGCCCAATGTCGGTTCCCAAGCGCGGAGGCTGACCCCGTTGTCGCACCCCCCCTGCACTCAGCGGTCTGCCAACCGAGCTTTAGCATTGACGACCTCTTCCGGGGCATGGACCATAGCGAATGGCGGCGTGCCCGCATGACCTCGACGTCGGCTTGGAGCGGTTTCTTATGGTTACGCGCGGATTCACTGGACGAAAGCAGGCACCGGACCTCGCCAAGCGTCTCCCGCCTGGGCAATCGCTGACGGAAGACTTTCCCGTGCTCTCGGCCGGCCCCACGCCGCACATCAGCACCGAGGACTGGTCCTTCACCGTCAAGGTTGGCGTGCGGCCCGTCGCCAAATGGACCTGGGCCGAGTTCAATGCCCTGCCCAAGACCAAGCAGACGCGCGACATTCATTGCGTCACCAAATGGTCGAAGCTCGACACGCCGTGGGAGGGCGTCCTGATCGACGACATTCTCGCCGCGTCGTCGCTGACCTCGCCCCCCACCAAGTTCGTGCTTGCCCATTCCTTCGACGGCTACTCCACCAATGTGCCGGTTGCCGACCTCGTCGGCGGCAAGGCCATGGTCGCGCTCAACTACGAGGAGAAGCCGCTCAAGCCCGATCACGGCGGACCGGCGAGGCTTCTCGTGCCGCATCTTTATTTCTGGAAGTCGGCAAAATGGGTGAGCGGTCTGCAATTCACCGAGAAGGACGAGGCAGGCTTCTGGGAGCTGCGCGGCTATCACATCTATGGCGACCCTTGGCGCGAACAGCGCTTCACCGGTGACTGACACGCCCGCCGCCGCCGCCGGGGCGCCCAAGCTCAACTGGCAGCAGGCAACCATCGTCGGCATAGCCTCCGACACGCCGCGCGTGAAGAGCTTCCTGTTCACGCCCGCCGCGCCCTTCCCCTTTCGCGCCGGCCAGCATGTCGACGTGCGCCTGACCGCGCCCGATGGCTACCAGGCGGAGCGCAGCTACTCGATCGCCTCCGCACCGGAGCGGACTGACGGCATCGAGCTCGCCATAGAACGGCTCGAAGACGGCGAAGTGTCTCCTTTCTTTCATGAGGTGGCCGAAATCGGCGACGCCATCGAGTTGCGCGGACCGATCGGCGGGCATTTCGTCTGGTCGGTCGAGGACGGCGGGCCGCTGCTGCTCCTTGGCGGCGGCTCGGGCGTGGTGCCGCTGATGGCGATGCTCCGTCATCGCGCCGCGCGCGGCTCTGATGTCCCGGCGCTGCTGCTGTTCTCGGCGCGGACCTGGGAGGATATCATCTTCCGCGACGAGCTCATCGCCATGCACGACAGGAACGACGGCTTCAACCTCGCGCTCGCGCTCACGCGCGACGAACCCCGGCGGCCAGAGGATTTCGGCCGCCGTGTCGATCGCGCCATGGTCGGCGAGCTCTTGGCCAGGCTACCCGCGCGTCCTCGCCACGTCTTCATCTGCGGTGGGAATCCATTCGTCGAGGCGGCATCGGAAAGTGCGATTGAAGCCGGCATCGCGGCGCCGATGATCCGCACCGAGCGCTACGGCGGCTAAGCCTATTCGGCGCCGATTCTCTCGGTGGCCTTTTCCCGCGCCGCCCGTGTCTTCCGCTTCCGCCAGAGCGCGCGGCACCTAACGATAAAGCGGTAGGCAAGGAATACGCCGATCGCTGTTAACGCAAGCGCACCTCCGACAATGAGCATGCAACCGACCCTTGTACGCGCTTATCTTCTCGCGGAATCCAGTAAAGCCAGGCTCAAGGGTAGACTCTCGTACCCGTGCTTAGTTCCGCACTGTAACCCCCTGATTGAAGAGGGTCACGCGCGCATCAAGGAAGCGGTTAGTGGCCGGCCTTCTTGCGACGATCCACCTCAGCCTGGCTGACCTGGCCGTCCGAAACCAGCGCCTTCACACAGCTCGGCGACAGGCTCTCGCCGTTGCGGTCCATGCAGGACCGCAGTGCCGTCGATTCCAGGCCATAGTCCCCGCAAAATTTCTTGTAGTCTGCGGCGCAGAATTTCTGGACGGTCTTGCTGTAGGGAATGGGCTCCGACGCCGCGATGGTTGGGACGGCGAGAACGGCAAAAGCAAGCAGCGGTAGCGCACGATTGGTCCGCATCTGAGGATCCCCCGAATCCATAGCTGAAGCGCGAGCTTATGCCGAAACGACGCCGATGGCTCCGCTTGGCGCGCACCCTCGGAAAAAAAGAAATGTTCATTGCATTTCCGCAACAGCTCGCAAAACTCGGCGGGTCTGAAATAGACAGATCGGCGATCGGACCTTGGTCATCGAAACGACGCGAGCTCTCACCGCAACGAAGGTAGCCGGCGCATACGCTTTCTTCGCCACGCTCTATTTCGTGCAGAGCGTTGGCGACCCGACCTCGGGCCTGGTCGCCCAACCGGTACGCTCGCTGCTCAAGACGTGGGGCGAATCTCCCGCGGAGCTCGCGGCACTCATGGCGTTGCTCGCCGTACCGTGGACCATCAAGCCGATCTTCGGGCTGCTGTCCGACTTCGTGCCGCTGTTCGGCTCGCGCCGCCGCAACTATCTGCTACTTGCCAACGCTCTTGCGGCGGTGAGCCTGCTCATGCTCGCGTTCACGCCGCTGACGCCAGGAAGCTGGGGGGCGCTGTTTGCGCTGCTGCTGCCCACGACCATGGCGATAGCGCTTGGTGACGTCATCGTCGACGCCCTCATGGTCGAGAAGGGACAGCCGCTCGGACTGACCGGGCGCTTCCAATCGATCCAGTGGGCTGCCGCCAATGCGGCACTGCTGTTGACCGGCATGCTTGGCGGCTATGTCGCCGAGGAACGACTTCAGTCTCTCGCTTTCGCAGGGTGTGCCGCGTTGTGGCTGGTTGCATTGGTTGTGACGTGGCTCTACGCCACGGACGACCACGGCGAGCATCTCGATGTCGTGAGCTTGCGCGAGACGGGCGCCGCCCTCGTTGGCGTACTGAGGGATCCTCTGTTCCTCGCAGTCTGCGCACTGCTGACACTGTGGAGCTTCAATCCGGTGTGGGGTTCGGTGCTCTATGTGCATATGACCGAGGATCTCGGCTTTTCCGAGCAGCAATTCGGCAACGTCACCTCGGCGTTCTTTCTTGGCTCGTTACTCGGCAGTATCGGCTACGGAATTTATTGCCGTTCCGTCAGGCTCTCGCGCCTGCTGCACATCTCCATCATTGCGGCCGTCGTCTCCAATGCCGTCTATTGGCAATTGGACGACCTGACCTCGGCCTATGTCGTCTCGCTGATCGCCGGCGCTGCTTATATGACGGGGACGCTGATCCAGCTCGATCTCACGGCCCGCATCATCCCGGCCCGGGCGGCGGCAACGATCTTCGCCACCGTCATGGCGCTGACCAATTTTGCCGGCTCTGCGTCGGAAGCCTTCGGCGGCTGGCTGTTCGAAGCCGCCAAGGCGCCTTACGGACGGACGACCGCCTTCAGCCTCGTCGTGGCAGCGTCGGTCGCCGCGGCGGTCAGTTGCTGGCTGGTCGTGCCTCTATTGCGCCGCGCCGCCCCGCATTGGTGGGACGCCCCCGCGCTCAAGCAGCGAAGCGAGAGCGCATAAAACCGACGCACTCAGGCACAGAAAGCTCGATCACCTGCGCAGCATGTGCTCGCGCAGCGGAGCGCTTGCTTTCGTCACGAGGTCGGCCTGAAGCGCACGAAGCTCCTGCGCTTGAGTGGCGAGCGCCCTCATGCGCTCATCGAGGAAGGCCATGTTCAGCCGCGCGGCCTCGAGCGGCGTCCTGGCGCCGGCCAGCTCCCTGGCGAGATCGAAGCCCGACGCGATATTTGTCCGTGCGATGTCGATGATCTTGCAGTTGACCGCGACCGTTCCCAGTCCCGCCGCCTTGAACGAGCGCTCGATGCTCTCGAATGCGGCGCTCAGAATGTGGCGCGCAGGCTCCGCGTCGGACCCGATCAACCGCGCATGAGAGGCGGCAGCCAGCATCGCCTCCTCGCGCTTCGGTGCTCCGGTCGCCTCGGCGATCGCCTTTCTCTGCCTGCTCTTCTCTTGCTGATCGCGCGGCTTGGCGCCGTGCGGCTTGCTGCTGAGGGCGTCCCCGCTAACTGGCTTGCCGCTAGACGGCTTGCCACCAAGGGGCTTGGCGACAGGCTTCCTGCCGCCGGGCGGTGTGTGACGAGTATTCATGAGTGCCTCCCATTGCTCCCCCGCCCGGAGGTAACGCGATCCGCCATACGTACAACCAGGACGGCAGTCCGGCGCGATGCGCGCCACCTCCATCAAAACGCGGGGAAGCGGCCTTTTTGGGGCGAACGGCCACCCTGGAGGCTAAAGAATCCGCCCTTTACCTCCGCACGCGCAATGCACCGACTCCATAGCCGCAGGCTATTGGGCAAAGCCTCCTCTCCCTCCCATCTCAGTGTTGTTCGAACGGTGCAATGGCCGGCCGGTCGAACCGAGGATTACCCGGGCCAACACCGATACCTAAAGGAGAACCACCATGAAAAAGCTCTTCCTCGCCGTCGCCCTGGTTGTCGCTTTCGCCGCGCCTGCCATGGCCGAGACTTTCCCCAACAGCTACATGACCCGCTAACCGCGACACCGAACCCTAAAGGAGAACCCCCATGAAGACGCTCATGATCGCCGTTGCTCTGATTGTCGCCTCTGCTGCTCCCGTCCTCGCTCAGGACTTCGCGCAGAGCTACGACGCGACCCGCTAACCGCAACACCGAATCCACAAAGGAGAACCCCCATGAAGACGCTCATGATCGCCGTTGCTCTGATTGTCGCTTCTGCCGCTCCCGTCCTCGCCCAGGACTTTGCACAGAGCTACAGCCAGTATCGCTAGTCACGTTATGAACCTGACACCGAATCTCTTTCCCCTCCCCACTTGGGCACCCGCCTTCCAGCGGGTGCCCACTCCCCTTGCCGAGCTGAACAGGGCGTTTTTGTGTGGAGAGCCGGCATGCCAAACCATGCAGCTGAGCACCGAAGAAGCGGCCGCTCTGCCCTCTTGTGCTGCGCGTCGTAGGCGGCGGGGGCTGCCTTTCTTCGCACGGAATGCCTGAATCGATCGCGACCTAGCTCGGCGTGCTTTTTCGTCCAGACCGTCATCATCGGCATCGACGACCCATAATGGTCATTTAACGCGCCTTAAGGCTCGTCGATCTCCTCGCGCACCTGAGCATAGCTCAGCACCGCGAACATCAAGGTTCCCCCGAACACGTTGCCCGCGAGCGTCGGCAGAAAGAACACGAATACGACGCGCGCGAGCGACTCGGCACCTGTGAGCCACAGATAAAGCGCCTCGGCCGAGCCCGCGACCACATGGGTGAAGCCGCCGAGCGCGATGAGATAGGTGATGAGCGTGATCACGAAGATCTCGGTTCCCTCCGCGGACGGGAGCATCCACACGAGCGCCGCGATCAGCCAGCCGGCGACGATGCCCTTGACGAACATCTCCGATGCAGAGTTCGCCATCAGTTTCGCGCCTACGGCGTGGACCGCGCTCGCGATCTCCGGCGAAAGCGCGCCGGAGAAGGCGAGGAAGGCCGCGAACAGGAGGCAACCGACGAGGTTGCCGGCAAGCACGATGCCCCACAGCCTGAGCATCACCCAAATCCAATCCCATTGCCGCCGCGCGACCACGGGAAGCACCGCCGTCAGCGTGTTCTCGGTGAACAGCTGCTGGCGCGAGAGGATGACGATGAGGAAGCCGACCGAATAGCCGAGCGCCTCGACGATCCATGCCCCCGGGCTGCTCGGCAAGTAGGTCTTGAGTAGCCCTTGCGCGAGCACCGAGAAGCCGATCGAGAGCCCGGCGCCAAAGGCCGACCACCACAGAGCGCCCTTGGTGCGCGCAAGCTCGCCTTCGCCCTCGACACGAATGATCTCGTAGACGACGGCGGCGCGGAGCCTTCGCCTCTTCTCGACCGAGCGCGTCTCCTCCTTGGTGAGCCCTTCGGGCGGCGGAGGAAGATCGGCGGCCGGTTGAGCGGAAGCTCTCTTCGTCGTGCGTTGTGCCATGCGGCGTCCTCTTTCCTGCCGTTCATATCGGCGCCGGAATCGTTCCGCGCCGAAGCGTAGCGGCATGAACGCCCGGATCAAGCCCGGCGCATGAGCCCATGCTTTCGCCGGGGGATCGCAAATGCAGGGGATGGTTTCCGCGCGGGGCTGAGGTTTTTAAGTTCGGAGAATGTGCCGGTTGACCGCGATTTTTTGCCTTGCAGAAAAGGCCTTGGGCTGACTTTTTTTGAGCGTAATCGGACGCTTATGTCTGCCCCGGCAAGGGGGAAGCCATTACGGGTGCTAAACCCTTGGGGTCCGGACAGGTTTTCGACGTTTCAGATGGGGGAAAGACCCATGGGAGTTAAGGTGCTGTTGTCGTCCGCCGCGGCTCTAGCCCTTGCGGGCCTCATCCTCGTCGCGTCCCTGCCGTCGCGCGGAGACGCCGCGTCGCCGCCGCCGGCCGGCGATCCCTTCGATCAGCTCAAGGGCGATTGGAAAGGTGCCGGCACCGTCATCCTCGACGACGGCGAGAAGAAGCAGGTTGACTGCACGGTGACCTACAAGATGGCGGGCAGCAACATCACCCAGACGCTGCATTGCAAGGGCAGCGACTACGAGGTGAACACCACCCTCAAAGTCGCCGACAAGTCCGGCAAGATCAAGGGCACGTGGAACGAGAGCGTCTATGACGCGAGCGGCAGCGTGACCGGCACGGCCAAGGGCAATCTCATCCATGCACTCATCGCCGGCGACAAATTCTCGGGCCGCATGAGCATCAAGCTGACCGACAAGGGCCACACCATCAACGTCATCAAGCTCAACAACAAGACCGGCACCTATCGCCTCGCCACCAGTCTGAGCCTGCACCGGTAACGAACCGGTGACTCGCGAGAGACGCAGGGCGGCGCTACAATGCCGTCATGCACGCGGACCAAAGACTTGAGCTGAGAGAGATCGCGGCGAAGATCGCCCGCGAGGTCCCGGGCGCAACGCCTGCCCGCGTCGAGGTCTACGAGGCGGACGCCTATCTCTGCCCGAACTGCTGGGTCAAAGGCGGCGCGCGGTCGCAGCTCTACTTCGTTGCGCGCGAGGAGGTCGGCGACAGGCTCCGCTGCGACGCCTGCCACTCCGAATTCGTCGCGTAGGCGCGGCTATTTGCCGAGCAGCTTCTTCTGCTGATCGACATATTCCTGGGAGGTGTCGCCCGCCGCGATCAGCGCATCGACGCAGGGCTTGGACAGTTTGGGCCCGTTCTGCTTGAAGCAGATATCGAGAAGATCGCTGCCGATCGCATATTGGCCGCAGAGATTGTGGTAATCCCACTCGCAGGCGTTCTGCACCGCCGGTGTCACCGTGACGGATTCGGCGCACGCCGCGCCGGCGAAGCCGAGGATGGTGACTGAGGCAATCAGCAGTCTCGCGGCAGATGCGGTCATTCTGGGGTCCCTCCCGTTGGCTCCCGATCGGGCCGACCGGAATGCGCGGGGAGCTTAGACATTCGGCCGCGACCAAAAGAAGGCAGTGTAACGCCGCTAGCGAAAGCGCAGGACGAGCCAGCCCAAGACAAGGGTGTGCCGATGATGTCGGTAGCGCGACGCATTCCTGCGCGGCTTCGCTTTGACAACAGGCTTCGCCTCATCCGCCTCGCTCTCGGGAGTGGCAGCGAGCGCGGCCTCAACCTCCGGCGGCGAGACCGGCGGCGCTGCCGACTCGGTCGGGGCCAGGAAGCTCTCGTGAATCCATCCCGTTTTCTTCGAGCCGGGATCGATGATCTCGACCCAATCGCTCGACCGCGCGATGATCTGTGCCTCGGCGCCCGGCTGGGCAACGCCGACGATCGCGGCCGAGGTGGACGGTCCCTCGCGGATGCTGGCCGGCGCCGTCACTCGCATGAAAGCGGCGGGTTGCGGCTCGACATTGGGCGATGCTGCACCATTTGCCCCGGGCGTTGAAATTATTGCGGGCGCCGCGGACGTTTCGGTCGGCGCCGGCGATGGAGCAGCCTCCACCGCGATCGCGTGCCGCGAATCCGCCGGCGAAGGCGTCAGCGCTTCGGCGGAAAGCGCCTGCGAATCCTCCGCCGCCTTGGCATCGTCGACCTTGGCAGGCTGAGCGCCGACCTGATCGACTGTGGTTCCCGTTGGCGCGGGTTCGGCCGCCGACGGCTCGACATCGTCGGCAGAAAAAAAGGCGTGCGCCGCGTAAAGAACGCCGCCGAGGACCAGCAGTGACAACAGGACGCGCTTCATGCTCGGTGCCCCAATAGGGGAAAAACGATTATGCGGGGCTCCCGTTCCGCCCGAACCCGCCGGCGCCAGCGAGCGGCGCAATGCCACGCTTGAAGCGCGGAACCGTCTTCTTCGTCAAACGGTTGAATTCCCGAGGGTTACGCCAAGGCTGCGCGCGAGAAATCCGAGGAGTCGACGAATGCATACCACCTGGAAACCCCACGAGAAGCATGGCGATCTCACCGAGCGGAGCGATCTGCCCGAGAGCGTGTTTGCCTTTCCCAAGCAGCGCAAGGAGCCGTTGACCGACGCGAGCCATGTGCGCAACGCAATTGCCCGCTTCGACCAGACCATCGGCGTCTCGGACGAGGACCGCAAGCTCGCCTTCGCCAACATCAAGAAGGCGGCCGAGCATTACGGCGTCGACCTCTCGGAGACGGACTGGAAGGAGCTCGGCAGCCATCCGAGCACCGGCCGCACCGCGGAAGATCGCAAGAAGTCGGCGCAAAAGGCCGCCGAAACGCGCAAAGAGCACGAGCGCCACCACTAGCGCATAGGCTCCGCGCCATTGGCAGACGGGGAACCCAAGGGCCTGCCCGCCGTTTTCCCATGAGGCGGCCGATCGGGATCGGCCGTAGTGCATCCAGTTGAGGAGCTCGGGGGGCTTAAGAGCAACCCGGGCTCCTCGCATTTCTGGGAGGACATGATGAGCGATCCCTCCGGATTGATTTGGGCGTTTCTCGGCATTGTCGGCGTCGGCGGGCTCGGCGTGGCGATCGTCTACGCCGTCAACCAATGGCGGCATCGGCGCAAAGATCTCGCCTCGCGCATCGAGACCGAGCGGGCCACCCGCGAGGTTTATCGGCAAGACGAGCTGACCAATCCATAGGGAGCACGCGAAAGGAGCGACCGGCGATGACCGACGCAAAACACAAAGATCAAGCGACGAAAGACCATCCCAATCTCGGCCAGGACGAAGCCGCCGAAGAGCGGGAAGGCAAGGACAAGATGCAACACATGGAGGGCGACAAGCCGCACTCCGAGCCGGAGAGATCGCAGCAGCGCCGGTCGGAGAAGTTGCCGCAACGCCCGGCCAACCGTCGAAGGCGTAATTCGAGAGGGCGTCTTGCACCCCCATCGCCGGTCCGCCCGGCGTCATCCTCATCTCTTTCCCGCTTGCGGCGGCGGGGCCTGTTTCTCCTCGCATGGAGTGTCCGGGTCGAAGCAGGCCCACGACGGCGCGCTTGCCGTCCAGATGATCATTTCCGGCTCGCCGAGATCGGGCTCGTCGAGCGTGCCGGCGCGCACGCCGATGGTATGCTTGCGCGTCTCGGCTTGGGTGAACATCGGCGTTCCGCATGAAGGGCAGAAGCTTCGATGCATGAGCGTGCCGCTGTCGGCGTGACTCTGATAGTCGGCGAGCGCGCCCTCGATCGCGACCTTGTCGCTCGGGAAAAACACGTTCACCGTGCCGGAGCCCGCGCCGAAATATTGGCAATCGCGGCACCAGCAATGGCGCGAGAACATGGGCTCGGCCTCGATGGTGTAACGCACCGCCCCGCAGCGGCACCCGCCGGTAATGGTCATCATGTTTCTCCTCTCACGTCATGCTCGGCCTCGAGCCAGGCATCCAGGGGCGACAAGCTCAGCGCGAGCTGTCCTGGACGGGCCAAGCCCGGCGATGACGAGCAGGGATTTGGGGCGAGCGTAAGACAAACCCCCAACGGCTGGCAGCGGCGAATTCAGAGACCGTGGTAAGATCGTGAGAGTCAACAAGGGGGGTGGGAAATGAAAGGTCGGAAAAGCCTGCTTGCCGCCGCGATGCTCTTCGCCGGTATTGGCCTCGCCGGTCAGGCAAGCGCGAAAATCTATGTCGATAACGGATGGGTCGTCGACGGGGAGGTCAAACACGACATCCTCACGACCTATTCGAACAACTGCGCGTCGGACAAGCTCGAGTTCGGCACCAACGATGGCCTGGTTCAAGTCGGCAAGTTCAAGGAGATGCCGAAGGTCGAGGGATTCATCACCCACCAGATCAATTGGCGGTGCGGTGACGGGGGCTACTCCCACACGAACTGCGCCGCGGGCGCCGATAAAATGTGGGTGTCGCGCAAGCTCGGCACGCAGTTCGTGCTGTTCTGCCTCGGCCAGACGGTCGGCGTCCACTAGCGGGCAAGATTCAGCGCCTCGCCGTGGTGACACGCGAGGTCATGTCAAAGAACGGCCCCTCGATTGAAGGGGATGGCGCGCCGAAAAGCGCAATCTGGTAGCTCGTGCCTTGCGGCACGCGGGCGCCTCTCGGCGCGCCACACGCGCTCTTAATGGATGCGCTACCGCGCTTCGCGCTACTTGAGCGCATAGCGCAGCTTGGCGCATCGAACTGCGCTCAAGTATGCCAGAGGCCGATAGTGCACGCAAAAATCGCGCATGTCATTTGCGGCGTTGGCCGGCGGCGGGCCGCGCTTCATCCCCGATCGAGGAGAGTCGGGGACTTCAAGCCAGCTCCTGGCAGGATCTCCTAGTGGACCCGGGCGGAGCCCCGGCGCCGCCCGGGTGAGGTGTCAGCGAAACACATCCCGCGGGCGTCGCACCCCGTCCCGCTTTCCGCGCGCTTCGCGACAGCGCCCCTTAAGTGGACGAGGTGAGCGCAGTGTAATGACGGTGAGGAGCGCGGGGATAAGATTCGCCGGCTATTTTAGCCTGATCAGAATCTGAGGCCGAGGCTAGTCCAAGCCCGCGCGGCGGAATGCTTCCAAATAATGTTGACGGTCCGCTTCCCGCTCGAATGGCAATTCGCTCGCGATCCAGGCCAGCGAAATATTGGGTTGCGCGCGGCGCAGCTCCTGGAGCGCGGCTGCGGCAACTTCCGTTTGACCCGCCATACTGGCGGCGGCGGTGAGCAGGCGATGGGCGCCGACGTAATCGCCGCGAGACCGAATGGCCGTGCGTGCCAGCCGGATTGCTTCGTCGTAATTGCGTTCGCCGAACTGAGCATATGAAGCAATGCCATGGTAGAGCGCCGAGAACGGATCGCGAGGGCTTAACCGAAGCGCGCGGCAGGCGGCCTCGTTGGCTTCCTGCCAACGGCCGCAAAAGGCAAGCGCGAGACCGAATATGCCCTGGGCCATCGAGAAATTCGGATTGAGCCGCAGTGCCAGCTCGAACTCGGCCAGCGAATCTTCGAAACGCCGCGTGAGCAGATATACGCTGCCCAGCGCGTGATGTGCCCATGGGTCCTCGCTGTCGGCTCGAACTGCCGCCAGCGCCGCGCGCTCGGCGATCGAAATGGAGGTCGCCGTGTCCGCCCAACCCATATAGGCGCTGAACGTATGGCTGGCGGCGAGCACGCCGAGCGCCTGGCCATAATTCGGGTCGATGGCGGTCGCCTTCTCGAGCAGGGCCTGAGCGACAAGATTGTCCTGCCGCGTGACCCGCCAGAAATACGACAATGCCCGCATCACCATATCCCAGGCGTCCATGCTGTCGGGCGGCTTGCGCTGCGCGTGGAAACTTTCCGCGGCATAAAGCTGCGGTTCGATTGAGGCGACGATCGCTTCGGTGATTTCGTCCTGCACGGCGAACACATCGGCGAGGCCGCGGTCGTAGCGCTCGGCCCAGATGGGGCCGCCCGTGGCCACGTCGTTGAGCTGCGCCGTAATGCGCACGCGGTCACCATCCCTTCGGACGCTGCCCTCGATCACATATCCAACGCCGAGCTCCTCGGCGATCTGCTTCATGGGAACGGACCGGCCCTTGAAGTTGAACGAGGAATTGCGCGCGATGACGAAGAACCAGCGCAGCTTGGACAGCGCCGTGATGATGTCCTCGCTGATGCCATCGGAGAAATAGTCCTGCTCCGGGTCGCCGCTCATATTGGCGAAGGGAAGCACCGCGATGCCGGGCCGGTCAGGCAGCGTTATGGGCGCGCGGGGCGCGCGAACTTCATCCAGCGGCGAAGTGACGGTAGGAGCCGGCTCGTCGCCGTTTGCTCGCGTACGTACGCTACCGACGAAGCGGAGGCCCTTGCGCGCGACGGTGCGTATCAGTTTCTGGTCCTTGCCGCTGTCGCCGACCGCCTTTCGCGCGGCGTTGACGCGGCTGGTCAGCGTCGAATCCGACACGATCCGACCACCCCAGACTGAGGCGAGGAGGTCGTCTTTGCTGACGACGCGGTCGCGGTTCTGCAACAGATAAACCAGCAAATCGAATACCTGCGGCTCAATCGCAATGAGATCGGAACCGCGGCGGAGCTCGCGTCGGTCCGCATCAAGCTCATGATCGGCAAAGAGAAATTGCACGGTGAGTCTCACAAATCGGATTTCGAAGCGGTCCTCAGGCGATAATCAAGTCCGTCTCAGCGATAAATCAAGCTCCCGACAGAGTCTTTCAGTCGCCGTTTCGGCATCCTCCGCCCAATTGGAATTACCGACGCAGTCCCATTCGCAGGCCTCGGTCTGCGAACAATCAAAAGGTGACTTATGACTAGCTTCAACACTCCCGCCAAATTGTCCCGCGAGATTCTGGTGCTGACGGCGGGGATTTTCTTACTCGCCGCTACACCAGATGCGCTCGCCAAGAACGGTCACTCTGGCGATCATGGAGACATGAGCTCAGGGAAGCATAAAGACAAGAACGGAGAGATGTACTCCGAGAAACATAAAGACAAGAGTGGGGAGATGTACTCCCAGAACGGGGTTAAGCGCTCTGATAAGCATAAAGACAAGGGTCAAGACGGAGCCAAGTACTCCGAAAAGCACAAAGATAAGGGCAAGAGCAAAGAGTATGCGGAGAAGGCGAAGGACAAGGATAAGCACAAAACTTCTGGCAGTTCCACCGCCAGCAACAACCCTCCTGCTCCCGGTACCGGCGGCACGAATACGATCCACCCCATCCCGAGCCCGGCGCCGGTCGCGTCAAGTTCTGGTGCTCTCGGTGATGTCCCCCCGCCCGTGAACACGATTCATCCGATCCAAAGCCCGACGCCGGTCGCGTCGAGTTCTGGTGGCCCCGTCACTACGCCTGTCAACACGATCGTCAGAGATCACCGTCACCCAGCCGGAACAGGACCAAATGGAGAAGGAGGCGCCACTGGCCAGCAGTATCAAGGGGCCGATCCCGGAAAGTTCCAGGGCTTTGGTGGTCAGGTTTTGGATGGCATAGCCGACTTTGGCTATGGGCTGACCCATGGATTTGCCCCCGGCCCGGCACCGGAGGACCCGACCGGTACATACAGTCAGTATTAGGAACTCGCTTCGGCTTGATGACACCGGCAGCCGTCCGGTCCGCTGACGGAGCCCACACGGCCCCGTTAGCGCGCCCTAAGGCTAGACGTCCGCTTAGGGTCATAAGCGGACGTTTCCTGAATCCGCAGTTCGACTCTGCCGAGGCGATCGTTCCAGTCTCTGCCGTCAGAGAAACCGCAAACCGGCTAAGCCATGCCCATGGCCTTGGCCTTGTTGAGCAGCGCCTCGGCCTGGCGGATCGAGGCGATGTCGATCAACCGGCCGTCGAGCGACACGGCGCCCTTCCCTTCCTTGGCCGCCTGCTTCATCGCCTCGACGATGCGCTTCGCCTTGGTGACCTCGGCCTCCGACGGCGTGAACACCTTGTTGGCGAGCTCGACTTGCGAAGGATGGATCGCCCATTTGCCCTCGAAGCCGAGCACGGCCGCGCGCTTCGCCGCGGCGAGATAGCCGTCGGGGTCGGAGAAATCGCCGAACGGGCCGTCGATCGGGCGAAGCCCATAGGCGCGGCAGGCGACCATCATGCGCGACAGCGCGTAGTGCCAGGGATCGTTCCAGTAGTAATGGCGGTGGCCCTTGTCGTCCTTGTCGGCGAGGATGCCGTAATCGGGATGCGGCGCGCCGATGCCCATGGTGCGCGCCCGGGTCGAGGCGGCATAGTCGGCGACGCCGAAGCTCATCGCCTCGACGCGCTTCGAGCTTTGCGCGATGCGCTCGACATTGGCCATGCCGAGCGCGGTCTCGATCAGCAGCTCGAAGCCTATTCTCTTCTCGCGCTTCTTATATTGCTCGATCTGCGTGACCAGCATGTCGATGGCGTAGACGTCCTCGGGCACGCCGGTCTTGGGGATGAGGATCATGTCCAGCCGCGGGCAGGCCTCGACCACGTCGACCACGTCGCGATAGGCGTAATGGGTATCGAGACCGTTGATGCGGATCATCATGGTCTTGTTGCCCCAGTCGAGCTCGTTCAGGCCTTGGATGATGTTCTTGCGCGCCTGCTCCTTGTCGTCGGGCGCGACCGCGTCCTCGAGGTCGAGGAAGATGATGTCGGCGCCTCCTTTGGCGGCCTTCTCGAACAGCGAGGGGTTCGACCCCGGCACGGCAAGCTCGGAACGGTGAAGGCGCGGGGTCGCCTGTTGGATCAGGGTAAAGCTCATTTCTACTCCCTCCTGGTTTAGCCTGTGGCGCCGAGGCCTGCGGCAACGGTGTTGATAGACAAAAGCAATGCGGATTTGAATGCCTCGCGGTCGGTCTCGCGCTCGGCGCCCCTGAAGCGGCGCAGAAGCTGGACCTGCTCGCGATTGACCGCGTTCATGGTGGGAAGCCGGGCGGAAAGCGCCGCGCGGTATTCGGGGAACCGCTCGGCGATCGACGTTCCGCCGCTCACCTTCAGCACCATCTCCTTGGTGCGAGCGAGCTCGGCCTCGATCAGCCCGAGAATATTGTCGCGCACGCCCGCCTCGGCGACGAGGCTCGCGTAATCGCGCGCGATGTCGACATCGACGAGGAGCAGCGTCTTCTCGACCTCGTCGATGATGAGGCGGAACAGGCGCGAGGCCTCGAACATGCGCCGGAGCAGCTTGAGGCCCTCATCGCCCCTCACCTCGAGGAAGCTCTTGATCGCGCTCCCCACCCCGTACCAGCCGGTGATGACGTGGCGGTTCTGCGCCCAGGCGAACACCCAGGGAATCGCCCGCAAATCCTTCAGCGAGCGCGCGCCGAAGCGTCGCGCCGGACGCGAGCCGATATTGAGCAAGGAGATTTCGTCGAGCGGGCTCGCCGCCTGAAAATAGGAAACGAGGTCGGGATGACCGATGAGGCTCGAATAGGCGGCGCGGGAAGCGCCGGCCAGCGCCTCGAGCGCGTCGTCGAACTCGCGGCTCGGCTGCAGCTCCTCCTCGCGCTCCGATTTCAACGCATGCTCGAGCACGGAGGATGCGAGCAGCTCCATCTGATAGAGCGCCGTGCCCTTGTTGGCATATTTGAAGGAGACCACCTCGCCCTGCTCGGTGACGCGGAACCTGCCCCTGATCGAGCCGGCCGGCTGGGCGGCGATGGCGCGTCCGGTCGGCGCGCCGCCTCTGGACACCGAGCCGCCACGGCCGTGGAAGAAGGCAATAGCGATGCCGGCTTCCGCGCCGACGCGAGTCAGTTGCGACTGCGCCTTGGCCAGCTCCCAGTTCGAGGCGACGAAGCCGCCGTCTTTGTTGGAATCGGAATAGCCGATCATCACCTCCTGCACCCCGCCCTGCCAGTTGGTCGAGCGGCGGATGAGCGGGACATCGAGCGCCTCGCGCATGATGGCGGGCGCCGTCCGGAGATCGGCGATCGTCTCGAACAAGGGCACGATCGGCATGGCGCAGATCTCGGTGCCGGCGGCATCGAGGAACAGGCCGCCCTCCTTGGCCAGCAGATAGGCGCCGAGAATGTCGTCGACCGAGCGCGTCATCGACAGGATGAAGGTGCCGAACGCATCGCGGTCGATTCCGCGCCGCACGTCTCCCGCCTGGCGGAACATGGCGATCAACGCGGTGGTCTCAGCCGGCAGGTCGGGCACGAGCCTCGGCGTGGTGAGCGGGCGCGTGAGCTCGCGCAACAGCCATGAGCGCCATTCGCGGCTGCCAAGCTCCGGCGGCGTCGCGTCGCCGTAGCCCTCGGTCGCCCACCACAGCGATTGCAGGGCCTGGGTGGTGCGCGTCGTGTTCTCGCGGAGATCGAGCCGCACCGTCGAGAAGCGGAAAATCTCCACGGCGCGGCGCACCGGCTTGATGAGATCGCGCGCGATCGAGGGGCTGTGCGCCTCGATCAGTGCCGTCTCGATAGTGCGGAGATCGAAAATCAGCTCGTCGGCATTGGCGTAAGCCGCGCCCGGCCCGCCGATCTCCATACCTTGCACGCGGGCGAGCGTGGCGTCGAGCTTGCGCAGCACGAGCGAGAGATATTGCCGGTAGGGCTCACCGGGATTGCGCGCCGCCACCGCCCCCCCTTCCCCGCTCGCATCGAGCTCGCGCGCGAGCTCGGCGCGGAAGGTCTCGGGGATCGGCAAAGCGCGCTCGGTGATCGACAGCGACTTCGCTAGCCCTTCGATGCGCTCGCGATAGTGGCGAAGCGAGGCGAGCGCATTCTGGCGCAAGGTCCATTCGGTGACGTCGGTGGTGACCGACGGGTTCCCGTCGCGGTCCCCGCCGATCCACGAGCCGAACTGGAAGAAGGGAGCGATCTCGAAGCGCGTGCCCGGATAATATTGCTCGAGCGCGCCGTCGAGCAGGAAGAGCATCTCCGGCGCCTTCTCGAACAGACTCTCGTCGAAGAAATGCAGTCCTCTCGACACTTCGTGCTGCACCGTCGGCTTCTGCAAATGCAGCTCGCCCGTCATCCACACGAGCTCGATCTGATCGCGCAGACCGTCGATCCGCGCAGTCCGCTCGCGCTCGGTCCAGCGCGGCATCTCGAGCTCGCGCAGGAGCAGATAGATGCGGCGATATTTCTCCAGCACGGTGACGCGTTTCGACTCGGTCGGATGCGCGGTGATCACCGGGCGGATGCGCAGGCTCGACAGGAGCGTCTCGATGACACGCGACGGCACGCCTTCTGCGGCGGCCTCGGCCAGCACATGGTCGAACGTGCCGCGCAGGCTCGACCGCCCGCGCGTCCGCTCGATTTGCCGGCGCCGGCGCATGGCGGCGTTCTGCTCGGCGATGGATAGAAGCTGGAACCAGATGCCCTGCGCCTGAAGCGCTCGCGCCATCAGCTCTGGCGAGAAGCTGTCGGTGTTGGCGCCGCCCTTGAGCACCGGCTCGATCTCGGGCTGATGCTCGCGCACCACCTCGATGAGGAGAGAGAATAGGAGATCGGCCGCTTCCTTGGCCGAGGTGCCGCTGACCAATCCCTGCGTGGGCTCGGCCGCTCGCGGCTTCTGTACGATCTCCTCGTTCATGGTGGGCTTACGCACTCCGAGCCCCAGGTTAACCGGCATTCCTTAGACCCAATTCCCCCTCAATCAACTGTTTGCGGCAGAGCGCCTCACTCTTCCCGCGACGTGAGTTGCATACCTCCCCCTCGCGGGGAGGTCGGCGCGCGAGGCGCGCCGGGTGGGGGGATGATCCCGCCCGTGTGTTCACCCGAGCAAGCTGGGCGGTCTCGGCATCGTACCCTCCTCCCAGGGAGGAGAGTTGCTGCAATTACGCGAACGCCCGGCGCTCGGGCCGCTTGGCCAGCACGCCGGCCACCGTCGAGCCGAACTCGCTTGGATTGGGAGCCACGGTGAGCCCGCACGACTTCATGATCTCGGCCTTCTCGGCGGCGCTGTCGCCGGCGGCAGAGATGATCGCACCGGCATGGCCCATGCGCCGGCCCTTCGGCGCGGTGAGACCAGCGACGAACCCGATCACCGGCTTGGACATATTATCCTTGATCCAGGCAGAGGCTTCGGCCTCCTGCGGTCCGCCGATCTCGCCGATCATCAGCACGGCGTCGGTCTCCGGATCCTCCTCGAACAGAGCGAGGTGGTCGAGGAAGGACGAGCCGTTGATCGGATCGCCGCCGATGCCCACCGAGGTGGTAATGCCGATGCCCTTGGCCTTCATTTGCGAGGCCGCCTCGTAGCCGAGGGTGCCGGAGCGCGAGATGACGCCGACGCGGCCTTGAAGATAGATGTGGCCCGGCATGATGCCGAGCATGGCCTTGCCCGGGCTGATGATGCCGGCGCAGTTCGGCCCCACCATCATCGGACGGCGGTCTTTGGGATAGCGCATCAGATAGCGTTTCACGCGCATCATGTCCTGCGCCGGGATGCCGTCGGTGATCGAGCAGATCAGCCTGATGCCGGCATCGGCCGCTTCCATGATGGCGTCGGCGCAGAAGGCCGGCGCCACGAAGGTGATGGAGGTGGTGGCGCCCGTCTGCTTCACCGCTTCCTTCACGGTGTTGAACAGCGGTAGCCCGAGATGGTTGCCGCCGCCCTTGCCGGGAGTCACGCCTCCGACCACCTTGGTGCCGTAGGCGATCATCTCCTTGGTGTGGAACGTGCCCTTGTCGCCGGTCATGCCTTGCACGACGACCGGCGTGGTTTCATCAATCAGAATGCTCATGATGTTTCCTCCCGACCGGCCTAGGCCGCCTTTCCTGCCACGCTGCGATAGGCCGCCACAGCCTT
The DNA here is from genome assembly GCA_035319265.1 of Methyloceanibacter sp. Classification (GTDB taxonomy): domain Bacteria; phylum Pseudomonadota; class Alphaproteobacteria; order Rhizobiales; family Methyloligellaceae; genus Methyloceanibacter. Next base: position 27,236 of record DATHCZ010000112.1, on the reverse strand, counting down.
CTCGGCCGCTTCCGCCAGGGTCTCGGCAGTGATCAGCTCGAGACCGCTCTCGGCGAGAATCTTGCGGCCCTCCTCGACATTGGTCCCGGCCAGCCTGACCACGAGCGGAACCTGGACGTCGACCGTATTACAAGCCTGCACGACGCCCTTGGCCACCCAGTCGCACCGATTGATGCCGGCGAAGATATTGACCAGCACGGCGCTGACCTTGGGGTCGGACAGGACGAGCTTCAGCGCGGTGGCAATGCGCTCGGGGCTTGCCCCGCCGCCCACGTCGAGAAAGTTCGCGGGCGTGCCGCCGGCATGCTTGATCATGTCCATGGTCGCCATGGCGAGCCCTGCGCCGTTGACGATGCAGCCGATCTCGCCGTCGAGCCCGATATAGTTCAGATTGTGCTCGGCCGCCTGCGCCTCGCGCGGGTCCTGCTGCGAGGGATCGTGCATGTCGGCCACGTTGTGGCGGCGGAACAGCGCGTTGTCGTCGAACGACATCTTGGCGTCGAGCGCGAGAACCCGGTCGTTCTGGGCGACCACCAGCGGATTGATCTCGAGCATGGTCGCGTCGCAATCGCGGAAGGCGCGATAGGCGTTCATGATGGTCGACACCGCGCTCTGCGCCTGCTTGATGTTCAAGCCGAGCTGGAAGGCAAGCTCGCGTGCCTGGAAGGCCTGCAAGCCGACCGCCGGCTCGACCACCACCTGAAGGATGGCCTCGGGCTCGGTCCTTGCGATCTCCTCGATCTCCATGCCGCCTCTCTGCGAGGCGATCACGCGAATGCGCTCGGCCTTACGGTCGAGCACGTAGCCGAGATAAAGCTCGCGATCGAACGGTTCGGCGACCTCGATATAGACCCTTTGCACCGGCTTGCCTTCCGGCCCGGTCTGGATGGTGACCAGCCGCTTGCCGAGCAGGTTGGCCGCCGCGTCGCGCACCTCGTGATAGGTCTTGCACAGCTTGATGCCGCCGGCCTTGCCGCGCGCGCCGGCGTGGATCTGCGCCTTCACCGCCCAATTCCAGCCGCCGAGCTCGGTCGCGGCATACACCGCCTGATCAGGGCTGAAGGCGACGGCGCCTTTCGGCACCGGCACACCGAAGGAAGAAAGCAATTCCTTGGCTTGATACTCGTGGACGTCCACAGTCTCCTCCTTATCGATACTGCCCTGGCGGCCGCGCGAGCCCTTCAGCTCACCTTGTTCTTGACGACGCCATAAGCCCTTTCAGTTGCTCCTTCGGCACCGGCCAAAAGCTCGTTCAGCTCCTTGAGCTTGGCTTCGGCAAAAGTCTTATCCGTTATCATTCTTGCATTGGTGAAAACATTCAAGGCGGCGCTTCGCAATGCAGCATAACCGGCGAGCACGCCGACGCCCGCATCGGAGATCACGTTGAGGTTGCCCTTGTCGGCGGCGATCCCGGCAAGCTCGATGACTTCCCGCGCTACGCGGGCGCACGCCAAGGGCACCTCGGTCGCCTGCTTGAGCGCGGCCTGGATGGCCTTCTCGCGCGCAGCCTTCTCGGCATCACTCTCCTTCGCCATGCCGTAAGCGCCCATCACCGTATCGAATGCCTTGACGTCGTCCTCGATCATGCCCGTCAGCCTATGGCGGAGCGTCTCGGCCTTGCCGAGAACATCCTTCATCTCGCCTTCCACCTCGGCATATTTCTTTTTGCCGATGGTCAGGTTGCACACCATGCTGACGAGCGCGGCACCCATGGCGCCGAGAATCGCGGCAGCACTGCCACCCCCGGGCGTCGCGCTCGAGCTGGCGAGCGCATCTAGGAAATCATCGACTGCCTTTTCCTTGATCTGCGTCATTAAGCCATCTCTTTTGCCAGCGCGTAGATCTCCTCGGCGTCGAACACGCCTTCCGAGCTCTCGAATAGCTTGCCGATGCAGGCCCGGTGCAGCTTGAGTTTCAGCCCGCCGATGCCGAGCGCACCGAATATGATCTTGCCGTTGCGCTCCTTGCCCTTATCGGTCGCCTCGATGCCCTCGATGCCGAGCGGCGGCTGGGCGTTCACATCGGCGATGAGCTGGATATTCGGATTGTCCTTCCAGGCCGAGAGCGGCAAGAGCTGGAAGCCGATGGCGCCGGCGGCGAACACGATATTGGCGTCCTTAACCGCCTCGGCGCGCGTCTTGTCGTCGGCGCCCTCGACCGCCTTCACCTTGACGTTGAAGCGCTGCTCGATCGCCTTGGCGGCCTGCTCGCCTTTGTCCTTGGTGCGCGAGGTGATGGTGACGTCGGCGCCCTCCTGGCCGAGGAACGCCGCCGCGCGCATCCCGACCGGGCCGGTTCCGGCAAGCACCACGGCCTTCTTGCCCTTGAGCTTCTTCGCCTGCGCCAGCAATGCCACGCCGGCTGCGGCGGTCGTGTTGGAGCCGTTCGAGTCAAGCATGACCGAGACGCGGAACGGCCCAAAGAAGCGCTTCTTCACCGCGGCGAGCACCGCCTCGCCCCTCGGCATGTCGCCGCCGCCGACGAAGATCGCCGTCGACTGCTTGTCCTTGCCGCCGCGGGTATAGATGGTGCCGTCGACCAGCGCGCCGACGTTCTCCGGCGTGATATTGGCATAGCCGGTGACGCGGTCGGCGCCGCCGTCATAGGCGACGACGGTGTCGAACACGGATGCGTAAGGGTCGGTGTCGAACAAGAACAGAAGCTTCTTCATGGCCTATATCCTAACTTACTCGACGACGTTCTGCGGCTTGCCCGCGACGAACGCCTCGATATTGTCGATGAGCTGATCGGCAAGAATCTGCATTGCTTCCTGGCTCGCCCAGGCGACGTGCGGCGTCACGATCAAATTGGGGATCGTGGCGTCGAGCAGAACGTTACCGTCTCTCGGCGGCTCCTTGGTGAGCACGTCGAAGCCGGCGCCCGCGATGGTGCCGCTCCTGAGCGCCTCGGCGAGCTCCGCTTCGTCGACCAGACCGCCGCGCGCGGTGTTGATGAGGATGGCGGTCTTCTTCATCTTCTTGAGCTCTTTCGCCCCGATCATGTTCTTGGTCTCGGGCGTGAGCGGCACGTGCAGGGTGATGATGTCGCTCTCCTTGAGGATCGTCTCGAAATCGACCAGCCCCGGCTGCGGCACCACGTCGAACGGCAGCACCTTCATGCCGAGCGCCTCGGCGCGCTTGGCGATCGACTTGCCGAGCGCGCCATAGCCGACGATGCCGAGCGTCGAGCCGGCGATATCGCGGATGGGATGGGTCAGGAAGCAGAACTGGCTCGACTTGTTCCACACCCCGTTCATGGTGTCGTGGACGTAAGCGAACAGGTTACGCCTGAGCGCGAAGATGAGCGCGATCACGTGCTCCGGCACCGTGTTGAAGGCGTAATTGCGGATATTGACGATGGTGATTCCGTTCGCCTTGCAATAGGCCTTGTCGATGATATCGGTGCCGGTCGCGGCCACCGCGATCAGCTTGAGCTTCGGCAGCGCCTTGAGCGTCTCCGCGCGCATCGGCACCTTGTTGATGATGGCGATGTCGGCGTCCTTGAGCCGTTCGACGATCTCGTCGTGCGTCCAGGTGGACTGATATTCTTTGTAGCTGTGCGGAAAATTCGGCTTCCGGACCTTAGCGTCCACCGATTCCCGATCGAGGAACACGATCGCGTGCTGCACTGAACTCTTGCCCCTTACCTCACGCCGCTCGGTCGACCCGAGCGACACGCCTCAGCTTCTCCCGACGCCGCGAGGACATCGGGCAGACCCAATCTTGAAATGAGGCGAGACCGGCGTTTTCGCCGTTAGCCCCGCGCTCCTCCCACCTATTCGGCGGCGACCTTGGTTTCCTTGGCCGCATGCACCCCGCGGAAATGAGCCTGCGCCGCCGCGACGCCCGAGCCGAACTCGATCTCGATGCCGGTATCGCGCATGGCCATCTCGGCGCCCGCGATCGCGCCGAGCAGCATCAACTCGTTCAGATCGCCGAGATGTCCGATGCGGAACAGCTTGCCGGCGACTTGGCTCAGACCCGCGCCGAGCGCGAGGTTATAACGGCGATAGGCCCGGTCGATCACGTCGGCGCCGTTGAAGCCCTGCGGCACCATGATCGCGCTCACCGTGTCGGAATGCCATTTCGGCTCCTTGGCGCACAGCTTGAGCCCCCACGCTTGGACTGCGGCGCGCGCGCCCCCGGCGAGATGATGATGGCGGGCAAAAACGTTCTCGAGCCCCTCCTCCTGAAGCACGGCAAGCGACTCGCGCAGCCCATAGAGCAGCGGCAGCGCCGGCGTGTAGGGGAAGTAGCCGGTGGCGTTCGCCCGCATCTGGTCGCCGAAATCGAAATAGGCCTTGCGGCACTTGGCATCCTTCATCGCTGCGAGCGCTTTCTGGCTCGCGCACACGATGCCAAGACCCGCCGGAAGCATCAGACCCTTCTGCGAGCCGGTGATGGCGAGGTCGACGCCCCACTCATCGAAGCGGAAGTCGATGCTCGCGATCGAGCTCACGCCATCGACATAGAGCATGGCCGGGTGCTTGGCGGCATCGATCGCCCGGCGTACGGCGCCCACATTCGAGGTCACCCCGGTCGCGGTCTCGTTATGCACGACGAGCACGCCCTTGATCGCGTGGGCCCTGTCGGCGCGGAGCGCCTCCTCGATGCGGTCGGGGTTAACCCCGGTGCCCCATTCCTCCTCCTGGACGATCACTTCAAGGCCGTGGCGCTTGGCGAGCTCGATCCACAGATGGCTGAACTGGCCGAATCTCGCGGCGAGCAGCTTGTCGCCCGGCGAGAGCGTATTGGTGAGGGCCGATTCCCAGGCGCCCGTGCCGCTCGACGGATAGATGACGACTTGGCCGTCCTTAGTCTTGAAGATCTTCTTCAGGTCTTCGTAGAGCGGCAAAGTAAGCTTGGGGAAGTCGGAGGAGCGATGATCCTCCATGACGACGTGCATGGCGCGCAAGATGCGGTCCGGCACATTGGTCGGCCCCGGCACAAACAGAAAATTGCGCCCTGGCTTTCTTGCTCCAGCCATCGTCCACTCCTTGATTTTGCTTGGCCGGCCTCGGTCCGCCGGCAGATTTTCGCGCGGAAAAGGGTGTTAGCGTCACCCCGCTCGCCTGGCAACCCCTTTCCGACGCTAGAATAAACCGGTGATACGGCCGTCAGGCCCAAGCTGAATATTGTTGGCGGCCGGCACCTTCGGCAGTCCCGGCATGGTCATGATGTCCCCGCAGATCACGACGACGAACTCGGCCCCCGCCGAAAGCCTCACCTCGCGGATGGGGATGGTATGGCCGAGCGGTACGCCCTTGGCGTCGGGATTGGTGGTGAAGCTGTACTGAGTCTTGGCGACGCAGATGGGAAACTTGCCGAAACCTTCCTTCTCGAGCTCGGCGAAGCGATCTCGCACGCTCTTGTCGGCGGTGATGTCCTCGGCGCCGTAGATCTCGCGCGCGATGGTCCGCGTCTTCTCCCACAACGACATGGTATCGGGATAGAGAAACTCGAAAGCGGATGGCTTGGTCTCGATGGTCTTGACCACTGTCTCGGCAAGGCCGATGGCGCCCGCGCTCCCTTGCGCCCAGTGATCGGCCAGCACGCACTCGACGCCGAGCGGAGCGCACAGGCGCCTCAGCAGGTCCATCTCGGCTGCGGTATCGCTCGAGAAGCGGTTGACGGAGACGATCACCGGCACGCCGTATTTCTGCAAATTATCGATATGGCGGTGGAGGTTGGCGAAGCCCTTCTCCAGCGCCCCGAGGTTCTCCTTCTTGAGATCGTCCTTGGCCACCCCGCCATGCATTTTGAGCGCGCGGATGGTGGCCACGATCACGACGCACGAGGGTTTGATGCCGGCCTTGCGGCATTTGATGTCGAAGAACTTCTCGGCGCCGAGATCGGCGCCGAAGCCCGCTTCCGTCACCACGTAATCGGCGAGCTTGAGCCCGGCCTTGGTGGCGATCACCGAGTTGCAGCCATGCGCGATATTGGCGAACGGGCCGCCATGAATGAAAGCGGGATTGTTCTCGAGCGTCTGCACCAGGTTCGGCGCGAGCGCGTCCTTGAGCAGCGCCGCCATCGAGCCGGCAGCCGACAGGTCCTTGGCGGTGACCGGCTTCTTGTCGCGCGTCGGGCCGATCTGTATCTGGCCGAGCCGCCGCTGGAGGTCGGCGAGGTCGGACGCCAGGCAGAAAATGGCCATGACCTCTGAGGCGACGGTGATGTCGAAGCCCGCCTCGCGCGGGTAGCCGTTGGCGGCACCGCCGAGCGAGCTGACGATCGAGCGAAGCGCCCGGTCGTTCATGTCGACGGCGCGCCGCCAAGTGATGCGGCGCGTGTCGATGTCGAGCTTGTTGCCCCAATAGACGTGGTTGTCGATCATCGCCGCGAGCAGGTTGTTGGCGGCACCGATGGCATGGAAATCGCCGGTGAAATGAAGGTTGATGTCCTCCATGGGCACGACCTGGGCATAGCCGCCGCCCGCCGCCCCGCCCTTCACCCCGAAGCAGGGCCCAAGCGATGGCTCGCGGATGCAGAGGATCGTCTTCTTGCCGATGGCGTTCAGCGCATCGGCCAAGCCCACAGTGGTCGTGGTCTTGCCCTCGCCGGCAGGCGTCGGCGTGATGGCGGTGACGAGGATCAGCTTGCCGTCGGGCCTGTTGGCGAGCCCGGCAACATAGTCGAGCGCGACCTTAGCCTTGTAATGCCCGTAAGGAATCAAGTCTTCGGCGGGGATGCCGAGCTTGTCCTTGGCGACCTCGACGATCGGCCGCATCTTCGCGGCCTGGCTGATCTCGATATCCGATTTCGGGTTCTTGTGCTGATCGTGGGAAGGCTTGCCCGCTTTTTCGGCATCGTCACGCGGCTGAACTGACATTACTCACGGCCCCCAATAGGTTAGCCCCACGAAGAAGCGGTCATCTGTTGCACCAAGGGTGAGCAAACTAATTCATTCGCTTGCCTTCTTGCAATCGTCTGTGCAGGTTCAGGCCCCATTTGGAGGGAACGCCGAGACGATGAAGCCTGACGTCTTGCTTAAGGCCATGTTCCAGGCCGCCGTCGATGCCGCGCTGCCATCGCTTTGCGTGCCGCCCCATCTGCCGCCGAAGCCTAAGGGCCGCACCATCATTATCGGCGCCGGCAAAGCGAGCGGGGCCATGGCCAAGGCGCTCGAAGATGCTTGGGGCGGTCCGCTCGAAGGCCTGGTCGTGACCCGCTATGGCTATCGCGTGCCTACCGAGCGGCTCGAAGTGGTCGAGGCCGCCCACCCCGTCCCCGACGCGGCGGGACGCGAGGCGGCGAAGCGCATCTTTCGGATGGTGCAGGGGCTGACCGAGGATGACCTGGTGCTTTGCCTCATCTCCGGCGGCGGCTCTGCCCTTCTCGCGCTTCCGCCTGAAGGCTTGACGCTCGAGGACAAGCAGGCGGTGAACAAGGCGCTGCTCAAGTCGGGCGCCACCATCTCCGAGATGAATGTCGTGCGGAAGCATCTCTCCGCCATCAAAGGCGGACGGCTCGCAGCCGCTGCCTACCCGGCCCGCGTGGTGGCGCTGATGATCTCTGACGTGCCGGGCGACGATCCCTCCATCATTGCTTCAGGCCCGACCGTGCCCGACCCTTCGACCAATGAGCAGGCGCTCGGCATCATCGAGAAATACAAGATCGAGGTGCCAAGGGCCGTGATAGATCGCTTGCGCAAGGCCGAGGAGACGCCGAAGCCCGGCGATAAGCGCCTCGCGCGTGTCGAGAACATCATGATCGCCACCCCGCAAGCCTCGCTCGAGGCAGCCGCAGAGGTTGCGCGCAAAGCGGGCGTGACGCCCGTGATCCTCGGCGACTCGATCGAGGGCGAGTCGCGCGACGTGGCGCTGGTCCATGCCGGTATCGCCCGGCAATGCAAGTTGCGCGGCCAGCCCGAGAAGCCGCCATGCGTCTTGATCTCAGGCGGCGAGACCACCATCACGCTCAAGGGCAAAGGCAAAGGCGGGCGCAACACCGAGTTCCTGCTGGCACTCGCCATCGCTCTCGACGGCATGCAAGGCATTTACGCCCTTGCCGGCGACACCGACGGCGTCGACGGCAGCGAGGACAATGCCGGCGCTCTGATTTATCCCGATACGCTCGCCCGCGCGGCGAAGGCCGGGATCAACGCCAAGGCGATGCTCGCGGATAACGATCCCTGGACTTTCTTCTCTCGCATCGGCGATCTCTTGGTGACGGGCCCCACCCTCACCAATGTCAACGATTTCCGCGCCGTCTTGATCGAGAAAAGCTAGAGGTTCCCCTCTTGATGGAGATCGAAATGCCGGGTCGGGTTCTGCTCGTCGCTGCTGTCTTGCTCTCGAGCATCGCCGGCCTGGCGCTTGCCGCCGCCGATCAGACCGCGGTCGCCTACATCACGGAACGTTATGCCGACAAGCCAGAGCCCGGCGCCAAGGCGCGCTATTCGCCGCGCATCGAGAAGCTGTGGGCAGCCTGCACCAAGAAGGAGAAGAAGACCGGCGATCCCTGCGTGGATTTCGACATCTGGGTCAACGCCCAGGACTGGGAGATCAAGAATCTCAAGGTCGAGCCTCTCAAGAGCGACGACCAAACGGCGGGGGTCTTGGCGAGCTTCGACAATTTCGAGCGCCATGAGGACATCAACTTCCGCCTCATCAAGGACAAGAAGGGCTGGATGGTGGACGACATCTCGACCGGTTGCGGCACGCTCACGGACGTGCTCCAGGGCAAGCCATCCACGTGCGATTGAAATGAGGGCTCCCGTCGAGCTCGCCGCGATCGCGCTGCTGTTGCTGGTCGCAGTGCCACACGCGGCACTCGCCAAGACGCAGAGCGTGGTCGCCTATGTCTTGTCGCTCTACGATCCTGACGCGCTCGGCGGAACCGCTCGCTACACGCCGCGCACGCAGCACCTATGGGACGAGTGCTTCCGCATCGCCAAGAAGAACGGCGACGCCTGCATGGACTTTTCCATGATCGTCATGGGCAACGATTTCGATCTCAGCGACGTCACGGCGGTGCTGATCAAGGGCGGCGACAGAAGCGCGGTGGTCGACGCCAGGTTCAAGAATTTCGGCAAGATCACTTTCGTCACCTACGAGCTCGTCCGCGACAGAAACGGCTGGATGATCGATGAGATGCGCTCCGGCTGCTATCTGCTCACCGAGGCCCTCCAGCAAAAGGCGAAGTGCTGACGGCCATCGCGCGCTTAAGCAGCGACTTCCCTCCTGCTGAGACTCAGTATACCTACTGCTTGAGTAAGTCTGATCGGAGTTGAGTGTTGTCCGGATTCAACGCAACCGCTTATTCGAGCGACGTCGAAGACATGAAGGCAATCGCGCATCTGCCAGGTCTCGACATCGAGATCCTCCACCGCCCGTCGCCAGATGGACGGGGCGAGCAGATCGCGATCACGCTCACGGCTATTCCGTCCTTTGAGGCCTTCGCCAAAACCTTCGAAATGCTCAATCCCTTAGCGTTCTGGGCCGAGACCATGCGGCTTGCCTGGGCTCCTTGGCTCGACATGACGCGCGCGACGACGACGCCCGCTTCATTGCCGAGGCTCGGCTCGGGACATCCGCCCTATCGTTCAGATCGCGGCTAGCGAACGGTCTCGCCGCGTGGTCAGGTGCGGCGCTTGCCGCCGGCGACATCCTTACGCAGCGACGCAATCTCGGCCCTCAGCGCCTTGATCTCGGCGGCCAAGGGCGCCGTCTCCTCGTGCATAATCTTGCGCTCGGCCTTGCCCGCCTCGGCGTGCTCCTCGCCGATGGCGTTGACGATGATGCCGATGATGAGATTGAGCACGGTGAAGGTGGTCACCACGATGAAGGAGATGAAGAAGATCCAGGCGTAAGGATGTTTGACCAGGATCGGCTTGACCACATCGTCGACCCAGCCTTCGAGCGTCATTACCGTGAACAGCGTGAACAGCGAGCGCGGAAGCGTGCCGAATTGCTCCGGGAAATCGGCGCCGTAAAGGTTCACCGCCATTACCGCCGCCACGTAGAAGACGAGGCAAATCAAGAGCAGAATCGAACCCATGCCGGGGAGCGCCCTGATCAGGCCGCCGACCACGCGCTGCAGCGCCGGCACCGCGGTGATGAGCCTGAGCAGGCGCAATACCCGGAGCGCGCGAAGCACCGAGAAGGCCGCCGTCGCCGGCGCGACCGCGACGCCGACCACCACCGCATCGAAGATGTTCCAGCCGTCGCTGAAGAACGCGGCGCGCTGCACGATGAGCCGCGCCAGGATCTCGACCACGAAGATGGCAATGGCGATGCGGTCTATCGTGATGAGGAGCGGACCGTAGCGTTCCATCGCGCCGCCGCTCGTCTCGAGCCCGAGCGTAACGGCATTGACCAGGATGAGCGCCATGATGACGCGCTCGGTCAGCGGATTCTCGTCGAGCTTGCGTAGCCACTCCATTGGTACACGCTCCCCCTCACCGCCATTTTAGCGTCAAGGCCCGGAAAACAGGAAGCCCGCCGCGCGCGAAGCACGGCGGGCCTGGCTGTCGCTGAGCTAAGCGGGGGGAGGACTTAGCTCGGCAGCAGCACGGTGTCGATGACGTGGATCACGCCGTTCGACTGCATCACGTTCTTGATGGTGATCTTGGCGGCGTCGCCCTTGGCGTCCCACACCCAGATGGCGCCGTCCTTCATCTCGAAGGTGAGCTCGGCGCCTTCCACGGTCTTGAGGGTAGCCTTGCCGCCGCCCTTCTCGATCATCTCCATCAGGTCCTTGGCGGTGATACGGCCCGGCACGACGTGATAGGTGAGCACCTGGGTGAGCTGGCCCTTGTTCTCGGGCTTGAGCAGCGTATCGACCGTGCCGGCGGGAAGCTTGGCGAACGCGTCGTTGGTCGGCGCGAATACGGTGAAGGGACCTTTGCCCTCGAGCGTATCGACGAGACCGGCCGCCTTGACCGCCGCCACCAGTGTCGTGTGGTCCTTGGAGTTGACCGCATTCTGGATGATGTTCTTCGAGGGATACATCGGGGCGCCGCCGACCATCACCGTCGTCTCCTTGGCGAAGGTGGGAACGGCGGAAAGAGCGGCGAAAGCAAGACCGGCAGCCGCGGCGCCGGCAATAGCGAACTTCACGAACTTCATATCAACCTCCTGTTTGCCTGTTGTCCCGTTCAAGGGTACGGGCTGAGCTACGGGAGGCGTCCGCGCGCGGATGCAGCGATGCGCCATGACGTTTTCGTGATCTCGCTTCGGCGAAGATTTCAGTTCGACCGCTAACGCGAAGGCCGGCCCTGTGCATCGGCAAGCCTGAGAGCGACGCGGTATCGCGCTTGGGTATTGCTCGCGCGCGTAGCTTGATTGCAACAACGCACAGGTGGAGACTGAGACTTCAAAATCACAATCTGGAGGACGCCCATGCGTGCGGTTGAGATTTCTTCAACGGAAGGACAGCCCGGTCGGACGAAGCTCGGTCAGGCAGGCGCTATCACCGCACTCGCGGGGAGCGTCGCGGTAACGGCGCTGTTCGCCTTGATGAGTCCCGGTCAAGCGCAAGCCCAGGACAAGCGGCCCAACATCGTCATGCTGATGACCGATGACACCGGCTGGAGCGATTTCGGCGCTTACGGCGGAGGAACGGCTCTCGGCCATCCCACGCCGAACGTCGATCGCATGGCTCAAGAGGGCGCGACCTTCACCAATTGGTACGGCCAAGCGAGCTGCACGGCGGGGCGCGCCTCCTTCATCACCGGCCGCATTCCGATCCGCTCGGCGCTCTCGATCGTGGTTGCTCCAGGCGACAAGAACTATCTCCGCAAGGAAACGCCGACCATCGCGGAGTTCTTTCAGAAGAACGGCTACGCCACCTATTTCTCGGGCAAGTGGCATCTCGGCGACATCCCGGATTCCTATCCAACCGAGCACGGCTTCGACGAGATGAAGCATTTCGCCGCCTACTATGCCGGCGTCTACGCTTACGACGACACCTCGAAATTTTTTCATCCGTGGTTCCCCTCCTACAATCCGGAATTCGCAAAGGCATACGAGAGCGATGCGAATCTCGGTGAATGGGAAGAAGTGGCCGGCCAACCCGCCAAGAGGGTCGGCACCATCGATTACGATTCGCTCGCGACCTTCGACATCCGGCAGACCGATTCGGCGGTCGACTACATCAAGGAGCACGCCAAGAGCGACAAGCCGTTCTTCATGGATGTCAATTTCATCAAGATGCACAACCCGACCAACGCCGCGCCCGAGTTCAAGGGAAAGTCGCATCTCGGCGATTATTCGGACTCCATCATGGAACTCGACGCCGATATCGGCCGCATCATGGAAGCCATTCGTGCCGAGGCGCCCGACACCATCGTCATCGTGACGGCCGACAACGGCGCCTGGCTCGACGCCTATCCCGACGCCGGCACCACGCCGTTCCGCGGCGAAAAGGGCTCCGCCTTCGAGGGAGCCTGGCGCGTCCCGGCCATCATGTGGTGGCCAGGTCACGTTCAGGCAGGCGCCCGCTACGACGAGATGATGTCGCATATCGACTGCTGGGCGACGCTTGCCGCCATGGTCGGGCTCACGCCTCCGCCGCACGATTGGGTCGGCAATGACGGCAAGCCGATCTACTTCGACAGTATCGACAACAGCGCCTACGTCCTGGGCAAAGCGCCGCATTCGGCGCGCACCACTTGGATTTATATCGACGGCGAGACGTTCAACGGTGCCCGTGCCGATATTGGCGGGGATCCGAACGAGCCCTGGGTGCATATGGCGTGGAAATATATCAGCACGGCGAAAGACTCTTGGCTCGGTCCGGTGACAGACCTCGGGGCCATCGGCGCTCTCTACAACCTCACCATGGACCCTTACGAGAAATACGACATGATCTTCAACGGGGCCGCGCCGATGCGCGTGATGACAAGCTCGCCCGGTCGATATGCCGGCGAAGACAATGGCTGGGTGCTGGCGCTGATCTCCCCGGTCATCGTCGATTTCGACAAATCGATCATCAAATACCCGAGCATCAAACGATTCCCGGGGGGAGCGTCGACCGACCTCACGCCGGATCTTCAGCACCCGGAAAACCCATTACCCTTGCTGAAGGACCAAGGTGCTCAGCCGCAGCCGGTCGGCGGTGGCGGCGGTTAGGCGAGGAATTGAGGGGGCGTGCTGGTCGCGCGCCCCCTTTCGCAAGGCTTCACTCGGCCAGCCGAACCTGCCGCTCGCGATCAAAGAATCTGTGTGCAGAGTCTCGATAGCTCAATCAGACATTGTGAAACGGCGTAACATTTTGCCGCGCATTTGGGTACAGGGGGGACGTGCCCATGCTCACATGCCTCAGGCGCGGAACTCTGCTGCTCGCCAGTTTTGTCCTGCTGGCGATAGGACTTGCCGAGGAGGCTCTCGCCCAGAGCGACCTCCCTCTGCCGCCCGGCGAGATCATTGGCGGACCTGTCTTCCGGCGTAACGGCACGTTCGTGCCGGAGATCGACACCGGCGCCGACGCCAATAGCTATCTGAATATCGGGCCGCCAACCGAGCCCTTCACGCCGTCGGCTGAGGCCAACGTCGTTCGCACCTCGGTCCCGACGCAATATGTGCGCGCTTACACCGATGGCGTGACGAGCCCGATCGGCAGCTTCCTAGCTGGATCGAACGCGATCAGAGGGTTGAATGCCGAGCAGATCCGCGACGTTCTTGCGCTCCCCTATCTCCCCGACTCGCTCACCATCGTTCAGGTCCCGGTGGGAACGTGCATGATCGTAGGACAGGCGGCGCCGATCCTCGGCAATTTTCCCGCAAACCCGCCCAACATTCCGACCGCGGGCCCGTGGGGAAAGGGCGGCGTGCAGCAAGAGCGGCTGATCGGCATCAGCTCCGAGCCAGGCTGCGCCAATCCGCAATTCGTCCCCGTCGAGAACTACATTAATCTGCAGCCGATCGGCGACGCGGCGCTGTCCTACCGGCCGCGCGCCGGCGCCGGCAACACGCTTGCCGTGGCGCGCGCTCTCGACGCTGGTCCCTACCCCGAACTCTACACCGATATGGACTCGATCTATAACGGCCTCGATCTCATCAATATCAGTGACGGAAGCACGCTGCGGAAAGCGCTGACGCAGCTCGGCGGGGAGCCTTATGCCGACATCCCGACCGTCGAGACGCAATCCGCGCGCATGTTCCTCGACACGGTGCATGACGAGCTAAGACTCGACCGCGCCGATAGGAACGCCCGCGAAGCGCCGGTGCGACCATGGCTGACTGGCTTCGGCGGTGCCGGCGGACTCGACGAGAGCGGCGATCTGCATGGAATGGATTACCAGATCGCAGGCGTGGCGGGCGGAATCGACCGTTGGTTTGGGCCGTCATTCCTCGCCGGCTTTGCCGTCGGCTATGCGCGAAGCGACTTCGACGCGAACAAAATCTCGGGGAACGGCAATAGCAATACAATCTCCGGCGCCGTCTATGCGACCTATGCGCCGGGGCGATGGTATGTCGACGGCGCGATCGGGTTCGGTCACAGCGACGGCTCGCTTGATCGCAGCATCGTCTTCCCCGGTGTCGCGCGGCAAGCAAAAGGCGAACCGACGGCGAACGCGTTCCTGTCCAATGCCGAGACCGGCTATTCGTTTGCGCTCGGCCGCACTATGCAGCTCACACCGATCGCGGCGCTGCAGGGAATCGTGATCGACGAGGATAGCTTCGCCGAAAGCGGAGCCGAGGCGATCGACCTCATCGTCCACGGCAACAGCACCGAGGCGGCGATTGGTCTTCTTGGCGGGGAGTTGTCGCAAGAATTCGCGGTCGGTCTCCCTGCGCCGCTGCTGATCAAGCTCCGCGCCGGCTGGGCCCACGACTTCGGCGACACATCCCGCAGCTTCACTGCCGGCTTCCAAGGCCTGCCGGGTCCGAGCTTCGCTATCACGGGCGTCGACGCCCCGGGCGACGCCGCGGTGATCAACGTGCTCGCCAGCATGACGGTCAAGCGCTCGCTCGACCTTTACGCGCGCTACGACGCGACCTTCGCGAGCGGCGCCGACGGAGCCTCGGTGCAAGGCGGCTCGGCTGGCTTCCGTTTCGTGTTCTAACTTTACAGCGCGGCCAGTTTGCCGTTGGCGATCACGGGGCCGGTAGGCTGGCCCGTCGGCGAGCCGCCAGGCGGCTCGAGCGAGACCGCAAGCACCGCCTCGCTGTTGAGCTTGGAGAGCAGGTCCTTGGGCACGCTGATGGTGACCGGCCGGTTGGGGTCGATCAGCCCAAGCGAATGCGGCTTCTCGCCCGCGGGAATGAGCCAAAGCTCCATGGCTTTCTGCTCCTCGGCGCTGAGCAGCGCAGCCGGCACGATGGTGAGGCTTCCGCCCCCGCTACTGACCGCGGCGACGAAGCCCGTCTTGCCGCCTTCGGCGCCGAGCTGCGCCACAAGCGGTGCACGCGCCGTCGATACCGCCCCGACATAGATCAAGGCGGCAAGACACGCTGCGGCAAGTGCGCTCGTGCCGATCGCGAGCGAACGCCAGAAAGAGAGGCTCTGCCAAAGTCCCTCGCTTCGCGCGGGGCCGGCCTTGGCGCGCCCAAGCTCCGCCTCGATGCGCGCCCAACCGTCGGCTGGCGGAGCGACCGGAGGCACCAGCGCCGCAAGTCCGCCGAGCCGCTCTTCCCAGAACGCGACCTCGGCGGCAAAGGCCGAGCTTCGCGCGATGAGCTGCTCGACGGTCCGCCGCTCGGAAGCCTTCAGCACGCCGAGCACGTATTCGGCGGCGATCAACCGTTCGCGCTCGTCAAAGTCTCTCGTGCCGGTGTCGCTCATCGCTCAAGACAGGCTCTCAATTTGGCGAGACCGCGCCTGATCAGACTCTTCATCGTGCCGAGCGGGACGTTTGCCGCCCGCGCCAGCTCCTCATAGGTCGCCCCGCCGATGAAGGCCGACCTTATGGCATTCGCCTGACGCGCTTCGAGCTCCTTGAGGCACGCGGCCAAGCGCGCCTGCTCTTGACTGCTCACCAGCATCTCCTCGGCCAGCGGCGAAGAATCAGACACCGCGTCCGCCGCCTCGATCGGCTCGGAGAGCCTCGACACGCCTTCCGAGCGCAGCCGATCGATGGCGCGGTTTCGCGCGATGGCGACGAGCCAGGTGATCGGGCTCGCCTTACTCTCGTCGAAGGCCGCCGCTTTCCGCCAGACGGTCAGGTAAACCTCTTGCAGCACGTCCTCTGCCTCACTTCGGTCATTCAATATACGAAGGCAGACGCCATAAAGCTTCGCGGCGGTCTGATCATAAACGAGGCGGAGCGCCGCGCGGTCGCCGCCGGCGGCCCGGCGTATCGCGGCGGAAAGTTGCTTGCGCCTCGCCTCTGCGTCCATCGCCGGCACTGTCCCACCGAATTGGCCAGGAATGCGCCACCCTTAGCGCGAGGTACCCATTCCTGTCTCTCACGAAGCACGCAAGCCGACGCCGTGCCGTCAAGACAATTTCGCAGTTGCGAATTGAGGTGGGCGCGCTACTCTCGCGGCGATTATGGTTCACTTTGATCCATAATCCTCTGATTCGGCTGTGTCCGGCTTTGCGTCCTCGTTCAGGCGCCACGGAACAGTCGAAATTGGATTGATGATGGGGCGCGGCCGTTCCTAGGGGTGGGGGTGGCTGACGTGCAAATGCCAAGCGCGGTCACCGCGCGGGCGGGACAGCCAAGCGCCAAGGCGCCGGCTTGGGTGAGGGAATAAGCATGATGCTGAGACGTGCGGGTCTTGGCCTTCTCGTCGGAGCAATCCTATCCGCTCCCTCGGCGGCGACCGCGGGACCTGCGCTCGTCTTCGAGCCCTATAACGGGACGGTGTTCTACGCCGAAGACCCCGATGCCATGTGGTTCCCCGCCTCTCTCACCAAGCTGATGACCGCTTATGTGACGTTCGAGGCGCTGAGGGACGGCACGGTCAAACCCGATACCCAGCTCATCTGCTCCAAGTTGGCAACACAGCAGGCCCCCAGCAAACTCTGGTTGAAGGAGGGAGAATCGATCCCCCTCGACGTTGGGCTCAAGGTGCTGATCGTCAGATCGGCCAACGACGTCGCGGTGATGCTCGCCGAAACCGTCGCCGGCAGTCAGGAAGCCTTCGTCGCCAAGATGAATGAGGCCGCGCAGCATCTCGGCATGACTCGCACGCATTTCGTCAACGTCAACGGCTTGCCCGAGGAGGGACAGTACACCACCGCCCGCGACCTTGCGCGACTCGCCCGTGCCATCATTGTCGAGTTCCCTGATCACCTCGACCTCTTCACCACGACCGAGGTCCAGGTCGGCAAGCAGATCATCCGCACCCATAACGGCCTCCTCGTCAGCCTGCCCGGCGCCGACGGCATGAAGACCGGCTTCATCTGCAACTCAGGATTCAACATCGTAGCGAGTGCCACCCGCGATGGACGCAAGCTGGTCGCCGTCGTCCTCGGTGAGCAGTCGGTCGCCACGCGCCGCGCCCGCGCCACCGACCTCCTGGAGAATGGCTTCAAGCGCTATTTCTGGAAATCGCTGTTCGGCACCAGCCTCGATGGACTTGCCATCCAGGCCTCGTTGAGCGACACGCCGGCCCATTTGGCCGACACCATCTGCGGGGCGAAGGCAGCCAAGTTGTCCCGCAAGAAGTACGGCAAGAAGTCCAAACCCACTCTCGACCTCGATGCCGAGGACGCCGTGGAAGCGAGCACCGACGCCGCCGCGGCCGTCACTAAGGGCGCGGTGACCGCCACGACGGGAGCTGCGGCCGCGGTCGCTCAAGGTGCGGTCAAGGCCACCAAGAAGACGCTGCGCAAAACCGTGAAGACGGGCGCCAATTGACGCCTTCTCTTCTCATGCCGGCGCGCCGTTTGGCCCTGTTCTCCATGCTCGTTTGCCTCGGCGCAACTCTCGGCCGCGCCGCCGAGCCGCCCGACAATGTCGCTCAGGCCATCGCCGACGCGGTCCAGTCGTGCAAGGACGAAAATGGCAAGCCGAATGCCGATTCCGTGTTGAGCACGCAGGATCTGAACGGCGACGGCGGCGAAGACTGGATCGCCGATTACAAGAAATTGAAATGCGAAGGCGTTCCCAATCCCCTGTGCACCGATGCCGGCTGCACGCTGCAAATCTATTTCTGGGACGGCGAAACGGCCTGGGACCTCGTCTTCGAGGACCTGGTGCAGAGCTACAAATTCGGCAAGGCCGCCGGCAAGCCCATGTTGTATGTGACGACGTCCGGCGATCCCTGCAACAAGCCGACCACCGATCACTGCCAATACTCCTATCGTCTCGACAAGGACGCCGTCGTCCCGGTGAAGTAGCCCGCCGTCTCGCTCTCCGATGCAAAGTCATTTAGTCTCTGCTCGTCCATTGAGGGATGGGCATGGCCGACGCGAATAACAGCCCGAAAATCGTCGTTTCTTACCGGCGCGCAGATTCCGCCATGTCTGGGCGCATCTTCGACCGCCTAGTCGAGCGCTTCGGCCAGAACAGCCTCTTCATAGACATCGACAACATTCCTTTCGGCGGCGACTTTCGCAAACATATCGCCGACGCGCTGACCTCGAGCGACCTCCTCGTCGCCGTTATCGGCCGCGACTGGCTCGGCCGCCGCGAGAACGCCGCCGCCCGCATCATGAACGCCGCCGATCCGGTCCGGGTCGAGATCGAAACGGCGATGCGGAGCAGCGTCCCCATCCTGCCGGTGCTGATCGACGGTGCCGTGATGCCCGACCCCGAGCAGCTCCCCGACAGCATCAAGGAGTTTGCCTTCCTCAACGCGCTCGAGATCGAATCCGGGCGCGACTTCAAGGTCCATATCCAGCGCCTGTTCGGCGCGGTGGCGCAGTTCCTCGGCGGCAAGGTCGCGGCGGAGGAAGCGGTCGCGTCGGGTACCCCGGTGGGGCTTCTCTCGCCGACGCCCGCGCCGGTCAAAGACCGCAAGCGCTCCCTGCTCCCCATCCTTCTCGGAAGTTTGCTTCTCGCGGCGCTGCTCGGCGGCACGCTCTGGTTCCTGCTGCGGGAGCGGTCCTCGTCGCAAAGCGCGGGACCCACGGCGGCGCCCGAGTTCTGCAACGCGCTCTATCGCGTCATCGCCGAGGCGCGCACGCAATTCACCGGCATTCTCGGCCCGCAATCCTCCGGCTTATGGACCGCGCGCATCCAGGCTCCGGGCTGGCAGGACTGCACCGTCCGCGATTGGACCTACGAGGGCAAGACGATCCGCTATTACTCGTGCTCGCTTCCGACCTACCAGACACTCGATGAGATCAATGCACGCCTCAATGTCGAGCGCGTCAATGTGAAGGCCTGTCTCGGCGGCGAGTGGATCGAGCATCAGCTGCCGCTCGACCAGGGTCAGGAAACGGTCACCTATGAAGCCGGGCAGAACGACCCGATCGTCGGTCTTCGCACGAGCTACTACGATAGCTCGAAAGATTGGACCTTGCGGCTCACCGTCGATGCGCCCCAGGCGAGATAGACCAGGAGGCTAGGACGCGCCCTCCGGCTTGGCCGCAATCGCGGCCTCGACCACGCGCTTGGCCTCGGGCGAACTCCAATCCGCCGGCCCGACCAGCCGGCCGATCTCCCTGCCCTCGCGATCGAGCACGAGCGTGGTCGGCATGCCCACCGCCTTCAGCACGGCAAACATCTTGCTCGTGGGATCGGTGTAGAGCGGAAGATGCGTGGCGCCCGTCTCGGCGAGGAAGCTCTTCGCCTTCTCCGGGCCACCCTTATCGATATTCACCGCGACCACACCGAAGTCTTTGCCGCCGAGCGCTTGCTCGAGCTTGTCGAGAGCCGGCATCTCCTCGCGGCACGGCACGCACCAGCTTGCCCAGATATTGAGAAGCACGACCTTGCCCTTGAAATCGGCGAGCGACTTGGTCGCGCCATCGCCGTCAACGAACTCGATCGCCGGAACGTCGAGCG
Organism: Methyloceanibacter sp.; assembly: GCA_035319265.1. Taxonomy (GTDB): domain Bacteria; phylum Pseudomonadota; class Alphaproteobacteria; order Rhizobiales; family Methyloligellaceae; genus Methyloceanibacter. Next base: position 7,388 of record DATHCZ010000112.1, on the reverse strand, counting down.
GCTTCGCCCTGACCAGGAGCGCCGCCATCGCACCCTTGTTGAGGCCGGCGAGCGGGCTTGAGCCCGCACCCCCGCCGGGGATCGTGGCCTCGCCCGCGCTCTCGGATGGGGCCGAAGCCATGGAACCCTCAGCCGGCCCATTGTCAGAAGGGGCAAAACTCACATATACCGTCGCGAATCCGGCAATCGCCGCCAGCAACCCAGCGACGAGAAACATGGCCGGTGGCGCGGCGCGCTTTGTTTCACTGCGTTCGCTCACGTCTTCCCGCTCACCTCGTCTTGCCCAGGCTCGACAGCAATGACCAACACCATGTGGGGCGGCCGCTTCGCCTCAAGTCCGGCCGAAATCATGGAGGAGATAAACGCCTCCATCGACTTCGACAAGCGGCTGTGGCGTCACGACATTCAGGCCTCGAAGGCCCATGTCGCCATGCTCGGTGCGACCGGCATCCTTAACAAGAAGGAAGCCCAAGAGATCGCACGCGGGCTTGCCAAGATCGAGGCCGAGATGGAGGCCGAAACCTTCAATTTCTCGCGCGCGCTCGAGGACATCCACCTCAATGTCGAAAGCCGCTTGCGTGAGCTGATCGGTCCCGTCGCCGGCAAGCTCCACACTGCGCGCTCGCGGAACGACCAGGTGGCGACCGACTTCAAGCTCTATGTCAGGGACGAGATCGGCGTCATCGACGCCGGCCTCGCCGCGCTCCAGTTGGCGCTGGTCATGAAGGCGCTCGACTACGCCGGCGCGGTGATGCCTGGCTTCACTCATCTTCAGACCGCCCAGCCCATCACCTTCGGCCATCACTGTCTTGCTTATGTGGAGATGCTCGCGCGCGACCGCGGCCGCTTCGCCGATGCCCAAAAGCGCCTTGCCGAATGTCCGCTCGGCGCGGCGGCGCTCGCCGGCACGAGCTTCCCCATCGACCGTGACATGACGGCGAAGGCGCTTGCCTTCGACCGGCCGGCCGCCAATTCGCTCGACGCCGTGTCCGATCGCGACTTCGCTCTCGAGATGCTCGCTGCCGCGTCGATCGCCGCCATGCATCTGTCGCGGCTCGCCGAAGAGATCGTGATGTGGACCTCACCGCAATTCGGATTTGTGCGCCTGTCCGACAAGTTCACCACCGGCTCTTCCATCATGCCGCAGAAGCGGAACCCTGACGCCGCCGAGCTGGTGCGCGCCAAGACGGGGCGGATCGCCGGCGCCTTCCAGACTCTGCTCATGGTGATGAAGGGCCTGCCGCTCGCCTACGCCAAGGACATGCAGGAGGACAAGGAGCCTTTGTTCGACGCTCTCGATGCGCTGAAACTCGCGCTCGCCGCCATGACGGGAATGATCGCGGATCTCGAGCCCGACCTAGCCGCCATGAAAGAGGCAGCCGCTAAGGGGCATTCGACCGCGACCGACCTCGCCGATTGGCTCGTGCTCAAGCTCGGGCTTCCCTTCCGCGAGGCGCATCACATCGCCGGGCGAATCGTTGCGCTGGCCGATGCCAAGGGCGTCGAGCTCAAGGACCTCTCCTTGGCCGATTTACGGTCGATCGAGCCCAAAATTACCAAAGAGGCGTTTCAGGCGCTCGATGTCGCAGGCTCGGTGAAAAGCCGCAAAAGCTATGGCGGAACGGCCCCAGCCAACGTGCTGGCCGCGGCAAAGCGGTGGATAAAGCGTTTGGAGAAGGAAGGCTTGTCGCGTAAAAAGGGATAGCTGAAGGGCCACGAAAAGGCCCGAGCGACAGGGGCACGACCAATGGGAAGCGCACTGCGCATCCTTATAGCATTTTTGCTCGTGGTGTCTGTGGGCCTTTCCGCCTGCGGCCGCCGCGGCTCCCTCGATCGGCCGAAGCCCGCTTATCCCGAGGTGAAAGCCGATCCATCAACCAAGATGTCCCAGGTTCCGGCCCGTAGCCTCTGGATCGACCGACTGCTGCAATAGACTGACACTTTCTCAAATGCACCATTTCGCCTACCGGCGCGGCGTGTCCCACGAGAACGTGCTCCACGCCGAGGAGGTGGACCTTGCCAGCCTCGCCGCCGCGATAGGGACTCCGTTCTATTGCTATTCGACGGCGACGCTCGAGCGCCACTACCGGGTGTTCGCCGATGCCTTCGCCGGCATGAACGACGCGCTTGTCTGCTATTCGGTCAAGGCCAATTCCAATCTCGGCGTGCTCGCGACGCTGGCCCGCTTGGGTGCCGGCATGGACGTGGTGTCGGAAGGCGAGCTTCGCCGCGCGCTCGCCGTGCGCGTGCCGCCGGAGCGCATCGCCTTCTCGGGCGTCGGCAAGACCAAGGCCGAGATGGCCTTCGCCCTCGATGCCGGCATCTTCGCCTTCAACGTCGAGTCGGAGCCTGAGCTCAGGGCCTTGAGCGAGGTTGCCGAAGCGCGGGGAACGACCGCGCGCATTGCCCTGCGCGTCAATCCCGATGTCGACGCCAAGACCCACCACAAGATCGCGACCGGCAAGGCCGAGAACAAATTCGGTGTGCCGTTCGCCGACGCGTCCGCACTCTACCGCCTCGCCCGTGAGCTTCCCAACATCGAGGCTGGCGGCGTGCACATGCATATCGGCAGCCAGATCACCGACCTCTCGCCCTTCAGAAACGCCTTCGCGCTGCTTAAGGAGCTGGTCGGTACGTTGCGCTCGCAGGGCTTCGCGATCTCCTTCGTCAACCTCGGCGGCGGCCTCGGCATCCCCTACCGGCGCGACGAGCCTGAACCGCCGCTTCCTGCCGACTATGCACGACTGGTCAAGGACGAGGTTGGCGATCTTGGCGCGCGACTCCTGTTCGAGCCGGGTCGCATGATCGCCGGCAACGCCGGCATCCTCGTCGCGAAAGTGCTCTATGTGAAGCAGGGCGCGTCGAAGACCTTCACCATCGTCGATGCGGCGATGAACGATTTGATCAGGCCGACACTCTACGAGGCCTATCACGAGATCTGGCCGGTGATCGAGCCTAAGCCGGGAACTCCAGCCGTCATGACCGACGTGGTCGGCCCCGTGTGCGAGACGGGCGACTATCTCGCCCTCGCCCGTCCCCTGCCCGCGCTTGGCTCCGGCGATCTCATTTCCGTGATGACGGCCGGCGCCTATGGCGCGGTCCTCGCCTCCGAGTATAACTCTAGGCTGCTGGTGCCCGAGGTCATTGTGGCGGGAGACCGCTACAGCCTGACGCGGCCAAGGCAAAGCTATGACGACATGCTGGCCAAGGAGCGCCTGCCGGAGTGGCTCTGACGCGCGTTAATGGGACGGTAAAGCCTCCATTTCGCCCGCATCGAACCCCAGATTACCGGACTGTAACTTACGAGCGGCCCCCGCTCCCGTGCTAAAGAAGAGCATGATGAAATCCGTGTTCCGCTCGAAGCCGACTCCGCCGGAGACGCCGGAAGATCGCGCGCTCGCTAAGCGCTTCGAGCAGAAGGTTCGCTTGAGCCTGCTTGCGCTCCTGTTCGAGCGTGTGTGGGAGGCTCTGCTTTGGCCCTTCTTCGTCGTTGCCACGTTCCTCGTGGTGAGCTTGCTCGATCTCTGGAGCATCGTCCCGCCGCTCGCTCATCGCGTGCTGCTCGGCGTCTTCGGGCTCGCGCTCGCCGTCTCCTTCCTGCCGCTCATCCGCATCGCTTTGCCGACCCGCGAGGAGGCGCTTCGCCGCCTCGAGACCAAGGCCAACGTCAAGCACCGTCCCGCTTCTTCCTACGAGGATCGCCTCGGCACCATGCCGGCCAAGGAGACGGCGCTGCTTTGGGCCGCGCATCGCGACCGCCTGTCCCGTCTCATCCAGAAGCTCCGGCCGACCTGGCCGGAGCCACGGACCGACCGCAAAGATCCTTATGCCATCCGCGCCTTGCTTCTCGTCGCGCTGATCGCCGCCGTGCTCGCCGCCGGCCCTAATGGGTTCGACCGGCTGCGCTCCGCCTTCTCTCCGGCCGCAAGCAGCGCCCCGTCGCTGCTCAGGCTCGATGCCTGGGTGACGCCGCCCGTCTATACCGAGGTCCCGCCCATCGTCCTTGCCGACGGAAGCGAGACGGTCGGCACGGGCTCTGAGACCTTCCGCGCGCTGTCGGTGCCCGAGCGGAGCGAGCTGATCGTTCGCGCCCATGTGCCGAAAGACGAGAAGGTCAGTCTCGTCACCAGCAACGAGGAGGGCACCGTCGCCAAGGCCGCCGAGCCCAAGACCGGCCATGCCGAGGGACTGACCGAGTTCGCCGTGACCCTGAACGACCCAGGCAGCGCCGAGGTTCGCATCGGCGGAGCGATCGTCGCCAAATGGCGCTTCGACTTGATCAAGGACGAGCCGCCAACCATCAGCCTGATGGCCAACCCCACGACCACCCCGCGCGGGGCCTTGCGCCTCCTCTTCCGCGCCGATGACGATCACGGCGTTGCCAATGCCGAGGCAAAATTCGCCCTCGCCGAGGGTGCCGATACCGGCCTTGCGCCGGAGCCGTTTCCTGTCGGCCCCAAGGACGCGGGCGGCGCGGCTGCGGCCGGCAAGGACGCAAACGCCAAGGATAAGACCGATCCCTTGCTCGAGCCGCCGGTCATGCCGCTGCAATTGCCGCGCGCCAACGCAAAGCACGCCGACGGACGTGCCACCCAAGACCTGACGGCCCATCCGTGGGCGGGACTTAAGGTGCGCATGACCTTGATCGCCCGCGATCAAGCCGGACAAGCCGGGATGAGCGCGCCTTACGAGTTCGTGCTGCCGGAGCGCGTCTTCACCAAGCCGCTCGCCAAGGCCGTGGTCGAGCAGCGCAAGAAGCTGGTGCGCGATCCCGGCACGACCGAGTCCGTCGCCCAGGCGCTCGATGCGTTGACCATCGGCGGCGACAAGGTCGGCGAGGACAGCTTCACCTATCTCTCTTTGCGCGACGCTTATTGGCGGCTGATGAGCAATCCTTCGCACGAGGCGATCGGAAGTGTCGTCGATCAGCTATGGCAGACCGCGCTCCGCATCGAGGACGGCGACCTCCCAGAGGCTGAGCGCGAGCTCAAATCAGCGCAGGACGCGCTCTCGCAGGCGCTGCAAAAGAATGCCACGCCGGACGAAATCAAGCAGCTCGTCGACAATTTGCGCGATGCCCTGTCGCGTTACATGCAGGCGCTTGCCCAGCAGGCGCAAGACAAGGGCAACATGGCAAAGCAGGAGCAGCAGCAGAACGGCGATCAGCTTCTCTCGCAGCAGGATCTCGACAAGATGCTGAGCAATATCGAAAAGCTTGCCCAGGCCGGCTCGAAGGAAATGGCTGAGCGCATGCTGTCGGAGCTCAAGGACATTCTCGAGCGCATGCAGGCCGGGAACATCCCCGAAAACGCCAAGCAGCAGCGCGCGAGCCGCACGATGAAGGACCTGAACGATGTCATCTCGAAGCAGCAGAAGCTGCTCGACGATACATTCCAAGCCAAGCGCCAGCAGGGCGAACGGGGCGGCGAGCAAAGCCAGCAATTCGAGGTGAGCCCGCCGGGCCAGCCGATGGATTTCGGTCCCGGCATGGGTATGGCGCCGTTCATGGACATGCCCGGAGAGACTGACCAAGGTCAGCTCAAGAGCCAGGGCGAATCCGGCAAGCAGGGCGGGGCCCCCGGCCAAGGCAAGCTCGAGATGGGCCAGCAGCCGCAAGGGGGCCAGCACTCCGGGCAGCACGGCGATCTCGCCAAGCGCCAGCAGGAGCTCCGCGACAAGCTGCAAAGCCTGATCGACCGCTTCCGTATCGAAGGCAACGACGCGCCTCAGCAATTCGATGGCGCCGGGAAATCGATGGCGGAGGCTCAGGACGCGATCGGCCAGGACGAGCTCGACCAGGCGACTCAGGCCCAGAACCAAGCGCTCGACAGTCTGCGCAAGGGCGCGCAGTCGCTGGCCGAGCAGATGGAGCAGGGTGGCGAGATCCAGGCTGGCCAGGGTCCCGGCAATAACGGGCGAGACCCGCTAGGCCGTCCTGACCGCTCGAACCGTCCTGATCTCGGTCTCTCGGTGAAGGTCCCCGATGAAATCGATATCCAGCGCGCCCGCGAGGTGCTCGATGAGATCAGGCAGCGCCTCGGCGACCCGCAGCGGCCGACCTTCGAGCTCGACTATCTCGAGCGCCTGATCAAGCCGTTCTGACGGCGTCTCACCTGAGAAAATAGTCGATCAGCGCGAGCACGCTGATCGAGCCGAGCGTGCCGAGATAGACCCCGACCAGCACACCCTCTGGCCAGCGGTCGCGCGCCTCGCTGCGGAAGGCCTGGACGATCACGATGAGCGGGATGGTGGCCCCGATCAGGGCGAAAATGAGCTTGAGCGTCGTCATGGCTTCGTCAGGTATCAGGTGTGGGCGAGCGGCCGCTAGCACTTTTTGCCGGTGACCTCGCCGATAAACGGCAGCTCGCGATAACGATGGGCGAGATCCATGCCGTAGCCTACGACATAGACCGGCGGGCAGTGAAAGCCGATGAAGTCAGGCACGATCTGAGTGGCGCGCGGTACCTGCTTGTCGAGCAGCACGCAGGTCCTGACCGAGCGGCTGCCGCGAGAGGCGAGCAACGCCTTGGCGAAAGCGAGCGTGCGGCCAGAGTCCAGGATATCGTCGACGATCACCACGTCGCGGCCCTTAAGCTCGCTCTCGACGTCGCGCAGCACTTTGACCTCGCCCCTCGACGTGGTGCCGGTGCCATAGCTTGCGAGAAAGATGAAATCGATTTCGGGCGCGAGCCCGTTGCGTTGCAGCGCCCTGATCAAGTCGGCGGCGAAGATGAAGCTTCCCTTGAGCACCGCGACGATGATGAGCTCGTCGAGCTTGAGCGCGGCGATCTCTTGCGCGAGCTCCTCGATTCTCCTTGCGATCGTCTCTTCGCTGTAGAGCGGCGTGATCGACGGCGCCGCGGAATGGGCCATGGATCACTTGGCCTTGGCGAAGCGCACCTTGACGCTGCGGACATTGCTTGGCGGCGAGGGAATCTGCCGCACGAAGGCCGCATGCTCGCCGGCGGCAAGCTCGACGGAGCCGGTGTCGGTCGTCCACTCCGAGATCTCGTTCCCGTTCTCGTCGCGAAGCGCGATCACGACTTGCGGCACGGCGACGGGTGAGGCGCTCGAATTCACCACGTCGCCCTGAATTTCGAGAACGGTCTGATCGCCTTCGTTGGCCCAGCCGTAGCGGACGCCTTCGAAGGTGAGCCCGCTCGTCGCCGATGAGCCGCCAAACATGCCGTAGAGCCGCTGGGCGCCGGGGAGGACCGAGAGCACGCTCCCCTTGGCGAAGACGAGAATGCCGAGGATGAGCGCGACGAAGACGATCAGCGCGAGCCAGCCCATGGCGACCACGCGGGAGGGAGCCTCCGCCGGAGGTTCGCCCGCGGCAAGCGCGGCAAACTCGGCCTCGCTTGGGGGCACGCTCGGGAGCACGGGTT
>DATHCZ010000111.1:0-5644 GCA_035319265.1 Methyloceanibacter sp. | reverse complement strand
CAAGAAGGGCGCCACCACGGCTCATGTGCGCATCGACGTGAACGGCACCATCGTCACAGCCTCGATTACCAACGAGTCAGTCGAGGATCTCGGGCTCAAGGTCGGCGACAAGGTGCATGCCGTGATCAAGTCATCCGACGTGATGGTTGCCATTCCTTAAGCGGCCTCCCTAGTCTAGAGCAAACCCTTGGCGTAGAGGTCGGTGCGGCGGTCGCGGAAGAAACCCCACTCGGCGCGATAGCGCTCGATCGCCGCGAGATCGAAGCTTCCGATCAATACGCCCTCCTGGTGGGCGCCGAAGCTCGCGACGATTTCGCCCACATGGTCGGCCATGAACGAGTGGCCATAATAGGTTTGGCTCGCGCCGTCGTTCTCCTCGCGCCCGACGCGGTTTGCCGCGACCACCGGAACGGCATTTGCCACGGCGTGGCCTTGCATCGCGCGCTGCCATTGCTTGCGGGTATCGAGGGTGAGGTCGTAGGGCTCCGAGCCGATTGCGGTCGGATAGAGCAGGAGCTCGGCGCCCTGCAAGACCATGGCGCGCGCCGCTTCCGGGTACCACTGGTCCCAGCAAATGCCGACGCCGATCGCGCCGTGCTTCGTCTTCCACGCCCTGAAGCCCGTATCGCCCGGGCGGAAATAGTATTTCTCCTGATAGCCAGGTCCGTCGGGGATGTGGCTCTTGCGATAAATGCCGAGAATCTCGCCGCCCGCATCGGCGATTGCCACACTGTTGTAATAACGGGGACCGTCCTTCTCGAAGAACGAAATGGGGATGACGATGTCGAGTTCCTCGGCAAGCTTGCGCAGCGCAATAACCGAGGGGTGCTCGCCGGCAGGATGAGCAGCCGCGAACCATTTCGGGTCTTGCCGCGTGGGGAAGTAGATGCTCTGGAACAGCTCCGACGGGAGCACGATCTCGGCGCCACGCTTGGCCGCCTCGCGCACGAGCGCAGCCGTCTTGGCGATATTGGCCGCCATGTCGTGACCGTAAGAAGTCTGGATCGCGGCAACGGTGACCTTGCGCTCGCTCATCACGCAGGTTCCTGTTGCGTGATGCAATGGAACGAACCACCGCCCGACATGCCGGAGCCGAGCAGACCATGCGAGGGGAGGCCGATGACCTTGCGGGTGGGAAACAGAGCTTGAAGTGCCTTGACCGCGCGGGGCGCCGATGGTGTCCCGTAAACGGGCACGACCACGACGCCATTGGCGATGACGAAGTTCATGTGCGAGGCGGGCAGGGTTTCGCCCATGGTGTTGGCGACAAGGCCGGGACTGGGAATACGCACGACATCGAGCTTGCGGCCTTGCGCGTCGGTCGCGCTCAAGAGCGTCTCTGCGATGCTCTCGAGGAGTTCGGCGTTGGGATCGTCGCCGCCGGACGGAGACTGGCAGACGACGCGCCCGGATGCGACGAAGCGCGCCACATTGTCGATATGGCCATCGGTGTGGTCGTTAGCGAGACCGTGATCGAGCCAAATGACCTTGCGCGCGCCAAGGGCGTCGTGAAGAGCAGCTTCGGCTTCTTGCTCGCTCCAATTGTTGCGGTTGGCATTAAGCAGAGTCTGGCGGGTGGCGAGGATCGTGCCGGCCCCATCCTGGTCGATGGCGCCTCCTTCGAGCACGAAATCGAATTTCCGGGTCCGGTCGCCCGCAAGCTTGGCGATGTCGTCGCCGACGGTTTGATCGTCGGGAAGATCGAACTTGCCGCCCCAGCCATTGAATTTGAAGCGGAGCGCCAGGTCGTCGCCGGTGCTCCGGGCGAAGATTGGCCCGGTATCACGCAGCCATATGTCGCCGTACCGCGCGTGCACCAACTCCGCGGCGTCGCCAAGCTGCTCGCGCGCGGTGCTTTCAATCTCGGTGCCGTTCACCAGCAGCCGCACCCGGTTCGTCGGCGCAAGCGCACGCAGCAGCGCCGCGACATCGCGGCGCGGCGCGGCGAGGTCCCCGTTCCATTCCTCGGGATCGGCGGGCCATGCGGTCCAGATCGCCTTCTGCGGGGCCCACTCCGGCGGAACCGAAATGGTTGCGTCCATCACGACATCTCTCATGACGCCCTACCTATAGAGAGTGCCTTAATTGCGCAAAGGAGGATTTACAGTCACGCCAGCGGCCATTGGGCGGCGATATACTCGCGGAACCAGGCGCTGTAGCGCTTCGGCATGGCAGCGATGTCGGCCCTGACGTCCGAGAGGCTTACCCATTGATAGCCCTCGGCCTCGTTGGGGTCGGGAGCGACCTTTCCATCATAAAGCCCTCTGAACACATGGACGAATTCGTGCTCGGTCATGCCGCCCTCGAGCTCAGCGCGGTAGGTGATGGTCCCGAGTGGGCTCAATTTGCAGGTGAAGCCCATCTCCTCCTTGAGACGGCGGCGCGCCGCCGCTGCAATGTCCTCCGCGGGCCGGGGATGGCCGCAGCAGGCATTGGTCCATAATCCGCCCGAGTGATATTTGCGAATGGCGCGTTTTTGGAGGAGGATGTGGTCCGCGCTGTTCCAGACGATCACTGAGAAGGCGCGGTGCAGCGCGCCCTTGCGGTGGGTCTCGAGCTTTTCGCCCGTTCCGATGATGCGATCATCAGCATCGACCAGGACCATCAGCTCCTCTGAATCGCGCATCCCCCGTCCCCTCAATGTCGGGACTAGTAGTATGTCTTCGATCTCTTCGAGGAAAGGACGATTTCAGACGTACCGCGGTTCCGCTACGAGTTCAGCCGACTGTGCGTCTTAGACGAGGAAGTTCATGATTTTCCGGCAGCTCTTCGATAGCACCTCCAGCACCTACACCTATCTCCTGGCCAGCCGCCATGGGGGAGAAGCTCTGATCATCGACCCCGTGCTCGAGCGGGTGGATCGCTACATCCAGCTCCTGCGCGAGCTTGATCTCCGGCTGGTGAAGGCGATCGACACCCATCTCCATGCCGACCATATCACCGGACTCGAGGCGCTCAGCGAGCGCACGCGTTGCATCACGGTGATGGGCGAGCAGAGTAAGGCTGAAGTTGTCTCGATGCGCGTGACGGACGGCGACAAGGTCGAGATCGAGGGTCTCAGCCTCGACGCGATCTATACACCTGGCCACACCGACGATTCCTACAGTTACATCATGCCTGACCGCGTATTCACGGGCGATACGCTGCTCATTCGCGGCACCGGGCGCACCGACTTCCAGAACGGCAGCGCGCGGGCGCAATACGATTCCCTGTTCGGGCGCCTGCTCAAGCTGCCCGACGAGACGCTCGTCTATCCGGCGCACGACTATAAGGGCGACACGGTCAGCACCATCGCCGAGGAAAAGGCGTTCAACCCGCGGTTACAGGTGAAATCGATCGACGAATATGTCGACCTGATGAGTCACCTCAATTTGCCCAACCCGAAGATGATGGATGTCGCGGTCCCCGCCAACATGCGCATCGGGCTTGCCCGCGACATCGCCGTCAAGCGCGGCTGGAGCCTGACGGCCGAAGAGGCGAAGGCGGTCCTAGGCAAGACGGAGATCGCCTTGATCGACCTCAGGGAGGACCAGGAGCGGCAAAAGGACGGGATCATCCCAGGCTCGCTGCATGTAGCCTATCCCGATGTGGAGCAAAGCCTGAAGGCTGATGGTCTTCTGCATACGCTCGCCACGTCGGCGGGGAAACAGCTTTTGTTCTATTGCACCTTCGGCCAGCGTTCGGCCATGGCGGTGCAGGCGGCGCAAACTGAGGGCCTCCGAACTGCGCGCCACATCCAAGGCGGGATACGCGCCTGGCAACATGCTAAGGGTCCGCTTGTGGGCTAAGCCATGGCTCTCGACGCCGCCGCGATAAGCCACTAAGAAGCGTGTCATGTCTGCGTATCGCCTTCAACTTGCGGCCTCGGGGGCAGTATTGGTCGCCGCCATCGCGTTCGCCACGTCACCCGCTCTCGCCAACGCGAAGGTCTGCCGCAGTCAGGAGCAGCGCTACGAGCAGATCGAGCGCGATCCTACGTCCATCGAAATCAATGCGGCGCTGTTCTCGGCCGCCGACAAAGGCTGCCTCGATCTTGCCAAGCACCTGCTCGAGTTGGGCGCCTCGCTGGACGCACGTGACCGCACGGGCACAAGACCGCTGGCACGGGCCGCCGTGGCGGGAGAGGTCGAGATGGTCACGCTCTTCCTTGACCGGGGCGCCGCGATCGATGCCCAGAATATCGAGGGCTCGTCGGCGCTCTATCAGGCGGCCGAGAATGGCCGGTTCCCCGTCGTTCAGCTGCTGGTCGAGCGCGGCGCGAATGTGAGCCTTCCAGGCCGCAGCGGCATCACGCCGCTTGCGGCGGCGGCCTATATGGGCAGCGTGCCGATCATCGAGCTCTTGATGGAGAAGGGCGCCGATCCGAAGACGGCTGACACCACCGGCAAGACCGCGATCGTCTACGCGGCGGGACGAGGCTTTCCGGCGGTGGTGCGCCTTCTGCTCGATCGCGGCGTCGACGTCAACGCGCGCTATGGTAACGATCTCACCGCGCTGATGTGGGCGGCGGGCCATTCGGACGAGGCGGGGGTGCAAGACGTGGTCGCGGTCATGACGATGCTGCTCGATAGTGGCGCGCATATCGACGATGCCGACAATCGCGGGCGCACCGCGCTTATGATCGCCGCCGAGCTCAACCACGCTGCTGCCGTCGATCTCCTGATCGCGCGCGGCGCGGACAAGACCCTCAAGGACAAGGAGGGCAAGCGGGCCAGCGATTTGACGACGCTCACGGCGCTCCGCGACAAGCTCGCCGCCAATCCCAACTGACCGGCCTGACGGCTGGAATGCCTACTGGCCCTGGTTCAGGTACGCGTCGATCTGGAGCCCGGCGAGATATTGCGCGAGCGCGGCGATCTGGTCTGTGGAGGTCGCCTTCATCAGGTCGGACATGCCGGGGTTGTTGCCGCGCGTGTCGTCACGGAAATCGGTCATGGTCTTGAGCAGATAGTCGTGGTTCTGCCCGGCGAGACGCGCCGTGGTGCCGTCACCCTGGAAATAAGCGAGATGGCAACCGGGGCAGCCGATCGATGCCGCGGCGGCTTGGGCCTTCTTCGCGACATCATCGGGGGCGGGTGGCTGCGCGAGATTGGGCCATTTCAGCTTGGAGAAATATTGCGCGAGCGGCAGCAAGTCAGCCTGATCGAGGCTGGCAGCAATCGGCGACATGAGGTCGTTCTTGCGCGCGCCGCTTTTGAAGTCGCGAAGCTGGTAGAACAGATAACCCGCGTTCTGGCCCCAGATCACCGGAATCACCTTTTGAATTGGGACACCCTGCTCGCCGTGACAACCGGCGCAGACCTTGGCCTTGGTCTCGATCGCATCGTCGGCCAGCGCGGGCTGTCCCGCCATCATCAGCACAACGCAGACTGCCGCGTGACAAAGCTTTGAGGGGAAGGGGAGGAGCCCCATTGAAGCGACCTTTCCTCATAAAAGGGACGGGGCATTGCTGCCCCGTCCCCATCATGTCTCATCAAGCGAGGCGAGAGAACGATCAATCAACCGTAAAGGCGATGATGTTGTTCCCGCGCTTGAAGTCGATCTGGGTGTTACCACCCGCGCCGACCACGATGTACTGCTTGCCGTCAACCGAGTAGGAAGCCGGTGGCGCATTCACGCCGGCGCCGGCGAAGAACGACCACAG
>DATHCZ010000110.1:0-10085 GCA_035319265.1 Methyloceanibacter sp. | reverse complement strand
GGCCAAGGCTCTCCAGGAAGTCCTGGAATGGCAGATATTCGCCGAACGGGACGAGATGGATCTTGTCGTAGCCGCCGATGACCTCGCCCTTGTCGTCGATCACGAGAAGGCTGTTGTAGATACGCGTCGTGGTCAGCGCGCCCTGTGCGTCACGCTCCTCGACGAGACGCGCCGAGCCGACGAGCAGCGAAGTTCCTTGCGGCAGCGCGTCCGCGATGAGCGAGAGCGCCTCGGGTGAGTCGGCGAGAAGGAACGGCACCGCCGTCTCGGGCCATACCACGAGTGAGATGCCGGTAAGCCCATTCGGACCCGACTTGGTGAGATCGAGATAATCGGTGAAGATCTCGGCGCTGTTCTCGGGTCGCCACTTCTTGGCCTGATCGATGTCGGCCTGGACGATGCGCACCCGGAGACCAGTGCCGGCGCTGTCCGCGTGAGCGAGTCGTTGCTCGCCCCACAAGCCGCCGATGCCAAGCGCGATGAGCAGGACGCCAGCGAGGAAGATCGTGCTGCGGCCAGCGGGAGGCAAACCGCTTGGCGTGACGATCGAAGCAGGGCTTGCGAACAGGAGCACCGCGAGCAGGCTCAAGGCATAGACGCCGAACAGCGAGGCGAGCTGCATCATTCCGCCGCGGCCGAGCAGCGCATATCCGACGAGGTTCCAGGGCAGTCCCGTCAAAACATGGCCGCGGGCATACTCGGCGAGACCAAAGGCGACGGCGAGCGCGAACGCGCGGGCCATGCCCGGCCACCACATCAGTATGGCAAGTGTCGCGGCCGCGACGAAGAACAACGCCATGCCTGCGGGGAGCGCTGTCATGACGAAGGGGATGAGCCACCCGTGCCGCCAAGGCTCGACGAGAAAAGCCTCGGCGACCCAATAGAGACCAGTAAGAAAATAACCGAAGCCGAACCAGAACCCGATCAGAGCGGCGCATTTGAGCCGCTCGCCGAGGTGTTGATGGTCGCGATGGCAGCCGTCGAGCAGCCAGATCAGAGGGCCGAAAGTGATGAACAAAATGAACCAGATATGCAGCGGCGCGAAAGCAAGCACCGAGAGCGCGCCGAGGGCCGCGGCAAACAGAGCGCGACGCCATCCAGTTAGGCTCGCGACCCAAGTCGCGAGGCGCTGGCCGGGCCTCATTCTGACTTTGGACTTGGCGATGTTTCGTCGCCGGCGGCCGCGTCGCCCTCCTTCGGCAGTACGTGGATGCGAAGCTTCTTGATCCGGCGCGGATCGGCATCGAGCACCTCGAATTCGACGCCGCTTGGATGACGCACGAGTTCGCCGCGCGCCGGGATGCGCCCGGCGATGGAGAATACGAGGCCGCCTAGCGTGTCGATCTCTTCTTCGAGCTCCTCGGAGACGAGCTCAAGCCCCAGATGGTGTTCGAGATCCTCGATCGGCGTGCGCGCGTCGGCGATCAGCCCGAGCCGAGGATCGGTGCGGATCAGCGGCTCGTTCTCGACGTCGTGCTCGTCGGCAATCTCTCCGACCACCTCCTCGACAAGATCCTCGATGGAGACGAGTCCGTCGGTGCCGCCATACTCGTCGACCACGAGAGCAAGATGCAGCCGCGTCGACTGCATCTTGAGCAGGAGATCGAGCACCGACATCGAGCCCGGCACGTAGAGGATCTCGCGCGCGATGCCGCTCGAGGCGACGCTCCGCGCGAGATCGACCTTGCCGAGGTCGAGAGGCACGGCCTCTCCCGCCTCCGCCGCCGTGGTGATCCACGACATGAGGTCGCGGATATGAATCATGCCGCGCGGATCATCGAGCGTCTCGTGATAGACCGGGAGCCGCGAATGCTCGGCTTGGCGGAACACACGCATCAGTTCGTCGATGGTGACCGTGTCGTCGACGGCGACGATGTCGGCCCGCGGCACCATCACGTCCTCGACCGTGAGCTTGCCGAATCTGAGGATGCGCCGGAGCATGTTGCGCTCTTGAGCGCTCAGCGTATCGCTCTTGCTGCGGGCGAGCGCATCCTCGATCAGCTCGCGCAGGTCGGGCTCCTCGCCGAGACCGAAAGTCGCAAGCAAGCGCTCGAACCAGGACGCCTCCTCCTCTGCCGAACGCTCTTCCTCCTTGGGAAGGTCGTTTTCGGCCGTCGGGGCGTTGCTCATGACGATACCTCCGTAGTCCGAATCTCGCTCCTGTCGGCGTAAGGATCGGCGATGCCGAGCGAGGCGAGCGCGCGTCTCTCGAGTGTCTCCATCCTCTCCGCCTCGTCCTCCTTCATATGGTCGAAACCGAGAAGATGCAGCACGCCGTGCACGACGAGATGGGCGACGTGATCGGAAAGCGCAGTGCCCATCGCCTGCGCTTCCTTCACGATGGTCTCGTAGCCGAGCGCGACGTCGCCGAGATACCTGGGCTCGCTCGAATCACACGCGAGCGGGTCGCTCGCGGGAAAGGACAGCACGTTGGTCGGGGCGTCCTTGCCGCGCCATTTGCGGTTCAGCGCGCGCATCTCGGCGTCGTCGGTGAGGAGGATACTGACTTCACAGGTTATCGACCGTGTTGGCGCCGCCGCGGCAACGCCGGCACGGGCCGCGCCGGCAAGCATGGCATCGGTCACGCGTGCCGTGCGCCAAGCCTCGTCATGGCGCACGACCGCGACGTCGAGCTTTGCGCTCGTCTCGCGCATGGCGCTCTTGCGACTAGGGCCACCGTCAGCCATTGCGCCCACCCTTGAGGGGAGCGGATTCGTAGGCGTCGACGATCTTGCCGACGAGCTCGCGGCGAACGACATCGGCCCTAGTGAAAGCGATGTGGTCGATCTCCTCGATGCCCTTGAGGATGTTGATCGCCTCGATCAGACCTGAATCCCTCCCCGGCGGCAGATCGACCTGCGTCGGGTCCCCGGTCACAATCATCTTGCTCTGCTCGCCAAGCCGCGTAAGGAACATCTTCATCTGCACGCTCGTGCAGTTCTGCGCCTCATCGAGGATGATCATGGCGTGGGAAAGGGTACGCCCGCGCATGAAGGCGAGCGGAGCGATCTCGATCACGCCGGTAGCAAGCCCGCGCTCCACGCGCTCCGGCGCCAGCACGTCGTAGAGCGCATCGTAGAGCGGGCGCAGATAAGGGTCGACCTTCTCGCGCATATCGCCAGGAAGGAAGCCGAGCCGCTCGCCGGCCTCGACCGCAGGCCGCGACAAGATAAGCCGGTCGCACTGTCCGCCCTCGAGACAGGCAGCGGCGTAGGCGACAGCGAGATAGGTCTTGCCGGTGCCCGCGGGGCCCGTGGCGAAGACAAGGTCGCTCCGCTTCAGCGAAGCGAGATAGGCGCTTTGCGCCGGCGTGCGCGCGGTGATGAGGCGCTTGCGCGTCCTGATCTGTTCCGCCTCGGGCAGCTCTGCGCGCGGTTCCTCGCTGACCCCCGGCTCGACGACCTTCGCATGGCGGATAGCGCCGACCACCTCTCCGACGCCGATCATCTCGCCTTGCGCGAGCCTGCCGTAGAGCTGTTCGAGTACGGATTTCGCCGTCGCGCAGGAAGCCTCGGATCCCCGCAGGCTGACCGCGTTGCCGTTGACCACGGCCTCGATGCCGAGACGGTCCTCGAGGACGGCGAGATTGGCGTCGTAATCGCCTAGCAGATCGCGAACGAGCCGCATGTCGTCGAAGAACACGACGGTCGGCTCGCCACCGCCATTGGCGCGCGCCGCGGCCGAGCGCTTCAGCGCAGTTCCACGCCCCCGCGCCAATGACGATTTCCTTCCGCTGGCCTTACTGGTCACACGGCCGCCTGAACTGGCTCGCGCCATGCAAACCCCAAATTGATGACACCGTGAAGACTGTTCGGGCCCGCGGCTAAGATGTCAACCTCAACGATCTCGCCGATCAATCCCTCGGGTCCCTCTGCATGCACCGCCTGTAGATAAGGTGAACGTCCAGCCACCTGTCCGGGTTTCCGTCCGCGTCCTTCGAACAGCACCTTGAGCTTGCGCCCTACGGTTCTCTGATCGAAGTCGCGGCGGTGCTTATCGAGCAGGCTCTGCAAGGCGTGGAGCCGCTCGCGCTTCACCCCTTCTGGCACCTGGCGGTCGAAGGTCGCGGCTCCCGTACCGGGGCGCGCGCTGTACTTGAAGGAGAACGCCTGGGCAAACTGGGCGCGGCGGACAAGCGCAAGAGTGGCCTCGAAATCCTCGTCCGTCTCGCCGGGAAATCCCACGATGATGTCGGTCGACAGTGCGATGCCTGGCCGCGCCTCGCGCACCTTGCCGATCAACGCCTCGTAGTCCTCAGCCGTATGCTTGCGGTTCATAGCCGCGAGGATGCGGTCGGACCCCGCCTGGAAGGGGAGGTGCAGATAAGGCATGAGCTTTGGCTCATCGGCGAAAAGCTGGATCAACTCATCGTCCATGTCGCGCGGGTGGCTCGTGGTAAAGCGGAGACGCTCGATCCGCGGCACTTGCGCAAGACGCTTCAACAGCTTCGCGAGCGACCAGTCGCGGCCGTCGGCATTGGCGCCGTGATAGGCATTGACGTTCTGGCCGAGCAGCGTGATCTCGCGCGTCCCCGCGCGCGCGAGGCTCTCGACCTCGGCGACGATCTCCGCAGGTGAGCGTGAGAACTCCGCCCCTCGCGTATAGGGCACGACGCAGAAGGTGCAGAATTTGTCGCAGCCTTCCTGCACGGTAACGAAGGCCGAAGGCTGTGCCGCTGATCTTCGCCTCGCGGGCAGATGAGCGAATTTGTCCTCAGCGGGAAACTCGGTGGCGATTACGCCTTTGCCCGTTGTCTCGGCTTGCGTCACGAGATCGGCGAGGCGATGGTAGCTCTGCGGTCCGACTACGATGTCGACTGCTGGCGCCCGCGCCATGATCTGCTCACCCTCGGCCTGGGCGACGCAGCCCGCGACCGCGATCAGAGTGTCGCGGCCCTCCCTCTTCCTTGCTTCCTTGGCAAGGCGCGCGCGGCCGAGCTCCGAATAGACCTTCTCGGCGGCCTTCTCCCTAATATGGCAGGTATTCAGAATGACGAGGTCGGCCTGGTCTTGGTCCTGTGTCAAAGCGTAGCCGAGCGCATCCGCCATGCGCTCGCTGTCATAGGCGTTCATCTGGCAGCCGAAAGTCTTGATATGCAGGGTCTTGGGCATTTTTTTCTACAAGGGCCTTGCCCTCCTCGTTTGTTGGGCAGGGGCACCACTCTCGTCAAGGGGACCCCTCGGTAAATAATGGGCGCCCTACATTGCCTTAGAAGGGCGAAGCGTTTATCTACCCGACACATTAGATAGGGTATTGGACATCTCCTCGTGATCTCCCAAAAGGCAAAATATGCTCTTCGCGCTCTTGTCGCGCTGGCGCGCGCCGGGGACTCCATGATGATCGGAGAGATCGCCGCACAGGAACGTATTCCCCGCAAATTCCTGGAGCAGATTCTCCTCGAGCTTAAGCGCCACGGCATCCTCTTGAGCAAGAGGGGCAAGCTCGGCGGCTATGCTCTTCTAATGCCGGCCGACCAGATCACCTTCGGCCAAGTTCTGCGCATCCTCGACGGCCCGCTGGCGCCCTTGCCCTGCTTGAGCCGCATTGCCTATCGGCGCTGCGTCGATTGCCGCACCGAGGAGGATTGCGAGATCAGGCATGTCTTCGCCGCGGTGGCCACGTCCGCCCGCGAGGTGCTCGACCGCACCACCATCGCCGACGCGATTCGGAACCCGAAAAACCTAGAATCCGGTTCCATCCGAGCCGTCCGCTAGGCCTTTTCCCGCGATTTTTTTTTGTTTTGAAGCGTCCAGGGCGTCTTGGCCCTGGAAACAATTTCTCTCGCCCGGGTGTTCGTTAGATCGGGGTGGCACGGGGCGTCGGGAGAATGGTACGGTCCGCCCTTGATAAACACTATAAACTAGATAGAGTTTAGGGTGTTATTCAGGAGAGGAGATCGATCATGAAACTTCGCAACACCCTTTTTGCCGGCGCGGCGCTGATCGCGTCGACGCTCGCCGCGAGCGCCGTGCTTGCCGACGCGACCCTGCTCAATGTTTCCTACGATCCGACGCGTGAGCTCTACAAGGCGGTCAACGAGGCCTTCATCAAGGACTACAAGGCCAAGACCGGAGAGACCGTCACGATCGAGCAATCCCATGGCGGCTCGGGCAAGCAAGCTCGCGCCGTGGTCGACGGTCTCCAGGCCGACGTTGTGACGCTGGCGCTTGCCGCCGATATCGACCAGATCGCCAAGGCCGGCAAGATCAAGGCCGATTGGCAGAAGCGGCTCGGCAACAACTCCTCGCCCTACAGCTCGACCATCGTCTTCCTCGTGCGCAAGGGAAACCCGAAGCACATCAAGGATTGGGATGACCTGGTGAAGGACGGCATCCAGGTCATCACGCCAAATCCGAAGACCTCGGGTGGCGCCCGCTGGAATTATCTTGCGGCTTGGGCCTACGCCGATCAGAAATTCGGTCACAGCGAAGACAAGGACAAGGACTTCATCAAGAAGCTCTACGCCAACGTGCCGGTGCTCGACACTGGGGCGCGCGGCTCGACCACGACGTTTGCTCAACGCGGCATCGGCGACGTCCTGCTCGCCTGGGAGAACGAAGCCTTCCTCGCTCTTAATGAGCTCGGCGCCGACCAGTTCGAGATCGTCGTGCCGTCTCTCTCGATCAAAGCGGAGCCGCCGGTGGCGGTGGTCGACGAGGTGGTCGATGCCAAAGGCACGCGCAAAGTCGCTGAGGCCTATCTGAACTTTCTCTACACGCCGGAAGCCCAGAAGCTCATTGCCCATAACTACTATCGCCCCTCCGATCCCAAATCGGCCGATCCCAAGGATCTCGCGCGCTTCGCCGACGTGAAGCTCGTGTCGATCGACGATCCGCTGTTCGGCGGATGGGCCAAGGCGCAGCCCAAGCATTTCGACGAGGGCGGCATCTTCGACCAGCTATATCAGCCCAAGTCGACCAACTAACCGGTCGGCCAACCTGAGGAAAACGCCATGGCCGGCGCCCGCGGCCTTGCGTTGAAGAAACCGAGCGCGCTTCCCGGATTTGGGTTGGCGCTCGGTTTCACTTTGACGTATCTGAGCCTGATCGTCCTCATTCCGCTCGGCGGACTCGTGCTCAAGTCGGCAACCCTCGGGTTGGCCGGCTTTCTCGACGTGGTGACCGGTCCGCGGACGCTCGCCGCGCTCCGCTTGAGCTTCGTCACCGCCCTGATCGCGGCCGTGATCAACGCCGTGTTCGGGGTGATCATCGCCTGGGTGCTGATCCGCTACCGCTTCCCAGGCCGCCGTCTGCTCGATGCGTTCGTCGATCTTCCCTTCGCTCTGCCGACCGCGGTCGCTGGCATCGCCTTGACGACGCTTTACGCGCCGAACGGCTGGATTGGCGGCTGGCTCGCGCCGCTTGGCATCAAGGTCGCCTATACCCCGCTCGGCATTACCATCGCGCTGATCTTCATCGGACTGCCGTTCGTAGTGCGCACCGTGCAGCCGGTGCTCGAAGAGTTCGACCGCGAGCTTGAGGAGGCTTCGGCGACTCTCGGCGCCAACCGCCGCCAGACCGTGTTCATGGTGATGCTGCCGACGCTGATGCCTGCGATCCTCACCGGCTTTGCGCTTGCTCTCGCCCGCGCCGTCGGCGAATACGGCTCGGTGATCTTCATCGCCGGCAACATGCCGTTCCAATCCGAGATCGCGCCGCTTCTCATCATCATCCGCTTGGAAGAGTTCGGCTACGCGCAGGCCGCGGCGATCGGCACGGCGATGCTGCTGATCTCCTTCGCCATTCTGCTGTTCGTGCATCTGGTGCAAGCCTGGAGCCGCAGGAGGTTCGGCCAATGACCGATGCTGCCGTCGCACCCCTGCTGGTCTCGACGCCGCAGTCTCAGGCCGTCACCACCGAGCAGCCGCTCGTCCGCTACGTCCTGATCGGCGTCGCCGTCGTGTTCCTCGTCGTGTTCCTGTTTCTGCCGCTTGCCTCGGTGTTCGTCGAGGCGCTCCGCTTAGGACTTGGCACCTATTTCGCCTCGATCACCGAGCCTGATGCCGTCTCAGCCATCGAGCTCACTCTGCTCATCGCGGCAATAGCCGTTCCCGCCAACGTGGTGTTCGGGCTTGCCGCCTCCTGGGCGATCGCCAAGTTCGACTTCCACGGCAAGAGCCTGCTCAACTCGCTGATCGATCTTCCCTTCTCCGTCTCTCCGGTCATTTCCGGATTGATCTACGTGCTCCTGTTCGGCGCCCAGGGCTATTTCGGCGCCTTCCTCAAGAGCGAGAACATTCAGATCATCTTCGCGCTGCCCGGCATGGTGCTCGCCACCATCTTCGTCACCTTTCCGTTCGTGGCGCGCGAGCTCGTGCCGCTGATGCAGGAGCAAGGAACACAGGACGAGGAGGCCGCGTTATCCCTCGGCGCATCCGGCTGGAAGACCTTCGTCAAGGTGACGCTGCCCAATATCCGCTGGGCGCTGCTCTATGGGGTGGTGCTTTGCAACGCGCGCGCCATGGGCGAATTCGGCGCCGTGTCGGTTGTCTCCGGCCATATCAGGGGCAAGACCAACACCATGCCGCTGCATGTCGAGATTCTCTACAACGAGTACAACTTTGCCGCTGCCTTCGCCGTCGCCTCGCTGCTCGCCCTGCTTGCCCTCGTCACCCTCGTTGTCAAGGTCGCGCTGGAATGGCGCTATGCCGATCAAATCGCCGCGTCGCGGCGCCACTAGGAGAAAACCATGGACGCTCCGGTTACGAACGGGATCACCTCTGGCAGCACTTGGCCGCTTTCCTGGACGAGGCGTTGGGAAAAGCCGATGCAGGTCACCATCGAGGCTGTCGTGCGCAAATTCGGCGCGACCGCGGCTCTCCATGGCATCTCGCTCGATATCCAACCCGGTGAGCTTGTCGCTCTCCTCGGGCCTTCGGGTTCCGGCAAGACGACGCTGCTCAGGATTCTCGCCGGACTGGACGCGCCGACATCAGGCCGCGTCCTGTTCGATGGCGACGATGCGCTGAAGCTTACCGTGCAACAGCGCAATGTCGGGCTCGTGTTCCAGAGCTACGCGCTCTTCCGGCATCTTACGGTGCTCGACAATATCGGCTTTGGCCTGCGCGTCCGCCCGAGGTCGCGGCGTCCAAGCCGCCAAGAGATCAAACGCCGCGCGCTCGAGCTACTCGATCTCGTGCAACTTACGGGGTTGGAGAAGCGCTTCCCCGCCCAGCTTTCGGGCGGGCAGCGCCAGCGTGTGGCATTTGCCCGCGCACTCGCCATCGAGCCGCGCGTGCTTCTGCTCGATGAACCGTTCGGGGCGCTCGACGCCAAGGTACGCAGGGAACTTCGCCGCTGGCTGCTGGAGATTCACAACAAGACCGAGCATACCACCGTGTTCGTTACCCATGACCAGGAGGAGGCGCTCGAGCTCGCCGACCGCGTGGTGGTGATGAGCGAAGGCAAGATCGAGCAGATCGGGACGCCCGACGAGATCTACGACGAGCCGAACTCGCCCTTCGTGTTCTCCTTCATCGGCGAATCGAGCACCCTCCCGGTGCGCGTCGAGCAGGGCAAGGTCTGGCTCGACGAGCACACCCTCGATCTTGACGTCAACGGCGTTCCCAATGGCCCGGCGCGACTCTTCTTCCGACCCCACGACGTTGAGGTGGGTACCGATCTGCCCGGCGCCATCCCGGGCGTCGTTCAGGGACTCCGCCGCCATGCCGGTGCCCGGCGCGTCGACCTCGCTGTCGCCAGTCTGCCCGACCGCATCGAGATCGAGCTTCCCGCCGATTACAACATCGGTCGTTCGGGGCGGATCGCCGTGCGCCCGACGCAGTTCCGTCTTTACCCCACGACTCCACAAGACTAACAGGCCTGATGCGGCCGCGAAAAACCTTGACCACTAACGAAACTTCGCAAGCCGCGCACACGCATTAGCGCGCAGTAATCTCTAGGCTCCTGCTTTGGCGCGGCACCGGGCTGCGGCTATCCGCGGCATCCAGGCGAGACACTCGACGCGCTACGACGTGAGAAGAAGTCTGAAATTCTCCGGCATCACCGCCGGCGCGATCTGCTCGAAGGTGCATTGCCGCGGCGTCTTGTCTGGGCGGAAGCGGACGAGCTTCGTGCCGTGCCGGA
>DATHCZ010000109.1:0-3540 GCA_035319265.1 Methyloceanibacter sp. | reverse complement strand
GCGGCGAGGCGAGACGGCTTCTCAGGCAGCGGGCGCAGGCATGATCGTCTATACGTCGGGCAGCACCGGCCGGCCAAAAGGCGTGCGGCTCAGGATCGAGCAGATCGACTCGCAGGCACGCGCTCTCGGCGAAGCGATCGGCGCTTGTCCGACCGATATCAACCTATCGCTCCTGCCGTTTGCTTTACTGCTCGAGACCATCACCGCCATCTGCGTCCCGGTATTGATCGGCGCGCGTACCCATTTCGCTTCGACGGTCGCCGAAAATGTCGGGGCTGGGAAGCCAGCCGACTTGCTCGCGACCTTCGAGGCCGTGCAACCGACCACGGCCGTTCTCGTCCCACAATTGCTGTCCGGACTCGTCGCGCAGCTCCAAGCGCGAAAAGGTCACGCGCCGGCGAGCTTGCGCTTCGTCGCCGTCGGCGGCGCGCCCGTATCCGAAACTCTGACCGCGCGCGCCTGGGAGCTCGGTATCCCCGTGCATGAAGGCTATGGCCTCACCGAGTGCTGCTCAGTGGTCACCGTAAACAGACCCGGACGTCGCAAGGCGGGAACGGTCGGCGAGCCGCTTGCGGGCCTCGATGTGCGCAGCGAAAACGGTGAGATCGTCGTCAGCGGACCGACCGTCATGGATGGATATCTCCACGGACCGCGCGCCGAGGGAGCGTGGCAGACCGGCGATCTCGGCGAGCGCGATGCGGATGGCTTCCTCACAGTTACGGGCCGGAAAGACCATCTGCTCGTCACCGCATCGGGGCGGAACATCTCGCCCGAATGGATCGAGGCCATGGTGATGAGCGATGCGCGCGTTGCCGCCTGCGTGCTGCTCGGCCATGGCGTGAATCATTTGAGCGTGCTGCTGGTTCCCTCCCTTCACGGTGAAGAGTGGCTGATGGAATCGCCGCGCGCGCACATTCTGCTCTGGCTCGAGAGACTCTGCATCGAAGCGCCTTCCTACGCAGTGCCCAAGGACTTCGTCGTCTGTCCCTTGGCGCAGGCAAAGCGCATCGGCCTTCTTACCTCGAACGGCCGCGTCATGCGCGAGGGCGCTCTTGGCATCTATCCCGCGCTCAAGCTCGCGAGGCGTCCTATCGCCGCGTGAGATGCCGCGCCGCTATTCCACAAAGTAATGGAGGGATCATTGTCGTTCTACGATCGACTCATCGCCGAAACTGAGAGGGAGCGGATCGTTTTCACGTCGATTCCGCTGATCCGCGAGGCGGTGCGCTCAGGCGCGTCGCGCGAGCTCTATATCGACTTTCTCACTCAGGCCTATCACCACGTGAAGCACACCTTCCCGCTGCTTGCTTTCGCGGCGGCGCGCACCGAGGACGAGACCTATCAGGACGCGCTCTTCGAATATATGGAAGAGGAGCGCGGCCACGAGAAATGGGTCCTGAACGACATCGCGGCCATGGGCGGCGATGCCGCCGCCGTCAGAGACGGTGCGCCCGGCATCGCTTGCCAGGTCATGGTGGGCTACACCTATTACGCCATCGAATGGATAAGTCCCTATGCCATGCTCGGCAGCGTGCATGTGCTCGAAGGCATGTCGACGCTTCTCGCCGATAAGGCGGCTGACGCGATCCAGCGCTCGCTCGGCGGCAGCGGCAAGGACGGCTTCTCCTATCTCCGCTCGCATGGCGCGCTCGATATCGAGCATGTCGCCTTCTTCAAGCAGCTTGCGAACGGTATCACCGACCCGAAGACGCAACGGATCGTGGTCGACGCCTCGAAGGTTTTCTACCGGCTTTACGGCGAGATCTATCACGAACTTGCGACGCGCCATCCTGTCCAAAGTCATGCAGCTTGAGGGCAAGCGGGCGTTGATCACTGGAGCCGGCTCGGGCATCGGCAGAGCGCTCGCCATCGAGGCGTCCCGTCTCGGCATGACGGTGGCCCTATGCGGGCGCCGCGCCGAGCCGCTCTATGCCACGCTCTCGGAAATGACCCCTTCCGGACGGCATCTCCGCTTGCGTGGCGACATCACCGCGCCTGCCGTCAGGCGCGGCATCCGCCACTATCTCTGGGACCACTGGGGCGGCCTCGACGTGCTGGTCAACAACGCGGGCCTGGTCCCGGTGGGTCCGCTCTCTTGCATCACCGACGACGAGCTCGAGCGCGTAATGATGACCAATGTCGTGGCACCGCTCGCCTTGACCCGCGAGATGCTGCCTTTGCTGCGGCGTCCGGGCAAATCGCGCATCGTCAATGTCGGCTCAGTGTTGGGCGATATCGCCTATCCGCTGTTTGCCGCCTATTCGGCCTCGAAATTCGCCGTGCGCGGGCTCTCGATCGCCATGCGCCGGGAGCTGAAACCCTACGGCATCGGCGTGACCTATGCCGCGCCGCGGGCGACCAAGACCGACGCATCGCAGGCGATGGGTCCTCTGGTCGAACCGTTGCAGATGCGCCTCGACAACCCTACGGCCGTCGCCAGCCAGATCTGGCGTGCCGTCACGCAAGATCTCGACAGCATCTACCCCAGGGGCCCGGAGCGCCTCTTCGTTCTCGCCCAGCGCCTCGTTCCCAAAATCGTGGATCGCGCCATCTCGACGCAAATGCTGGATGAGCGTGTGCGCGACTATCTCAAGAAATCGCTGGAGACGGCGCGAAGCCGCAACGGAGCTGGCATCGCGGCAGCCGACAAAAACGGAGGTTAGGGCTATGAAGTATTTCACCCTGCTGGCGTTCCTCGCGCTACTCGGCTGTGCGCAACAGCAGCGCGATCTGCCGTCGTCGTCGATCTCGTCGTCCTCTTCGACGCAACACTCTGGATGACGCTGCCGGCGTCTTCCTTGGTTGCCACTCCGATCAGACCGGTGACGCCAAAGCCCGCATCGACATCGTCGATGCGAATGCGATTGCGTTTGAATCCAGCCTCAGCCAGGAGAGCGGCTAGTCTCTTGCGATCGAACAGCCGATGCGAGTGGCGGCTGGCAAAGGGCCAGCGCCGCATGGCCGAACCGTGCGTGGCATAGACCGCCAGACGCCCTCCCGGGCGGAGCACGCGACGAGCCTCACTTATTGAAGATGCAGACATGAAATAGACCACGTTCACCGCAAGTACGGCATCGGCGGTCTCGTCATCGAACGGCAGTTTGGCGCAATCGCCCCTGACTAGGGCGAGACGCCCAGCCTCGAGGGCCAGTCGATTCCGACGCGAGGCTTGCGCCAGCATCGTCTCGGACCAATCGAGCCCTACCGCCTGCTTAAGATGCCGCGCGCGAAGCAGCGACTGCAGGGCATGGCCCGGGCCGCATCCCAACTCGATCAGGCTGTCGCCGTCGCCAAGATCAAGGACCGCGAGCGCGGCCGCGTTCGGCTTTGCGTTGACTAAACCCATCAGGCTTCCGGCCATGCGGCCAAAGAGCCCCGACGGACTGCGCAATTGAGCGCCGACACCCTGCCAAAAGGCCGGGAGCGATGGCCGCAAGCGTCGCACTAGTTAGCGGCCGCTTGGGCCTGGGCTTTGGCCATGAGCTCCTTGATGACCGCGCGTCTGTTCTTGTCCCAGAGAGGCCGTTTCGGCTGCGCCGG
>DATHCZ010000108.1:0-6512 GCA_035319265.1 Methyloceanibacter sp. | reverse complement strand
GCTGGCAATCATCAAGGGCAGCGCAGCGTTCTTGGCGCCACTGATCGGAATGGTGCCATTCAAGCGCTGGCCGCCGACAATGCGGATGCGGTCCATGACGTGTGACTCCCCTCGCGCGCCCCTGCCCTGCTCGCGCTTTATTAAGTCCCCGTTAAATGCCGGGCCAAACCTCCCTCAAGGCGGACCGACAAACTGCAAGCTTACTCCCTAGGACTTGCCCTGTCCTCCGTCATCGAAAGATTTGGAGGAGGCGCGCTCGCGCGCCTGCGCCTTGCGTTTCAATAGGTTAGCGCGGAGCGCCTGAGCGAGGCGTCCCTCACGCGTTTTTTCGCGTTCACCCGGTCTAGGGCCGGCTCCGTCCTTGATCTTGACGCTCATCTTTTCCGTTCCGGGTACCAAACGTGGTTCTTTATATCATGCTCTATGTTGCCTATGTCTTGAGCCCCGAGACCGGCATCGGGCGCCTGGGGTTCGATGCTTGCAGGCGCTGCCCCGCTATGGCAGGGTCCGCCCGCGCGCATCGGGGCGGCCGTCCAGCTTGCCTCGCCCGGGCTTCCCTTAGCCGCCGTAGCTCAGTGGTAGAGCACGTCATTGGTAATGACGGGGTCAGTAGTTCAATCCTACTCGGCGGCACCATTGTTCTTCCGAAGGGCGGCAAGGCCGGTGCAGGGTGTCAGCGCCGCGCCGCCATCTCACCAGCCAGCCGCCGGAAGCCGTCGGCGAGCGCGGCGAGACCGGTCTCGAGCGGCAAGTCGTGCGCGCATTCGATGCTGTAATGAACATGCGGGCCGCTACGAGCGGCGTTGAGCCGGTCGCATTCTGCCCGCGCCCGCTCCTCGGTTTCGAAGCACAGGATCTGGCCGTTACGATTGACCGGGTGGGAGCCCTGGCCAAAGATGCTCTTGGCGCTCCGATGACACCAGACCGTGTAGAAATTCGCTTTGCCGTGCATTTGAGACCCCCCGGATGTGACAGGGGGGTAAACGCGGATTCGTTCGGCTTGGTTCCCGCGAAAGGGAGCGAGGTCCCTCGGGCGGCGTTCAGAGCGTGACGCCGAGTTTGCCGAGCGTCCAAACCATCGCCGCGTAAAGCAGCACGGTCATGAGACAAGAGAGACCGAGCGAGGCCCAGAAACCCGCCCCACTTCGCAACAAGACCGGCAGGACGAGGAAGAGCGGCAGCGACGGCAACACAAACCAAAATGTGGATTGGGCAAGAGCGGAGATCCGCTCCGTGTCAGATGTGTCGTGCCAAAGCCAAATGAAGGCGAGGATCGACGTGAGCGGCAGCGAAAGAATAATGGCGCCGATGGCAGGACTGCGCTTAGCTGCCTCTGAGGCAGCGGCGATGACAACCCCGGAGATCAGGGCCTTAATGACGGCATACAGCATGTCGGCGCTCCTCGCCCCATGGATGGCGGCTCACTCTAGCTGACGCCGCCGATCCCTCGCCTATCTGTCCCATGTTATTTGTTGTAAAGGGCCCAGGCCGCGTAGCACAGCGTCACGCCGAGGAGCGGTCTGAGCAGCCATTCTGGGACGACTCCAGCAAGCCGCGAACCGACCAGGATGCCCGGAATCGAGCCGCACAGAAGCGAAACGAGAATGCTCGGATCGACATTGCCGAGGCCAAGATGACCGAGACCGCCGAGCAGCGTTAGCGGCACGGCATGGGCGATGTCGGAGCCGACCAGCCGCTTAGCCGGCAGCATGGGATAGAGCGCGGCAAGCACGGTGACGCCGATCGCTCCCGCCCCGACGGACGTCAGCGTTACGAGCAAACCGAGCACGACGCCGAACAGCATCGTCGGCAACGTCCGCACCGGCACATCCCCGGTGTCCTCGCGCGGCGAGGAGCGCGTGACCCAAGGATAGAGCACGATCGACAATCCGCTAATCGGGAGTGCCACGACCAAGCCCATCCTGATCCAATGGGCGAGTTTCACGGTGTCGATTGGCAGAAAAGATATTGCCGCAAGGAGCGCGGCTGCCGCCGGTAGACTGCCGGCAGCAAGCTTGAGCACGATCGCCCATTCGACATGCCGCGAGACGTGATGGCGCCAGCTTCCCACGGTCTTGGTGATCGAAGCGTAGAGTAGGTCGGTGCCGACGGCGACCTCCGGACTCACACCGAAGCTTGAAATGAGTAGCGGCGTCATCAGCGCGCCGCCGCCGACCCCGGTCAGACCTACGAGGAAGCCTACGCCGAAGCCAGCCGCGACAAGCGGCAGCGAAGGGGCCGCCCAGCCGAGATCCACCATAACAGATAGTTCCCCTTACCCCTTGGACGCACACAGAACTCGCGCCCTCGCCCGGGCGTCTTCATTATAGCCGCATTACAGCGCGTCAAATCTCGATCAGAACCGGAACGCCGATCGAACGTAGCAGAGTTGCGACCTCTTGCGCGCGCCGATTGAATTCGGCGAGGTCGGCGGGCGAATCGCCGAGATCCGAGCAGAGCCCGCGGGCCAGCAGCTCGCGGTTGAGCACGAGCACGTTGTCGCCCAACTCAGGCGCGCCCGATTGCGCCCAAGTGATGACGCCGCCCGCAACCGTCGCACCGTCGATGGCGCTCACCAAGATGAGATTCCCAGTGAGCGGAAGCTCGCGGAACAGGTCGAGCGCGGTTGCACGTCCAAGCAGGATGCGGCAATCGGCAATGTCATTCACGCCGCAGGCATGAGCGGGCGAAGAGCCGAGCGTCTCGAAGTCGACGAGTGCCGAGATGCTCATGCTCGTCACCGGCGCAAGATCAGTCGCGGTGCGAAGCAGATAACCGCTCTCAGGATCGAACGGGGCCTCCGACAGCCAGACGAGACGCGCTTCGATCACATCGGCATTGACCGGGCGGCGCGCGAGTTCTGACAGCACCGCGCCGCGCGAGATATCGAGATCGGTGTCGAGCACGAGGGTGACTGCGTCGCCCTTACCTGCAAAGGGAAGGTCGCCGTCCATTGTCGAGATGCGTTTCAGCGTGGCCCCGAGCCCGCTCCGCGCATCGACAATGCGCTCGCCGACCCTGACTCGGCCCGAGGTGATCGTACCGGCATAACCGCGGAAATCGCCGGCGGCACGCAGCACGAGCTGCACCGGCATGCGGAATGGCGCGTCGGCGGGTTCGGTTTTGGGATCGACGGTCTCGAGATAGTCGAGCAGGGTCGGCCCGGCATACCAGGGCATGTGGGACGAGCGAAAGACAACATTGTCCCCGGAGAGCGCGGCCACGGGGATGGTCGTGACCTCGGTGTAGCCGAAGCCTCCCGCAATTGCGCGGAACTCGCTCTCGATCTCGTGGTAACGGGCTTCAGACCAATCAACCAAGTCCATCTTGTTGACGGCGAGGATCACCTTCTTGATGCCGACGAGATCGCAGATAGCGGCATGGCGGCGCGTCTGGCGCTTGGGTCCGTGGCGGGCATCGACGAGAAGGATGGCGACGTCGGCATGTGAGGCGCCGGTCGCCATGTTGCGCGTATATTGCTCGTGACCCGGTGAGTCGATGATGACGAAACGCCGATCGCCGGTCTCGAAATAGCGCCAAGCGATGTCGATGGTGATGCCCTGCTCGCGCTCGGCCTGAAGCCCGTCGAGCAGAAGGCTGAAATCGATCTTCTCACCGTTGACGGCGCGATTGTGCGAGGCAAGCGCGATCGCGGCGCGCTGATCCTCGGTGACGCCGGCGGCATCCCACAGCAGCCGCCCGATCAGCGTCGACTTGCCGTCGTCGACCGAGCCGCAGGTGAGCAGCCTGACCATGCCGGCCTCTTGCGGCGCAGCCACGCTCACCGCCACCGTCGCGGGCGCGATCTCCTCTCTCAACGCAGCGACATGCATCAGAAATAGCCCTCGCGTTTCTTCATCTCCATGGCACCGGCCTGATCGTGGTCGATCAGCCGCCCGGCCCGCTCCGACACTTTCGCCGCAAGCGTTTCATCGACCACTTGCTCGAGTTTGGTGGCCTCCGACTCTATGGCAGCGGTCAGCGGCCAGCAGCCGAGCGTGCGGAAGCGCACTTTCCGCATCTCAGGCTTTTCGCCGGGCTCGAGCCGCATCCTCTCGTCGTCGACGACGATGAGCTGGCCGTTCCGCGTGACTACCGGGCGCTCGGCGGCGAAATAGAGCGGCACCACGTCGAGCTTCTCGAGGGCGATGTAGCGCCACACATCGCCTTCGGTCCAATTCGACAGCGGGAAGACGCGCACGGTCTCGCCCTTTCCGAGCCGGCCGTTGAGCAATTGCCACATCTCGGGGCGCTGACGGCGAGGCTCCCAGCGATGCCCGGCGGCGCGGAAGGAGAACACGCGTTCCTTGGCCCGCGATGCCTCCTCATCGCGGCGCGCACCACCGAACGCCGCATCGAAGCCGCCGGCATCGAGCGCCTGGCGCAGCGCCACCGTTTTCATCACGTCGGTATAGATCGACGGCGGATGGTCGAACGGGTTGATGTTGCGCGCGAGCCCATCGTGGTTGGTGTGCACGATGAGGTCGAGCCCGAGATCGCGCACGGTCTTGTCGCGGAAGGCGATCATGTCGCGGAACTTCCATGTCGTATCGACATGCAGAAGCGGGAACGGAGGCTTGGCCGGCCAGAAGGCTTTCCGCGCAAGATGTAACAGCACGGTTGAGTCCTTGCCGATCGAGTAGAGCAACACCGGCGCGCGAAATTGCGCCGCCGCCTCGCGGAAGATGTGGATGCTCTCGGCCTCGAGCAGCTTCAAATGCGAGACGAGCGCGGTCATGCGGCCTTTCCCTTGCGGTTCGGGTTCATGTGGATGCCGCACTCCTTCTTCTCCTCATGCTCCCACCACCAGCGCCCGGCGCGCGGGTCTTCGCCCGGCTGCACGGCACGAGTGCAGGGCGCGCAGCCGATCGAGACGAAGCCGCGGGCATGCAGCGGATTGACGGGAATATTGTTGGCGGCGATGTAGGCCGTTAGCTCCTGCGAGGTCCAGTCGGCGACCGGGTTGACCTTGATCAGGGCATGCGCCTCGTCCCACACGGCGAGCGGAACGTGCGCGCGGTCGGCCGAATGTTCGCGACGTATGCCGGCGATCCAGCCTTGCGCGCCTTTCAGCTCACGGTTGAGTGGGCGCACTTTCCTGATCTCGCAGCATGCTTTGCGGTTCTCGATCGCCTGGCGAAAGCCGAACACGCCGTCGCGGGCGACCAGCTGCTCAACCTCGCTCGCCTCTGGCGCGACGAGGCGGATGCGGATGCCATACCGCAGCTCAGACAGCTCGACGGTTTCCAGCACCTCGGGGAACAGGCGCCCGGTGTCGAGAGTGAACACGTCGATATCCTCGATCGCCGACTCGGCGATAGCGTGCAGGATCGCCTGGTCCTCCAAGCCGAGACTGGTCGAGAAAGCGATGCGCCCCTCGATGCGGCGGTGAATCTCCCTGATCCGATCCGTCAGGCTCTTGATGCGCACGAGGCGCTGATCGAGCTCACCGCCCTCCTTGCGCGCGGCATCGCGGCGAAGCGGCAAGAGGTTGCGGTAGCCCTTTTGGTAGTTGCGGCTGTAACGCGAGACAGCGGCCTTCCAGGTCGCTGCCTGCTCGGGATCGGCGATCTCGGCGGTGTCGAAGCCAGAGCGCAGCAGGAATTGGGCAAGGTCTGGGATCAGATAGCCCACTGCCCTGATCTCGCCGGTGAAGCCGTGCCGCTCACGGAGCAGGACCGCGAGGCTGATGCCGCGCCCGTCACCGAAGGCCGGGAAACGGATGGCGACGGGCCCGGCATTTCCCGCTGCAGCAGCGGCAAGTTGAGCCGCGTCGGCCGTCGGCTCGAGCAGCGTCGCGGCTTCGCCAGCGTCCGACAGCAATTCGCCGTTGGAGAGATCAAGCAGCGCCATAAAGAGCCTCCTTGAAAGGCTTTGCTCCCACGCGCCGCCACGTATCGACGAAGGTCTCTCCGTCGATGCGCTCGGCGAGATAGGTGCTGACAATGGTATCGATCGCCTCCGGCACTGCCTCGGCGCGGAAGCCCGGGCCGATGATGGTGCCGACGGCGGCGTCATCCTTGGGGTTGCCACCGAGCGAGATCTGGTAAAGCTCAGTGCCTTTCTTGTCGACGCCGAGAATGCCGATATTGCCGGAGTGGTGATGGCCGCAAGCGTTGATGCAGCCCGACATATTGAGACGGAGCGGGCCGATTTCCTCCTGCCGCTTCGGGTCCTCGAAGCGCTTGGCGATCTCCTTGGCGATCGGAATCGAGCGGGCATTGGCGAGATTGCAATAGTCGAGGCCCGGGCAGCAGATCATGTCGCCGAGCAGGTCGTAATTGCCGGTGGCAAGACCGGCCGCCTTCAGCTCGTCGTAGAGCGATGGAACGTCCGAGAGCGCGACATGCGGCAGCATGAGGTTCTGCGTGTAGTTGACTCTGATCTCGCAGTGGCCGAAGCGCTCGGCGAGATCTGCCACTAACTCCATCGTGTCCGAGCTTGCATCGCCCGGCGTGCGTCCCGGCTCCTTCAACGAGATCACGACGGTCTCATAGCCCGGAACGCGGTGC
>DATHCZ010000107.1:0-9374 GCA_035319265.1 Methyloceanibacter sp. | reverse complement strand
GAGGATGCGCACCTTGTAGTCGACCAGCTCGAGATCATCGATATAGCTCTGATACGGCCCGAGGTCTTTGCGCAGCGCGTTGTCGAGCGCGTTGACCGGGCCGTTCCCCTCGCCCGCAGACAGCATCGTCTCGCCGTCGATACGTACCTTGACCGTCGCCTCCGACACGGTGACGAGATCGCCGAACGCGTTGTGGCGCCGCTCGACCGTGACGCGGAAAGAATCGACATCGAAGAATTGCGGGACGTTGCCGAGCATGCGCCGCGCGAGCAGCTCGAAGCTGGCGTCGGCCGCCTCGTAAGCATAACCGGCGGCCTCGCGCTCCTTCACCTCGTCGAGCAGGCGGAGGATGCGCGGATCGTCCTTCGGCACGGCGATGCCGATACGGTCGAGCTCGGCCAGAATGTTCGAGCGCCCGGCCTGATCTGAGACGAGCAGCTTCCGGCGATTGCCGACCGCCTCGGGCGGAATGTGCTCATAGGTGCGCGGGTCCTTCTGCACGGCCGAAACATGGATGCCGCCTTTATGGGCGAAGGCGGACTCGCCGACATAAGGCGCATGCCGGTTCGGCGCGCGGTTCAGGATCTCGTCGAGGACGCGGGAGGCATGGGTCAGCGTCCTGAGCTTCTCGGGCGTGACGCCCGTCTCGAACCGCTCGGCATAATCCGACTTCAGCATCAAGGTCGGGATGATCGAGGTGAGATTGGCGTTGCCACAACGCTCGCCGAGTCCGTTCAGCGTGCCCTGGATCTGGCGCACGCCGGCGCGCACCGCTGCCAGCGAATTGGCCACGCCGTTGTCGGTGTCGTTGTGCACATGGATGCCGAGATGGTCGCCGGGCACGTGCTTCACCACCTCGGCGACAATCCTCTCGACCTCCTCGGGCAGCGTGCCGCCATTCGTGTCGCACAGCACCACCCAGCGCGCGCCTGCCTCGTACGCGACCTTGGCGCAACGAAGCGCATAGTCGGGATTGGCCTTGTAGCCGTCGAAGAAATGCTCGCAGTCGAGCAGCGCCTCGCGCCCGCTTGCCACGACCGCGGCGACCGAGTCTCTGATGCCCTCGACATTCTCATCGCGGCCGATGCCGAGCGCGACATCGACATGGAAATCCCAGGCCTTGCCGACGAGGCAGATGGCAGTGGTCTTGGCGGCGAGCAGCGCCTGAAAGCCTGGATCGTTGGCGAGCGACCGGCCCGGGCGCTTGGTCATGCCGAACGCGGTCAGCCGCGCATGCGAAAGCTCGCGCTCATCGGCAAAGAGGCGCGTGTCAGTCGGGTTCGCGCCGGGATAGCCCCCTTCGATATAGTCGATGCCCAGCAGATCGAGCTGCTCGGCGATCAGCCATTTGTCCTCGACCGAGAAGTCGACGCCGTAGGTCTGCGCGCCGTCGCGGAGCGTGGTGTCGTAGAGGGAGATGCGTTCGCGGGCCATGGTCTGTCCTACACCACGCGGAAGAGGAAGTGCAGCGCAAGCAGCAACGCGATCGCAAGCACCGCGATCTTGATGGCGAAATAGACGCCGTGGCTGCCCTTGAACGGCGCATCCTTGAGAAACCGGATCGTCATCGCTTCACCTGGAGCCTCACCCTGAGGAAGCGCGGAACGCGCCGTCTCGAAGGGCGAGCCTGCTTTGTCTCATGCTTCGAGACGCACCCTTGCGGGTGCTCCTCAGCATGAGACTTTAGTTGATTGAGACGGATTATCATCTCGCGACCTCCCAAGTGGTGACGAGCTCGCCCGTCTTGGGGTCCTTGGCGTCCTTCAGCGTGATGCCCATGGCCGCCAGCTCGTCACGGATGCGGTCGGCCTCCTTGAAGTTCTTCGCCGCCCGCGCGGCGTTCCGCGCGTCGATGAAAGAGGCGATACGGGTATCGTCTTGCGTGAAGGACGGCGGACGCCAGTCCGCCCAGTCTTGTGCATCGTGTTGCAGGAGGCCAAGCAGTTGCGCCGAGGCTTTCAGCGAGCGCGCGGCCGGTTTAGCGCCGTGGACCGCCGCCTGACGCAATTCATGAAGGGCTGAAACCGCCTTGGGCGTATTGAGATCGTCCTCAATTGCCGCAACCGTATCGGCGCAAAGCATCCCCTCGCCTGACGCATCGGCGGTCAACTCATACCAATGATCGAGCGTGCGTTTGGCCTCACGCAACCCTGCCTCCGTCCAATTCAATGGTTGACGATAGTGCGTCATCAACATGTTGAAGCGGATCGCTTCGCCAGGCCAATCATGCAGCAGCTCATGCACGGTGACGAAGTTGCCGAGGCTCTTCGCCATCTTCTCTCCCTCGACCTGAAGGAAGCCGTTGTGCATCCACACCTGCGCCATGATGGGCGTCGCATTGGCGCAGCGGGACTGCGCCACTTCGTTTTCGTGATGCGGAAAGACGAGGTCGATGCCGCCGCCATGAATATCGAACATATGCGGCTGAGCGAGTCCGGCCTTGGAGAGCTTCCCCTTCGCCTCCTCCCATAGCCAGCGATCGGCCATGGCCGAGCATTCGATATGCCAGCCGGGACGCCCCGGTGCCGCGATGCCGGCGGGCGACGGCCATGACGGCTCGCCCGCCTTCGACGGCTTCCATAAGACGAAATCCATCGGGTCTTGCTTGAACGGCGCCACCTCGACGCGGGCACCCGCCACCATTTCGTCGAGCGAGCGGCCGGAGAGCTTGCCGTAGTCGGGCATCGAGGCGACGTGGAACAGGACATGGTCCTCGGCGACATAGGCGCAGCCCTTCTCCACCAGCCGCTCGATCATCGCCTTCATCTCTTCGATATGCTCGGTCGCGCGTGGCTCCACGGTCGGATCGAGCGCGCCGAGCGCCCGCATATCGGTGTGGAACTGCGCCTCGGTCTTCTCCGTGACGCGCCTGATCGCCTCGTTCAGGGGAAGACCCGGGTAATCTTGCGCGGCGCGGGCGTTGATCTTGTCGTCGACGTCGGTGATGTTGCGGACATAGGTGACGCGCTCGGGCCCGTAAATATGACGAAGCAACCTAAACAGCACGTCGAAGACGATGACGGGGCGGGCATTGCCGATATGGGCGAAGTCGTAGACCGTCGGCCCGCACACATACATGCGCACATTGGAAGGATCGAGGGCCTCGAAGACCTCCTTTTTGCGGGTGAGCGTGTTGTAAAGCTTAAGCGCCACGGTCCAAGCCCCTTCGGCTTGCGGCCCGCCGGACGTTCATCGGCAAATTATGTTGCAGGTAAAGGAGGAACGACCCGGGCGAGCTTTGTTTGCTAGCCCAGAATGATGCCGCACAAAATAATAAGGATCGGTTGCTCTTGCATCATCTTGGGGCCGCTTATGGCGGGAATTGCCGGAACCGTCAAGCGAGCCTCTTTCCAGGCTTTTGTTCGAGCGGAGCTTGGGGCCATCTTATTGATGCCTCATTGACCCCCGAGTTTAAGGGGGCATAATGCGTCACGGGCTCCCGGGGAGTGGAACCAAGTCGTGAGGGTTAATCGCGATTTTTGGCGCATGCGTGCGCCGTTCGTGTTGCCGACCGGCGGACGCCGGCTCGTGGCGTTTGCGCTCGGCGGCGCGACCCTTGCTGCTTGCGCTTCGCTTGCGCTGGCGCAATCGAGCGAACAGCAGATCCGCTGCCTGCAGCTCCAGCAGGAGCTTGCCTCGGCCTCGCAAGGGGGCGGCGCCAACCCCGACGACCTCGCGCGCCTCGACCAGCAAATTGCCCAGAATGACCGCGTATTCCAGGGCACCCAGGCGGCGATGCAGGATGCCGGTTGCTTCGAGAGCTTCTTCATCTTCGGCAAGGCGCTGGTGCGCAGCCCGCAATGCCTCAAGATGAACGACCGCGTCGAGGACGCGCGCCGCCAGCTTGCCGCGCTTCAACAACAGCGCGAGGCGCTGACCGGCGGCGGCGGCAATAAGCGGCGCCAAGCCGAGCTTCAGGATGCGCTCGCGCAGAGCGGTTGCGGCGGCCAAGTCCGGCAGCCCCCGAAGCGTGGCGGCTTGTTCGACTTCTTCGGCGGCGGCCAGGACAGCGATGAGGAGCAGCAGTCGCAGACCCCGATCTATCGCAGTATCGACCCGAACGGACGCTATCGCGCCGTGTGCGTGCGGCTGTGCGACGGCTTCTTCTATCCGCTCAGCTTTTCGACCACGGCCAGCAGCCTGGCGCAGGAATCCGAGCGGTGCCAATCGAGCTGCGCGGCCCCGGCCGAGCTCTATGTCTATCGCAATCCCGGACAGGAGATCGAGCAGGCCATCTCGCTGAACGGCTCGGCCTATATGGACCTTCCCGTCGCGCTCAAATTCCGCAAGTCCTACGTGAATGGCTGCTCGTGCAAACAGGCGGAATACAATCCGACGGCGATCGAGGAAGCCAACAAGCGTGCCGAGGCCGAAGCCGCCGCCCAGCCCGGCAAAGGCAAAGGCAAGGGCAAGGTCGCGGCGAACCCGCCGCCTGCTCCGGCACCGCAAGCCGCCGCGACGCAAAGCGCGATGGAGGTAACGGGCAGCAACGCGCCAGCGAATCCGCCGGCGCCGGCGATAGTGCCTCAGGCCCAGAAACCGCCACTACCTGCTCCCGCCGCCGCTGCGGCGCCGGCTAAGCCGGCGCAGACCCAGGCCGCCACGACCGGCGCGGCCGCGTCAGCCGCCGGTCAATCCAGCTCGAGCGTCATCAAGAAGACGAGCAAGCCGTCGGCCCCACCGCCGCCGCAATAAAAGCTGGCCCCGCTTAAGCTCAAACACGAGTGTCGAACCGCCTCGCCCCTTTGGGGGAGAGTTGGAGTCGGTGCCTCAGACCGTTAGGCCGTCTTACCTTCGAGGCGTGCGATGGCGCGCTTCCGTCCAATCAATGGAAGAAGCTGCTTGAGCTCGGGCCCGTGCTCGCGGCCGGTCAAAGCGAGGCGCAACGGCTGGAACAGAGCCTTGCCCTTGGTGCCGGTCGCCTGCTTCACGTCGGCCGACCATCGTTCCCAGGTCGAGCCGTCCCATGGCTCGGGCGGCAGGAGAACCGAGGCCTTCGCGCATAAAGCCGCATCGGTAATGACGGGCTTAAGAGGCCCGGTCGCCACCTCCCACCAATATCTCGCATCACCGAGCACGGCGAGATTGCCGCGCACCGTCTCCCAAAAATCCTCGCCTCCCTCGATCCCCATGGCCTTGAGCCGACCGGAAACGGCCGAGAAGGGCAGCATGTGAAGGAGCTTCGCATTCAGCGCGCGAAGCTCAGCCTGATCGAATCTCGCCGGAGCCCGCGACAACTTGGCGAAGTCGAAGCTCCGCACGAGCTCATCGAGATTTGCATGGGCCGCGACCGGATCCGAGGTGCCGATCGTCGCCGCATAGCTCGCCACCGCGAGCGCCTCGATCCCCTCCTCGCGCATTCCCTGGATCGAGAGCGACCGGTCGCGTTTCGACAGAGCCTGTCCGTTGGCATTCACGAGCAGACTATGATGCCCGAAAGCCGGCGTGGTCGCTCGGAGCGCCTCGAACAGCTGAATCTGCGGCGCGGTGTTGACCACATGGTCCTCGCCGCGGATGACGTGAGTGATGCCGAGATCGATGTCGTCGACGACGCTCGGCAGCGTGTAGAGATAGGTGCCGTCCTCCCGCACCAGCACGGGGTCGGACAGCGAGGCGGCATCGACATGCTGGCGCCCGCGCACGAGGTCGTCCCAAGCGACGTCGCGGCTTTCGAGCTTGAAACGCCAATGGGGCTTGCGCCCTTCGCCTTCTAGCTTCGCGCGCTCCCCCTCCGTCAGCTTCAACGCGGCGCGGTCATAGACGGGAGGCTTTCCGCGGGCGAGCTGGCGCTTGCGCTTCAGCTCGAGCTCATCAGGCGTCTCATAGGCCGGATAGAGTCGTCCCATCGTCTTTAGCTTCTCAACGGCGGCCGCGTAGCGCGCGAAGCGGTCGGACTGGTGCACCTCGTCGGCATAGTCGATGCCGAGCCAGGCGAGATCCTCGCGGATGCCTTCGGCGAATTCCTCGGTCGAGCGCTCTCGATCGGTATCGTCGAGCCGAAAGATGAGCCGCCCGCCCATCTTCCGCGCGAACAGATAGTTGAGCAGCGCGGTGCGGATATTGCCGGCATGCAGCCGCCCGGTCGGGCTCGGCGCGAATCTGACCGTGACGCTCATGACAGCTTCTCGCGGAACTTGTTGGTGATGGGATAGCGGCGGTCGCGTCCGAAATTCTTGGCGGTGATCTTGACGCCAGGAGCTGCCTGGCGCCGCTTATACTCGGCGAGATAGAGCATGCGCTCGACCTTCTTCACCGTCTCCGATGCATGACCGCGCGCGACGATCTCCGACAGCGGCAGCTCGAGCTCGACCAGGCAGT
Organism: Methyloceanibacter sp.; assembly: GCA_035319265.1. Classification (GTDB taxonomy): domain Bacteria; phylum Pseudomonadota; class Alphaproteobacteria; order Rhizobiales; family Methyloligellaceae; genus Methyloceanibacter. The sequence goes on along the minus strand of DATHCZ010000107.1, from coordinate 3,056 downwards.
TGAGAATATCGTCGAGCACCTCGTAGGGCGGCAGCGTGTCCTGGTCGCGCTGGCCGGGCTTCAGCTCCGCGGTCGGCGCCTTGGTCAGCACGTTCTCCGGAATGACGGCGCCGTCAGGTCCGAGGCAGCCTTTGGGCCGCGCCGCATTGCGGTAGCGCGCGAGCGCGTAGACCTGGCCCTTGTACAGATCCTTGATGGGGTTGAAGCCGCCGTTCATGTCGCCGTAAAGCGTGGCATAGCCGACCGAGACTTCCGACTTGTTGCCCGTGGTGATGACCATCGGCCCGAATTTGTTGGAGAGGCCCATCAGGAGCGTGCCGCGTGCGCGGCTCTGCAAATTCTCCTCGGTGGCGTCGGGCTTGGTGCCGATGAAGGCCTTGGCGAGCGAGCCGGTGAGCCCCTCCACCGCGGCGTCGATGGGCATGATGTCGTAGCGCACACCGAGCAACTCTGCGGTCGCCGCCGCATCGTTCAGGCTCTCATTGCTGGTGAAGACGTAGGGCAGCATGACGCCGTGGACGCGGCTCGCGCCCAGCGCATCGACGGCGATCGCCGCGCACAGCGCCGAGTCGACGCCGCCCGAGAGACCGAGCACGACGCCGGGGAAACCGTTCTTGTTGACGTAATCGCGCAGGCCGACAACGCAGGCGAGGTAGTTGGCGGCCTCCCCGTCCTCGATCTCGGCGATCGCGCTCGGTAGACAATGCCAGCTTCCGCCCTCGCGCCGCCATTCGGTGATACCGACCCCTTCCTCCCAAGCGGGCATCTGCACGGCAAGCGCGCCGTCGCCGTTGAGCACGAAGGACGCTCCGTCGAACACGAGCTCGTCCTGCCCTCCCACCTGGTTGACGTAAGCGAGCGGAAGCCGCGTCTCGCCGACCCTCGTCTCAGCAACGCCGTACCGCACCTCCTGCTTGTCGATCCAATAGGGCGAGCCGTTCGGTACGATCAGGAGCCCGGCGCCGGCTTGCGCCAGGGCCTCGCACACCTCCTCGTTCCAGATGTCCTCGCAGATCGGCACGCCGAGCTTGACGCCGCGGAAATCGATCGGCTCGGGGCTCGGACCAGGGGCGAAGACGCGCTTCTCATCGAACACGCCGTAATTGGGCAGGTTGTTCTTGTAGCGCACGCTCTCGATACGGCCGCGATCAAGCAGAGCGACCGCATTATAGACGAACGGTCCGTCGCCCCAGGGAAGTCCGATGAGGATCGCCGGCCCGCCGTCTCCCGTGTCGTGGGCAAGCTCCTCACAGGCAGAGCGTGCCGCCTTCTGCAAGGCCGGCTTCAGCACCAAATCCTCGATGGGGTAGCCGGTGAGATAAAGCTCGGTGAAGGCGATCAGGTCGGCGCCGGACGCTGCGGCCTGAGCGCGCGCCTGCCGCGCCTTCTTGAGATTCCCCTCAAGATCGCCCACGACCGGGTTGAGCTGCGCGAGCGCGAGCTTGAACGAGTCCTTGATCTGATGCGCCATGTTTTGTCATTGACCGGCTTGACCGGGCAATCCAGTAACCCGGGAAGTCGGTAAGATAACTGAGGTCAGTGGTTACTGGATGCCCGCTTTCGCGGGCATGACAGTCAAGGCCGTCCGGATCACTCGCCGGCGGCGATCGAGAACTCGGGCTCGGGGCGCCCTTCCCGCTCGCGCTTCAGCCGCTCGGCCATGATGAAGGCAAGCTCGAGCGATTGGTCGGCGTTGAGCCGCGGATCGCAATGAGTGTGATAGCGGTCCGACAAATCGGTCTCGGTGACGGCCTTGGCGCCGCCGACGCACTCGGTGACGTTCTGCCCCGTCATCTCGATATGAATACCGCCGGCGTGCGTTCCTTCGGCACGATGGATGTCGAAGAAGGCTCCAACCTCCTTGAGGATGAGATCGAAGGGCCGCGTCTTGTAGCCGGTGCTTCCCGCCTTGATGGTATTGCCGTGCATCGGATCGCACGCCCACACCACGATCTTGCCTTCCCGCTCCACGGCACGGATGAGCGCCGGCAGATGCTTGCCGACCTTCTCGGCGCCGAAGCGCGAGATGAGCGTGAGCCGCCCAGGCTCGTTCTGCGGGTTGAGCGCATCGATCAGCTTGAGCAGATCGTCAGGCCCAAGACTCGGGCCGATCTTAGCTCCCACCGGATTCTTGATGCCGCGCAGATATTCGACATGCGCATGGTCGAGCTGGCGCGTGCGGTCGCCGACCCATAGGAAATGGCCCGAGGTCGCGTACCAGTCGCCCGACGTGGAATCGACGCGGGTGAAGGCCTGCTCGTAGCCGAGCAGCAACGCCTCGTGGCTCGTGTAGAAGCTCGTGGTGCGGAGCTGCGGCGTGTTGTCGGCATTCAGCCCGCAGGCGCGCATGAAGCGCAAGGTCTCGGCGATATGCTCGGAGAGTTCCTGGTAGCGGTGCCCCGCCGGGCTGTCCTTGACGAAGCCGAGATTCCACTGATGCACATGCTCGAGATTGGCGTAGCCGCCTTGGGCAAAGGCACGCAGCAGATTGAGCGTCGCCGCCGACTGGCGGTAGGCCATCAGCAGGCGGTTTGGGTCGGGCGTGCGCGACTTCTCGTCGAACTCGGGGCCGTTGACGCTGTCGCCGCGATAGCTCGGCAATTCCTTGCCGTCCCTCATCTCGGTCGCGCTCGAGCGCGGCTTGGCGAACTGACCAGCGATCCGGCCGAGCTTCACCACCGGCGAGCCGCCGGCATAGGTCAGCACCACCGCCATCTGCAGGAACACGCGGAAGAAGTCGCGGATCGCGTCAGCCCGATGCTCGGCGAAGCTCTCGGCGCAGTCCCCGCCTTGCAGCAGGAAGGCCTCCCCCGCTGCCACGCGGGCGAGCTTCGCCTTCAGCTCGCGCGCCTCGCCCGCAAATACGAGCGGTGGGAAAGTGGCAAGCTGCTTTTCGACTTCGGTGAGCGCGGCTCGGTCGGGATAGACCGGGACCTGCTCGATCGGTTTGGCGCGCCAGCTGTCTGGGCTCCATCGGGATGCCATCAAGGCTCTCCTTGAGAAAAGTGAAAGCTATATAAGCGATCGGCGCAACCCTGGCTAGGCAGGGGCTTGTT
>DATHCZ010000106.1:0-7041 GCA_035319265.1 Methyloceanibacter sp. | reverse complement strand
CTTCGCGCCGAAGCGCGACGTGCCCGACTCGATCACGGTGGTCGATGTCAATCCGTCGTCGCCGACCTATGCGAAGATCGTCGGCGGCGTCGACATGCCGGCGCTCGGCGACGAGCTGCATCATTACGGCTGGAACGCGTGCTCTTCTTGTCTTTGCCCGAACGCGCCGCACCCGCATATGGAGCGGCGCTATCTCGTGGTGCCGGGCTTGCGCTCCTCGCGCATCTACATCATCGATACCAAGCCCGACCCGAAGAACCCCGCTATCGTGCGCGTCATCGAGCCCAAAGAGATGATTGAGGCGACCGGCTATAGCCGCCCGCACACCGTCCATTGCGGACCCCGCGGCATCTATATCTCGGCGCTCGGCGATGCCAAAGGCGACGGACCCGGCGGCGTGTTCCTCATGGACGGCGAGACGTTCGACGTCCTCGGCCGCTTCGAGGTCGACCGCGGACCGCAGCGTCTCGCTTACGATGCGTGGTGGCACCTCGCCTACGACACGATGGTGACGAGCGAATGGGGCACGCCGAACACGGTGGAGAACGGGCTGCTGCCTGAGATCCTGCTCGGCGCGCAATATGGGCGGCGCCTGCATTTCTGGGATCTGCAGAAGCGCACGCATCTGCAAGAGATCGACTTCGGCCCCGACTATCAGCTCGTATTCGAGCTCAGGCCCGCGCACGACCCGACCAAGGCTTACGGCTTCGTCAATTGCGTGATCAGTCTCAAGGACCTCTCGGCCTCGATCTGGACCTGGTATCGCGACGGCAAGCAATGGGCGGTGAAGAAGGTGATCGAGATTCCGGCCGAGCCCGCCGACGAAGACCTCCTGCCGCCGGTGCTGAAGAGCTTCAGGGCCGTGCCGCCGCTCGTCACCGATATCGACCTCTCGATCGACGACCGCTTCCTCTATGTCGCGTGCTGGGGCACGGGCGATCTCCGCCAATACGATGTGAGCGATCCGTTCAACCCCAAGCTCACCGGCACGGTCCGGATCGGCGGGATCGCCGCGCGTGCCTCGCATCCTGCCGCGAGCGGACCGCTGAGCGGCGGACCGCAGATGGTCGAGATCAGCCGCGACGGCAAACGCGTCTATTTCACCAACTCGCTCTATGGCGCGGTCGATCCGCAATTCTATCCGGCGGGAATCGACGGCTGGATGGTGAAGCTCGATGCCGCACCAGAGGGAGGTCTTGAGTTCGATCAACGATTTTTCGTGACGTGGCCGGAAAGTCATCGCCCGCATCAAGTCCGGCTGCAGGGTGGGGATTGCTCTTCCGACTCTTATTGCTATCCCTAGCCGGAGCCTCGCGTTCCGCTGTCAATACCCAGAAACCGGAATTGCTCGGCCGGCCTGGGCAATGACAAGGATTGGGCATGACCGACATCTCGCCATGGCTGATCCTGATCGCGCTCGGTGCATTTCATGGGCTCAACCCCGCCATGGGCTGGCTGTTCGCGGTGGCGCTCGGGCTCTACCGCAACAGCCAGCGCGTGGTGCTCGTTTCGCTCATCCCCATCGCGCTCGGGCATGCCGCTTCGATCGCCGTCGTCGTCTACGCCGTGATCTTTCTCGGCACGATGATCGACGCGAATGCATTCCGCATTCTCTCCGGCGCGCTGCTCATCGCCTGGGGCTTATTCCATCTCCTCTACGGGCACCGGCACCACGTGCATGTGGGCTTGACCACCGGGTTGTTCGGTCTTGGCATGTGGTCGTTCGTCATGGCGACGGCGCACGGCGCGGGCGCGATGCTGATCCCGGTCTTGATGCCGCTCGAGCATCAGGCGATGGCCGAAATGGGCGAGCACGCTCACCATATGCCGGCAACGACGTCGCTTTGGGTAGCGACGCTCGCGGTGATCGCGCACAGTCTCGCCATGCTGATCACCACTGGGATCGTCGCGCTTATCGTCTACCGGTGGGTCGGCCTCGATTTCCTGAAGCGCGGATGGATCAATCTCGATCTCATCTGGAGCGCGGCGCTCATCGGCATCGGCGCGTGGTTGCTCCTCGCCTGACGCGCGAGCGGCGTGGAATGTCTCTAGCCGGCCCTTTTCTTTTGTGAGGTTTCTTGCCAGCTCGCGAGGTCCGCATGATCAGGGACAAGGTTTTCCTTTGTTCGATTGGGTTCCTTGTGGCATGGACCCTCCTCTCGATTTGGGGAATGATCCAGGCGCTCGCGGGCTTTACCGATACCTACGCTTCGATCGTTGCATCTACTCCGGCGCTAGGTACCGCGGAAGCGCGGCAAGCTCTGCTGCAAGGCGTCATACTCTCCAATGTGGCCAAATGGGCGGTGGTCGCCGTGCCGCCCGCTCTGCTGGCGCTGTGGGCTAAGTGGTAAGAACGGGCTCCGCGTCCGCCGGGGCGGGGATGGGTCCGCTGGGACGGTGAAGACAAAACGCGAGGTACTGCATGCTTAGAATGCTGGTCGTCGGCGCCATTCTTACAATTAGCTTCGCGGGGCCTGCCCTCGCGGATTGGTGGATCGTCCGGTCATCGGACCAGGAGTGTCTTGTCGTCGACGTTGAGCCGACCGACAAAACTGTTACCAAGATCGGCAAAGACTCTTACAAAACGGAGGAGGAAGCCGACGCCGACGCCAAGCAACTATGTAAAGAACCAACGGTCGTGCCGAAGCTTGATTCGGATGATGACTGAGATCGGCGGGCGTCCTGATAGCGACTGCGGCTAGACGGGAAGGGCTGGCTCGAAAGGGGCAGCCCTTCTATTTTGCCGCGCCCGAGCTTGGCCGGTTAACCTTCATTGAAAGATTGTTCAGAACCTTGGCCGCATCTTACGGACCATGGGGGCCCGTATTGCGTATCTCGCCGCCGGCATCGCCGTGGCCGCATGGCTTGCAGCGCTGTTTGGCTGCGCCGGCGGCACGTTCAACTCGGGCGAGCGCGCTCCGTGGCGCCAGCAGGCGGAGGATCAATGCGTGGCAAGCGGCGCCGTCCAGGCTTCGGCCTACGTTGTGCAAATGACGCCGATCGACGGGCCCGGGGTCTGCGGGCTCGAGCGCCCGCTTCGCGTTTCGGGACTTTCGCGAGGGGCTGTCGGCGTTTCCCCGCCGGCCTTGATCGACTGCTCGCTGACGGCCGCGCTCGACCACTGGATCCAGGCCTCCGTCCAGCCGGCCGCCAATCGTTATTTCGGCAGCCGCGTGGTCGAGATCACACAGATCGCCTCCTATGGGTGCCGCGGGCGCAACGGCAATAATTTCGGCAAAATCTCGGAGCACGCCTTCGGCAATGCTCTCGACATCGCGGCCTTCCGGCTGGCGAACGGCCAGTCCGTTACTGTGGTCAATGGCTGGTGGGGCGGACCGCCGCGCGAGCGCGCCTTCCTGCAGGCGATCTTCGCCGGCGCCTGCGATGAATTCTATACCGTGCTCGGCCCGGGCTCGGACCGCTTCCATTACAATCACATTCACGTGGACCTGCTGCTCAGCAATGCAGCGCACGGGCGGCATTATTGCCAACCCTATCCCGGCCAACCGGTAGCGGATGCGGCAAGCGAGCCGAGGAATACGGCCTCAATCATGCCCATGCCTTTCGTCGGGCCGGGCTCTGATTAGGCGAAAAGACTTGGGCACTGTGGCAGGTCGGCAACTTCGCAAGCGCACAAGACACAGTATTATTGAATGAGTCGGGGGAGAGAGCACCAGGAGAAGCGCGAGTAAGCGTGACGGCAAGCCATGAGCCTTTGGGCTTGAGTAGATTGGAGGGGCACGATGGCGGCAGAATCGTTGGTGCAAATGCTGGAAGAGATTGCCGTCGGCCTGAAGGCCGGTGACGAGGAAATTTACGGCTGGCTCCGCGAACAACTCAAAGAGTGCGGGGCGAGTGAGATTTCCGTCGAGCTGGCCATGGGGGTGATCGCTAGGCTTCTGCCTGAAGAGGCGCAAGGGAGCCTCGAGGCCGCCCAGCAACATGCCCGCCGCTGGGCTCACTGACCGCAAGTCGTCTTAAGCGTCAGCCGCGCGAAGCGAGCACCGCTCCGAGCCGCTGCCAGTCCGCGTCGCGACCTGGAAGCCCAAAACGCAGCCAGGCCGGATACTCCGTATAGCGCCGCACCAGAATGCCGGCCTCACCCAGTCTCTGAAAGAGCTGCGCCGCCTCCCTCGCGCGCACCAGGCGGAACAGCGACGTCCCGCCGATTGTCTCGAGCCCGGCTCTGGCGAGCAGCCCATCGAGCCGCGTCACAGCCTCGGCAAGTGCCCCTCGAGTCTTTTCCCGCCACGTCATGTCGGCGAGGGCCGCGGCGCCGATGGCGAGCGCGGCGCCGCTGACCGGCCAAGGTCCGAGTGCCGCGGCAAGCCGCGCGGCGATCTCGGGCGGAGCGATGGCGAAGCTCAGCCGCAAGCCGGGGAGCCCATAGAACTTGCCGAAGGAGCGCAGCACGACGATGTTGCCGCGCTCGACCTGATCGGCAAGGCTCACGCCGTAGGGACCCACCTCCATGAAGGCCTCATCGACGAGCAACAAACCGCCGCGGCGGCGCAGGCGGTCGGCGAGCGCGAGCAGAGCGTCTTTGGCGACGATCCGGCCGTCGGGATTGTTGGGATTGACCACAATGGCGATGCGAGACTCGGCGAGTTGCAGCACATCGGCGACCTCGACCACGTTATGGCCGGCAAGCTCGGCCGCCCGCGCGTGCTCGGAGTAAGTCGGGGCAAGGACCGAAGCGCGGCCGCGCGCCAGCAAGAATGCCGTCTGCGCCACGAGGATCTGCGAACCCGGACCGGCCGCGACATGGGCCGGAGACGGCGCGCCATAGGCCTCGGCGGCGATGGCAATGAGCTTGGCAAGAGCGGCTTGCTCGGGAAGGCGGGTCAGCGTGTCCGATGGAAGTTGCGGCACCGGATAGGGATGGGGATTGATCCCGGTCGAAAGGTCGAGGAAAGGTTCGGGCGCAGCCGGAAACATCTGCCGCGCGGCACCAAGATTTCCGCCATGATCGAGTGGCGCGAGTTCGCCTTTGAGGGTCATGACCGCACTACTTGCGCTCCTTGCACTGCTGTTCGAGGCCATGCTCGGCTATCCTGACCGGTTCGCCCACGCAATTGGCCATCCGGTGACGTGGATGGGAGCGCTTATCGGCGCGCTCGATCACGGACTGAACCGAGAGGACGCGGCGCCGCTCCGGCGTAAGGCGGCGGGGGCCGTGGCGCTCGTCATCGTTATCGTGGTCTCCGGCAGCCTGGCCTATGGCCTCCAGCATTGGCTCTTGCTCCTGCCCCTTGGCATGATTCCCCTCGCCGTCCTCGGAAGCACTTTGTTCGCCCAGCGGAGCCTGCACGCTCACGTAGAGCGAGTCGCTCTCGCGCTGGAGGATGGGGGAATCGACCGCGCGCGCGCAAGCGTCTCCGAGATCGTCGGGCGGGATACCGCTTTGCTCGACGAAGCCGGCGTTGCGCGCGCGGCGATCGAAAGCCTCGCCGAAAATTTCTCCGACGGGGTGGTTGCTCCGACCTTCTGGATGGTGGCCGGCGGACTGCCGGGAGCGGCGATCTACAAGGCGATCAACACGGCCGACAGCATGATCGGCCATCACTCCGAGCGTTACGAGCAATTCGGCTGGGCCTCGGCTAGGCTCGACGATCTCGTCAATCTGCCGGCCTCGCGGCTCTCGGCGCTGTTGATCATGGCGGCCGCATATTCGATGCCCGGCGCGTCGCCCTCCGACGCGTTTGGCGCGGTGCTGCGCGACGCGTCCCGTCACCGTTCGCCCAATGCCGGCTATCCGGAAGCGGCCTTTGCCGGCGCGCTCGGTCTCGCTCTTGCCGGACCCCGTTACTATGGCGGGAAGCTGGTCGAGGATGTGTGGATGGGAGACGGACGCTATGCGGCCGGCGCTGATGATATTCGCGCCGCGCTCACGCTCTACCGGCGCGCCGACATGGTGTTGATCGGGGTGGTGGCGCTGCTGGCAAATCTGATCGCGCTCCTCACTTAGCAAGCGCGAGGAGGCGGTCGACGTCGATATGGGCGGAGAGATGCCCGGCGAGCCTGTCGAGAGTCTCATCGACGAGGCTGTCATAAGCGATCGCCGCCTCGCCCGCGCCGAACCGCTTGAGCCATGCCGAGCGCTGGCGGTCGTCGGCGAAAAGACCGTGGATGTAGCTGCCGATGATGCGTCCGTCGGGCGACATGGCGCCGTCGGTGAGGCCGCCCGCGAGCGTGGCGAAGGGCCGCACGCGGTCGGGGCCTTCGGTCACGCCCATATGCATCTCGTAGCCGGCGAAGGGCGTTCCGTCGGAGGTCTCGCCCTCGACCTGCTCGAGCCGCTTATCACCGGCAAGCATCGTCTCGACATCGAGAAGACCTAGACCTTGCGCGGTGCGAGATTCGCCCTCGATGCCGTCCGGATCGTGAACCGCGCGGCCGAGCATCTGATAGCCGCCGCAAAGACCGAGCACGCTGCCGCCGCGGCGAAGATGCGCTACGAGATCGATGTCGAAGCCGGCGTCGCGGAACGCGGCGAGGTCGGCGATGGTGGCCTTTGAGCCGGGGAGAATAACAAGTGCCGCATCGCCCGGCAGAGCGGTCCCCGGCTTCACGCGCACCAGTTCGACCGACGGCTCGGCGTCGAGCGGATCGAGATCGTCGAAATTGGCGATGTGCGGCAGGATGGGAACCGCGATCTTGATGCGCGCGCTCGCTTTCTCAGGTCGCTCAGCCGAGAGCGCAAGAGCGTCCTCGGCGGGAAGAAGACGGGCGCCTGCAAAAAATGGCACAAGCCCCAGTGACTCCCATCCCGTCGCCGCGGCGATCAGTTCCATGCCGCCGGCGAAGAGCTTGGGATCGCCGCGGAACTTGTTCACCAGAAAAGCTTTGATCAGAGCGGCGTCCTCGGGCTCGATCACCGCCTTGGTGCCGACGAGACTCGCGATCACCCCGCCCCTGTCGATGTCGCCGATGAGAACTACCGGCACCTCGGCCGCTCGGGCAAAGCCCATATTGGCGATGTCGCCGCCGCGAAGATTGATCTCTGAAGCGCTGCCAGCGCCCTCGACCAAAATGATGTCG
>DATHCZ010000105.1:0-2010 GCA_035319265.1 Methyloceanibacter sp. | reverse complement strand
AGGCTTGCAAGAAAGCGCGACCACGCGTGGTCCAACCTTGGGCTGAGCGTCATTGCCCAGTCATATTGAAGGGTTTGGCGAAACAGAAGCGGGTGATCGCGCATAAACGAACGTAAGCCGCTCCCACTTGAATGCCCGGCCTCAAATCAACAGAATTGCTTGCCAAGACATGGCAGCGCCGCGAAAGACCATTGGTACAAAGTCATATGAGACAGCGACTCCTGATAGTATCGGTTGGCTTTTGCCTCTTTTTGGTCGAGGCTGCGGCCCTTGCCGGCGTTGACGAGACAACTCCCACGGCCGCCGGAGTCTGGCAGCAAATCGACGACGATGGAAAAGTGGGCGCTCTCGTCACCATTAGCGAGGAGCAGGGCGTCTACGTCGGACGGCTCTCGCAACTCTTTCCCGAGCCAGGCGACGATCCCAACCCGATCTGCACCGAGTGTTCCGGCGACAAGCACAATCTCCCAATATTGGGCCTCGTTTTCATCGAGGGTATGAAGCAATCGGGGCTGGACTATGAGGACGGCACCATCCTCGACCCGGAAACCGGCAAGATTTACCACGCGAGCATGCATCTCAGCCCCGACGGCGCCAAGCTCACCGTGCGCGGTTATATCGGCTTGTCGATTTTCGGCAGGAGCCAGACCTGGAACCGAGTCGAGTGAGGCCCCCTCTGGGTTGGATTCGTCGGCTCAATCCCGCGCAAGACCTGCTAAATCTCTAGCGTGCAAGCGGCACTGATGGCGGGTGATGACAGTGCCTGACAAGGATCTTGCCTTCGTGACGGGAGCCACGGGTTTCGTTGGATCCGCGGTCGTAAGAGCGCTTCTCGCGGCCGGGTTCGGCGTGCGCGCTCTCGCCCGCCGACAGTCGGGAAAGGCAAATCTCGACGGTCTCGGGGTGGAGTTGGTCGAAGGCGACATGCGCGAATCCGCTGCGGTCTGCGCTGGCGTAGAGGGCACGCGTTACGTCTTCCATGTTGCCGCCGATTATCGGCTCTGGGCCCCGAACCCTGACGAGATCCTGCGCGCCAATGTCGAAGGCACCCGTGTCGTGATGGAGGCCGCGGCGGCCGCCGGCGTCGAGCGCATCGTGTACACCTCGAGCGTCGCCACGCTGAAACCGCGTGACGACGGCGAGCCTGCCGGCGAGACCAGGCCGCTCACCGAAAGCGAGGCGATCGGCGCTTATAAGAAGAGCAAGGTTGCGGCCGAGCGGTTGGTCGAGGCGATGGTGAAAGACGGTCTGCCGGCGGTTATCGTCAATCCATCGGCGCCGATCGGTCCGCGCGACCGTAGGCCCACGCCGACCGGCCGCCTAATCGTCGAGGCCGCCTCCGGCCGCATCCCGGCCTTCGTCGATACCGGCCTCAACGTCGTCCATGTCGACGACGTTGCCACGGGCCATCTCTTGGCGCTGAGCAAAGGCCGGGTCGGCGAGCGCTATATTCTCGGCGGCGAGAACATGACTCTCGCCGAGCTTCTCGCCCGCATCGCTCGGCTCACGGGACGAACGCCGCCACGCATCAGCCTGCCGCGCTGGCCGATCTATCCCATTGCTTTCGCCGCCGAAGCGATGGCGCGCCTCACCAAGCGTGAGCCGTTCGTGACTGTGGATGGGCTGCGCCTGTCCGAATACCTCATGTACTTCACCTCGGCCAAGGCGGAACGCGAGCTTGGTTACAAGCCGCGCGCCGCCGAAGTGGCCATTCGCGATGCCATCGACTGGTTTCGTGCGGCCGGGTACCTGTCGTGACCCCCTCTCTGATCATCGCCTCGCTTGCGCTTGGCATCTGGATCTATCTCGTGGTGTTTCGCGGCGGCTTTTGGCTCGCATGCGAGCGCGAGACCCAAGATCAGCAGATGATGGAGATTGCTGGCGACTGGCCAAGCGTCGTCGCCGTGATCCCGGCGCGCAATGAGGCTCTTGCGTTGCCGCGGACGCTCGCGTCGCTATCGGCGCAGGACTACCCAGGCAGATTTTCCATCGTGGTGGTCGATGACGACT
>DATHCZ010000104.1:0-19830 GCA_035319265.1 Methyloceanibacter sp. | reverse complement strand
TTTGCCGTAAGGGACGGCCGTCATCGCGTAGGAAGCTGGGGACGCCGCCTTGCGCGGCCTCCGGAAATCTCGTGGGGCTCGGCCATGGCATGCCGGTAGTAACGCCGCCCGACTCCCCGCTTCATAGGCTTAAGCTGAGCGAATTTGGCCTCCCAGAAGCGAAGCACGTGCTTCGGGACCTCAAGCTCGTCTGCTACTTCGCTGATGGTGCGAAACGCCTCGGGCGCCTTATCCAACGCTCCACCTCCTCGGCGTCTAGATGCCGCTCGACTACTCCGCCGCCTTTCTGCGTGAGAGCGCATCGTTGATGCGCTGCTTCATGATGTTGCTCGCCCGAAACACGAGCACGCGCCGCGGCGTGATGGGAACTTCCTGCCCCGTCTTTGGGTTGCGACCAATGCGCTCACCCTTATCGCGAATTCCGAACGAGCCGAATGAGGACAGCTTCACCGTGTCCCCGCGCTCGAGGCTCGCGACGATCTCGCGGAGCACAAGCTCGACGATCTCGGCGGACTCGTTCCGCGGTAGTCCAACCTTCTGAAATACCGCCTCCGCCAAGTCGGCACGCGTCAAAGTCTTCCCGCTCATCGTCTGTGCGCTCCCCCAGTCGCGGGACTATTCAAGATGCTAAACGAGCGAGTGCGATACGGTCAATCTATCCCGCGATCAAATTCCTGATTTTGCGTCGTTTTCTCCCGAAGTGTGGCTTTCGCGCGATAGTACCCTGGCAAATGGGTCTCACCAGCGGATCAGAACCGCGCCCCAGGTAAAGCCCCCACCCATCGCCTCGATTAGTACGAGATCACCAGGCTTGATGCGGCCGTCAGCTCGTCCCTGACTCAAGGCTAATGGAATTGAAGCAGCCGATGTGTTCGCATGCTTGTCGAGAGTAATTATGATTTTATCCTTGTCGAGACCAAGCTTTCGTGCTGCGCCATCCAAGATACGTTTATTCGCTTGATGGGGTACGAACCAATCAATGTCTGAGGACTTATAGCCAGCCTGCTCCAGGGTCGCGCCGATCACTTCACTGATCTTGGTGACAGCATGGCGGAAGACCTCAGGTCCGTCCATGCGCAGATGACCGACGGTGCCCGTCGACGAGGGACCGCCATCGACGTAGAGCTTGTCGCGATAACGCCCGTCGGAGCGGAGGGAGGTGGCGAGGATGCCCCTGTCGGTCAGAGCACCGTTTAGCTTCTGCGCCTCGACCACGACGGCACCGGCGCCGTCCCCGAACAGCACACACGTCGAACGGTCCTGCCAATCGAGAATACGGGAGAAAGCCTCGGCCCCGATGACCAGAGCGCGATTGAACAGCCCGCTTTTCATATAGGTATCGGCCGTGGCTAAGGCGAAGACGAAGCCAGAGCAAACCGCCTGCATGTCGAAGGCGGCGCCGCGGGTGATGCCGAGCTCGGCCTGGATGGCGACGGCGGTCGCCGGAAAGGTCTGGTCGGGGGTCGAGGTGGCGAGGATGATGAGGTCGATATCCTCGGGTGCTACGCCCGCGTCATCAAGCGCCCTCCTCGCCGCAATCGCGCCCATGGTCGAGGTCAGCTCGCCCTCAGCGGCGATGCGGCGCTCCTTGATGCCCGTCCTCTCGGTGATCCACTGGTCCGACGTGTCGACCAAGTTGGCGAGATCCTGGTTCGTTAGGACCCGCGACGGCAGGTAGCCGCCGACCCCCTTGATGACCGTTCGCACAATATTCAAGTGAAGCCACTCCTACCCGGGCTAAATTATTGTTTTCGCATCACCTTGTCGGAAAACCGGTTCGCCCTTTTCCGGATGATGCTAAGCCGCACCCTCGAGCTCGAGTTTCGCATGGAAGCCGGCAACGTCGCTCGCCAAGCGTTTCACCACTCCGTTCGAGGCCATGTCGTAGGCAAGATCGATGGCACTCGCGAAGCCGGTGGCGTCCGTTCCGCCGTGGCTTTTGACGACGATGCCATTCAGGCCAAGAAAAATGCCGCCGTTCAACTGGCGCGGGTCCAACTTCTCTTTCAGCGCGCGAAACGCGCCCTGCGCCAGCACCGCTCCAAGGCGAGCCAATAGTGATCGCCCCATGGCGGCACGCAGATACTGGCCGATTTGCTTAGCCGTTCCTTCCGCGGTCTTCAAGGCGATGTTGCCGGTATAGCCGTCGGTCACGACGACGTCGACGACACCCTGGCCGACATCATCTCCCTCGACGAAGCCGTGATAACGAATGGGGAGCGGTGCCTCTTTCAGCACCGAGGCGGCTTCTCTGATCTGGTCGAGTCCCTTGATCTCCTCGACCCCGATATTCAGCAGCCCGACCGAGGGCGTTTCGAGACCGAATAGGGCGCGCGCCATGGCTGCACCCATCAGTGCAAACTCGACGAGCTGACGAGCGTCGGCTCCCACATTGGCGCCGACATCGAGCACGATGCACTCGGCCTCGACGGTTGGCCAGATCGCGGCAATCGCCGGGCGATCGACGCCCTCGAGCGTTTTCAGGCAGAACTTGGCCATGGCCATGAGCGCGCCAGTGTTGCCGGCCGACACGGCGGCGTCGGCATGCCCGTCCTTCACCGCCTCAAGCGCAAGCCACATGCTCGACCGCCAGCGGCCTTTGCGAAGTGCCTGGCTCGGCTTTGCGTCCATGGCCACGGCGACGTCGGTGTGGACGATCTTCGCTTTAGCAGCGAGGGCGGGATGGTCGGCAAGCACGGGCTCGACCCGGGCGGTGTCTCCGACGAGCAGAAAGCGCATGTCGGGATGCCGGACCAGCGCGATCGAAGCGGCCGGAATGACGACGCCAGGACCGTGGTCCCCGCCCATGGCGTCGAGCGCTATGGTGACTGGAGCACCCATTCACATATGCCGTTCTGGAAAAGATATACCTTTGGCCCGCTTTGCCGCGGCAACCCCCGGAAATGAAACCCGAATAGACTGAAAAGGGGGGCTGTTGACAACCGGATTTTGCCCTAGGGCCGTTTCAGGGCGGAGAGGGCCGCAAACGGGCTTGTTCTCGGTTCGCGGTTTGGCGCTTCGCCCTCTTGCGACCATTCGAAGTTTACCCCTTCCCGTTTCGGATAGGGCTCGAGCGAAGTCGCAAGCGTCTCATAGATGAGCGGTCCGAGGTCGATCCTCCCCTCCCTGATCGGCTCTGGCCATTCGGCGAGCGCCGGGGTGCCGTGTCCCTCTTCGCGCTCCTCGTGCGCCGCAATCATGGCTTCCGGCCAGAATTCGGCCTCGATCGGGATCTCAAGGGTTGACTCTACGGGTTCGAGCGACACGACACAGGTCTGTATGACCTTGGCCTTGAGCTCGCCCTTGAGGCGGAGGCGCCCGGCGCCAGCGCGGACGAGGCGATAGGTCAGCACAAGACCCTCGAGCCCGCGAAGATCGAGCAGCTTTGCGATAGTCGTCCTCTCGGCAGCCGTGGTCTCGATCGATCCACTCGCCTCGTCTTTGATCTCATCGATTCTGAGCGGCCGCGAGAGCGCCAGATGTTCAGTCTCTTTGTTCATCCACTTCTTCTCTCAATGCCCGGGGGAGCTCCCCTGGGAGCTGAGCATGCCGGCACGAAGCGGCAAAAGGTTCCTTCTCCAGGCTCCGAATGCTCTCTGCTACATAATGGGCGAGATGCGTTCCCGCAGCCCTTGCAGCCTCTGCTTCGAGCGGCAAAGCGTCGGCAATGGTCTTGGCAAGGGCCCCCTCGCCCGTCGCAAAGGCGCGCTCATAGGCCTGCAACAGGGCGGCGCTCGAGGCGGCGAGTCCCCGCATTTTCTTCGGGATGCGGAGGTCGCTGACGCCAAGCTCGCGAAGGACCGTTTCCATATCGTCCTTGAACTGGTCGGCGAGGTCCTGGAGGAGGCCTGCAGCGGCGTTCCCTTCGCCCTTCAAGCGATGCAGTACGGAGAAGAGATTGAGCGACAGGACCACAAACCGGCCTTCGAGCGTGTCGGGAACGCCAAACTCCTGGTAGAAGATAGGGAGCCGCGCCCGTGCCACAATCGCGCCATAGAGTTTTTCTGCAGCTTTCTCTTTGCGCCGCCAGGGCATCGCGACGCGAGGTAAGAGGGGCATGTCAATTTCCGTCTGCTTGGACCATCGAGGGACATCCAAACTTGTCTAGCGTCAAGCCGCCCATCGTGCGGGCACACCGTGAATTGCGCCTCGCGATTGCGCTCGGCACAGCCGTTACGCTGGCCGCATGCGGCGCGCAGATCGACCGGCACGGCCATGTGTTCGTCGATGTCGACCTCAATCAAATCCAGTCCGGCATGTCGAAGGACCAAGTCACGTCGGTGCTCGGCTCCCCCGACACGACGAGCACGATCGGGGGCGATGCCTATTACTATATCTCGACGACGCAGAAGAGCGTCGCTTTCCTCAAGCCGTGGGAGATCGACCGCGAGGTGGTCGCTGTCTATTTCGACGGCGGCCAGAAGGTCCAGCAGGTCGCCAATTACGGCCTCAAGGATGGCATCGTCATCAACTACTACAAGGGCGAAACGCCCGCGCGCGGCAAGGACCTCACATTCCTCGAGCAGATCTTCGGCAATATCTCGAACCGCAAGCTGTTCAAGGACCAGAGGCCGGGAGCGGGTGGGGGCATTCCCGGCCCCGGCGGCGGTCTCTGAGCAACGCCACCTTTATTGGTGGGCGAGCACCGCGAGCAGCAGCAGCGCTACAATGTTGGTGATCTTGATCATGGGATTCACGGCCGGGCCGGCCGTGTCCTTGTAGGGGTCACCCACCGTATCGCCGGTCACCGCCGCTTTGTGGGCGTCCGATCCCTTGCCGCCGTAATTGCCGTCCTCGATGTACTTCTTGGCGTTGTCCCAGGCCCCTCCTCCCGCCGTCATGGAGATGGCGACGAAGAGGCCGGTGACGATCACGCCGAGCAGCATGGCGCCGAGCGCGGAGAAAGCGGCGCTCTTACCCGCGATCCAATTCACGACGAAGTAGAACAGGATCGGCGATAGCACCGGCAAGAGCGAGGGAATGATCATCTCTCTGATCGCTGCGCGCGTCAGAAGATCGACAGCCTTGCCATAGTCGGGACGGTCGGTGCCCTTCATGATGCCGGGCTTCTCCCTGAACTGGCGGCGTACTTCCTCGACGATGGAAGAGGCCGCGCGACCGACCGCCGTCATGGCTATCCCGCCGAAGAGATAAGGCAGAAGGCCACCGAGGAACAGGCCGACCACCACATAGGGATTGGTCAGGCTGAAGGTGACGTCGATGCCTTTGAAATAGGGGAATTTATCGGCGTTGGCGGCGAAATATTTGAGATCCTCGGTATAGGCCGCGAACAGCACGAGCGCGCCGAGTCCGGCGGAGCCGATAGCATAGCCCTTGGTCACGGCCTTGGTGGTGTTTCCAACGGCATCGAGCGCGTCTGTCGTCTTGCGGATGTCTTTCGGCAAGCCTGCCATCTCGGCGATGCCGCCGGCATTGTCAGTGACGGGACCGAAGGCGTCGAGCGCGACGATCATGCCGGCGAGAGCGAGCATCGTGGTCACCGCGATGGCGATCCCGAACAGCCCGGCAAACTGATAGGCGATGATGATGCCGGCCATGATCACGAGCGCAGGGAGCGCCGTCGACTCGAGCGACACGGCAAGACCCTGGATGACGTTGGTGCCGTGGCCGGTGACCGACGCCTTGGCGATCGACTGCACCGGACGGTAGTTGGTGCCGGTGTAATACTCGGTGATGACGACGATGAGCGCGGTGACGATCAGCCCGACTGCCCCGCAATAGAACAGCGACTTGCCGGTGAAGGTCACGTCTCCGACCTTCATTGCGGTGTCCATGCCGACGAGCCACGCGGTCAACGGCCATAGGAGAATGAGGGAAAGCACTCCCGTGGCGATCACACCCTTGTAGAGCGCGCCCATGATCGACTGGCTGGAGCCCAGCCGTACAAAATAGGTGCCGATGATCGAGGTGATCACGCATGTCGCGCCGATGGCGAGCGGATAAAGCATCATCTCCATGACGCGGTCGCCGCCGGCGAAATAGATCGAGGCGAGAACCATGGTGGCGACGACGGTCACGACATAGGTCTCGAACAGATCGGCGGCCATGCCGGCGCAGTCGCCGACATTGTCGCCCACGTTGTCGGCGATAGTTGCCGGGTTGCGCGGGTCGTCCTCGGGAATGCCGGCCTCGACCTTGCCGACAAGATCGCCACCGACATCGGCGCCTTTGGTAAAGATGCCGCCGCCGAGACGGGCGAAGATGGAGATGAGGGAGGCGCCGAAGCCGAGCGCGACGAGCGCGTCGACGACCTCACGTGAGGCCGGGTTCAGGCCGACGAACTGCGTGAGGATGAGGAAATAGACCGAGACACCGAGAAGGGCGAGGCCGGCGACAAGCAGCCCAGTGACGGCGCCGGCGCGAAAGGCGATGCTCAAGCCGTCGGCCAGGCTCTTGGTCGCGGCCTGCGCGGTCCGCACATTGGCACGTACCGAGACGTTCATGCCGATATAGCCGGCAGCTCCGGAGAGGATCGCGCCCACGGCAAAGCCGATTGCCTGCGGGATCCCGAGCAGATAGGCAAGAAGAAGAAAGATCACCAGGCCGACGCCGGCAATCGTCGTGTATTGGCGGGCGAGATAGGCCTTGGCCCCTTCCTGAATGGCGGCAGCGATCTCCTGCATGCGGGGCGTGCCGGGGTCCGAGGCGAGAACGGCCCTGGTCGTCGCAACGCCATAGGCGATCGAGAGCGCCCCGCAAGCAATGATGAGGTAAAGAACCCAGGTCATGACGGCTGCCCCTGTCTTGTTCGATTGGGATGTCAGGGAAATAGGACCCACTGGCTAGACACGGGATCGTGCCCGCCGGCCCTATTGCCCCCCGAAAGTGTGGCGCGAAACGCGCGCGGAAAATGCCAAAGATGCAGGCAGGACGCAACAGAGCAGGCTGAATGCGGAGAAACCGCCTGAGCAGGGCCGGAAAACCCTAGAAATGGGCGAATCCCCTGTCGCTTAACTTGATGGTGCGGCCACCCTCGCCAAGGACGCGGGTTCCGTCCCGCGCCTCGATATGGCCGATCTGCGTGACGATCTCGTCCTTGGTGCGGATCTCGGCCTCGAAGGAGGACGCGCTCGCTTCCGGGACTGAAGCCACGATCTCGTAGTCATCGCCGCCCGTCAGCAGCGCCTCGAGAAGTTTGGGATCGCTCGCGACCGCCTTGCGCGCAGATGGTGAGAGCGGCACGCGCGCCGCCTCGATCACGGCACCAACATGAGAGACTGCGGCGAGCTTGCCGACATCGCCGACGAGCCCGTCCGAGACGTCGATGGCTGCCGAGGCGAGATTTCGCAAAGGGATCGCTATGGCGTTGCGCGGCTCCGGCTCGCGATAGCGGCCGACGAGGAAAGCGACGTCATCCTCCGAAAGCCTCCATTTGCCCGCAAGCTCCGGCTGTTTGAGCAGAAGAAGGCCAAGATGCGCATCGCCGATCGTCCCGGTCATGTAGAGGAGGTCGCCGCGCTTGGCGCCATGCCTAAGTGCAGCGTGGCCGTGCGGCACGAGGCCGAGCGCGGTGATTGTGATGCTCAGAGGCCCCGGGGTCTTGGTCGTGTCGCCGCCGGCAAGAGAGATGCCGGAGCGCCGTTGAAGCGCGCCGAGGCCGGCGGCGAAGGCCTCAAGCCAATCGGCGGCGACTTGCTTTGAGGTGAGCGACAACGCGAGCAGATAAACGTAAGGCCGCGCGCCTTTGGCCGCGAGATCCGACAGGTTCACGGCCAGAGCCTTGTGACCGACCGATTCAGGTGGATCCTCGCTGAGGAAATGCACACCCTCGATGACTGTGTCACAGGCGAGTACGATCTCGAGGCCTTCTGGCGGGCGAAGCACGGCGGCGTCGTCGCGAAGCGACAGGGCCGATGAGTCGGTCGCAAGCGGGGCGAAATAGCGGGCGATGATGTCGAACTCGCCAAGGTTCTTCCCCTCCACGTGCGCGCCATCCTCAACCATCGTCTCGTCCTTGCGCGGCGAATTCGCGTGGCCGTTCCCTGTGCCCAAGGCGATCGAGGATGCCGTTCACCACCTTGGGTTCCTCGTCGGCGAAGAAGGCATGAGCGATGTCGACATATTCGGAAATGGCGACGCGCGCCGGGACGTCGTCGCGCGACAGTATCTCGTAGGCCCCGGCGCGGAGGATGGCGCGGAGGATCGAGTCGACGCGGGTGAGACGCCATCCTTCGGCGAGCTGTTTGTCGATCAGAGGATCGATCTTAAGCTGCTCGCGCACCACGCCCTCGACGAGATCGCGGAAGAAGGCGGCCTCGGCGTCGCAATATTGGCAGCCTTCGATCTCCTTGCCCAAACGATGCGCCTCGAACTCGGCGATCACATCGTTCAGGTCGATGCCGGTCATGTCCATCTGATACAGCGCCTGGACGGCGGCAAGCCGCGCGGCGCTCCTCGAGCTTGCCCGTTTGGCGGATTGGCCGCGCCCCGCCATGGCGCTAGCGCCGGCTCGCCGAGGAGAAATGCTGCTCGAGTTGCATCAGGGTGAGGCAGGCTCTCGCCGCGTCGCTACCCTTGTTGCGCCCATCAACGCTCGCTCGCTCCCAGGCCTGCTCACGGCTCTCGCAGGTGAGAATGCCGAAGCCGATGGGCACGGCGTGCTGAACAGCGAGCTGATGCAATCCGGCGGCGGACTCGCGCGCCACGATGTCGTAATGGGTGGTCTCGCCGCGGATGACGCAGCCGAGCGCGATGCATCCGCGATGACGCCCGGCCTTGCCAACAAAGCCGTTGGCGAGCGCAAGGCTGAGGGCGAGCGCGATCTCGAGCGACCCCGGCACCGCGATCCGCTCATAGGCGACGCGCTGAGCGTCGAGCTCGTCGATCGCGCCGCGGGCGAGCTCGTCGGCGATGTCCTCGTAGAAGCGCGCCTCGATGATGAGGACCGAGCGCGGGTCTTTGCGGCTCATGGCTTCTGCTCCAGAGCCCGGTGGCCGGCGACCTTGAGACCATAGCCTTCGAGGCCGACGATCTTGCGCGCCGGGGAGTTGGACAAGAGCACCATCTCGCGCACGCCGAGATCGAGCAGGATCTGAGCGCCGATGCCATATTCGATGAGGCGCTGCTGGCCAGTACCACCTCCTTCGCCCTTCAAGCGCGCGGAGATTGCGTCGGGTCGCGACTCGCGGATCAGCACGACCACGCCGCGCCCTTCTTGGCCGATGATGCTCATGGCCTTGTGCACGGCGGTCTCGCGCGATCCGCCGGTCGAGACCACGTCATCGATCGTGTTGAGAGCATGCACGCGCACGAGCACGGGACCGCCCGAGGAAACATCGCCCTTGACGATGGCCACATGCTCGGCCGGATCGACGGTCGTGGCATAGACCTTAAGGTCAAAAGCCCCGCCATAGATGCTCTCGATCTTGGTTTCGGCGACGATCTTGACGAGGTGGTCGTAGCGAAGCCGATAGGCGATCAGGTCGGCGATGGTCGCGATCTTGAGCCCATGCCGCTGGGCGAAGGCGACCAGATCGGGAAGCCGCGCCATGGTGCCGTCGTCGTTCATGATCTCGCAGATGACGCCCGCGGGATAGAGTCCGGCGAGGCGCGCAAGGTCGACCGCCGCCTCGGTATGGCCGGCACGCACGAGGACGCCGCCATCCTTGGCAACGAGAGGGAATACATGACCGGGCGTCATGACGTCGCGATAGTCCTTGGTCGGATCGATAGCGACCGCGATGGTATGGGCGCGGTCATGCGCGGAGATTCCGGTCGAGACCCCTTCCCGCGCCTCGATCGACACGGTGAAGGCGGTCGAATGCCGCGAGCGGTTCGAGCGCGACATCAGCTCGAGATGAAGCTGCTTGGCGCGCTCAAGCGTGAGCGCGAGGCAGATCAGCCCGCGGCCGTGCTTCGCCATGAAGTTGATGGAGTCGGGCGTCGCCATCTGCGCCGGGATGACAAGGTCGCCCTCGTTCTCCCGCTCCTCGGCATCGACCAGGATGAACATACGGCCGTTGCGCGCATCCTCGACCACCTCCTCGATCGGGGAGAGGAATTGATGGTGGCGGGGACTGCTCAGTGCGGTCACGGGGAAAGGCCTCTATTCGCGCAAGCGCGCCACGTAGCGCGCCAGGAGATCGACTTCAAGGTTTACCAGATCGCCGGGCTGGCGGTCTTGCCACGTGGTATGGGCAAGCGTGAAAGGAATGATGTTCACACCGAAGCTCATGCCGTCCATTTCGTTAACGGTAAGCGAGACACCGTCGAGCGCGACCGAGCCCTTCGCGGCGATGAAGCGGGCGAGTCCGGGCGGCGCCTCCAGCACGAACCTTGCGCTGCCGCCATCGGGCGTGCGGCCAAGGATCATGACGGGAGCATCGACATGACCAGTGACGATGTGGCCGCCGAACTCATCGCCAAGGCTGAGCGGGCGCTCGAGATTGACGCGGCGGCCCTCCCGCCAGGAGAATAGCGTGGTTCGCGTCAAGGTCTCGTTGGACGCTTCCACGGCAATGACGGCGCCCTTCTTCGCCTTCTCCACATCGACCAAGGTGAGACAGCAGCCATCGCAGGCAAGCGAGGCGCCCTCCTCCAAGCTCTTATGCTTGTAGCCACAGGAAATGGCGAAGCGCCCGTCCCTGCGCTCGACCACCGTTCCTATGTCGCTGACAATGCCGGTGAACATCTCGCTGTCCGACGAAACCACGTCATTCGGTCCGGGCCGAAGGCGCGGGACTGTACTTGCGTGAAATGACCGCTTCCGGTCAACCGATCAAGTCCTTCCGTGACGAAGGGCTTGAGCGCGTCAGGGCCGGCCGGCCCCTGACCCTGATAGATCACCGCCTCATCGACAAGGTCGGCATCGAGAAGAGCGCGCGCCACCGAGGGGCCGCCTTCGACGAGGACGCGGGTGATGCCGCGGCTGGCAAGCGTCTCGAGCGCGTCGCGGACGTCAAGCATGCCATGCTCATCCACGGGGACGGCAACGATCTCGGCGCCGCAGTCCTGCAACGCATCGGTATTGGGATGCTCTTCGTCGGCGGAACAAACCAGCCAGACCGGCACCATGAGATCATCGAAAATCTGCGCCTCGGGCGGCGTCCGCAGGCGCCGGTCGAGCACGACGCGGACGGGCGAGCGGCACGCCATGCCGGGGAGCCGGCAGGTGAGGCTCGGATTGTCGGCGAGGATGGTGCCGCGGCCGACCATGATCGCATCGCAGCGGGCGCGAAGCAGATGGGCGTGCGCCCGGGCGTCAGGACCGGTGATCCAGACCGGAGCGCCATTGCCCCTCGGCATCATCCCATCCGAGCCGACGGCAAGTTTGAGTATCACGGCGGGGCGGCCTTCGGTAACGCGTAGGAGATGGCCGAGCGTCACGGCGCAGGCCTCCTCGGCGAGAACGCCTTCCTTGACGACGATGCCGGCATCGATCAGGCGTTCAATTCCTTCCCCGCGGGTGCGCGGGTCGGGATCGCGCAGCGCGATGACGGCGCGCTCGGGGCGCGCCCGCGCGATGAGATCGGCGCAAGCAGGTCCCCGGCCGCCGGCATGCGCGCAAGGCTCGAGCGTCACATAGAGGGTCGAGCCCTTGGCGCGGCTGCCCGAGCTATCGAGCGCGATCGCTTCGGCATGGGGCCGTCCTCCCGGCGCCGTCCAGGCGCGAGCGAGCACCTCCCCGGACGGTGCCACGACGATCGCGCCCACGGAGGGATTCGGCCAAGTGGTCCCGAGACCTCGCCTGGCAAGCTGCAGCGCTTGCGCCATATGAATCTCGTCGCTCGCGCTCATCAGGAGATTGTGGCTTTCGCGCTAATCCTCGGCAGAGGCCGGAGCCTTGCCGGTCCTCGCTTTGCCAGGCGCTTCAACGTCCTCGTCCTCGCGGTCGGCGTCGGTGCCGGCAAGCTCACCGAGAAGGACCTCGAAATCCTTAGCCTCGCGGAAATTCTTGTAGACCGAGGCGAAGCGGACATAGGCGACGTCGTCGAGCCCCTTCAGGGCCTCCATCACGAGCCGGCCGATGGTTTCCGACTGGATGTCGTTCTCGCCCATATTCTCGAGCCGGCGCACGATGCCGCTCACCATGCGCTCGACTCGCTCGGGGTCAACGGGACGCTTCCTGAGCGCGATCTGCACCGAACGCATCAGCTTGTCGCGGTCGAACGGCATTCGTCTGCCGCTCCGCTTGATGACGGTGAGCTCGCGCAGCTGAACGCGCTCGAAGGTCGTGAAGCGGCCGCCGCAATCGGCACAGACGCGGCGGCGCCTGATCGTGCTGTGATCCTCGCTCGGCCGCGAGTCCTTCACTTGCGTATTGGTGCTGCCGCAATAGGGGCATCGCATGAGCGACCGCCCTCCCTTGTTTCACCGCCACGCACGACGCTTAGCGGTAGATGGGGTAGCGCTCGCAAAGCTCGATGGCGCGCTCTTTGACGTTCGCCTCGATCTTCCCATTGCCCGCATCGCCGTGAGCGGCAAGACCGTCGAGCACCTCGATGATCATACCGCCGATTTGCTGGAATTCGGCGATGCCGAAGCCGCGCGTGGTGCCTGCCGGAGAGCCCAAGCGAATGCCGGAGGTGATCGCCGGCTTCTCGGGATCGAACGGCACGCCGTTCTTGTTGCAGGTAATATTGGCGCGTCCAAGCGCGACCTCTGCGGCCTTGCCGGTCAGCTTCTTGGGTCGCAAATCGACCAGCATCACATGGGTGTCGGTGCCGCCGGAGACGAGCGCGACGCCGCCTTTGACCAGCGTCTCGCCCAGCGCCTTCGCGTTGTCGATGACGCCCTTGATGTAGAGCTTGTAATCGGGCTTGAGCGCCTCGCCGAAAGCGACGGCCTTAGCGGCGATGATGTGCATCAAAGGACCGCCCTGAAGGCCAGGGAACACGGCCGAGTTGATCTTCTTGCCGATCTCCTCGTCGTTGGAGAGCACCATGCCGGCACGGGGCCCGCGCAAGGTCTTGTGGGTCGTGGTGGTGACGATGTGAGCATGCGGCAGCGGGCTCGGATGAAGCCCCGCGGCGACGAGTCCGGCAAAATGCGCCATGTCGACCATGAAATATGCGCCGACCTTGTCGGCGATCTCGCGGAAGCGCTTGAAATCGATGGTGCGCGGATAGGCCGAGCCGCCGGTGATGATCATCGCCGGCTTGTGCTCGCGCGCCAGCTTCTCGACCTCGTCATAGTCGATGAGATGGGTGTCGGGCCTGACGCCATATTGGACGGCATTGAACCACTTGCCCGAGAGGTTCGGCGGCGCGCCGTGGGTCAGATGGCCGCCCGCGGCGAGGCTCAAGCCCATGATCGTGTCGCCGGGCTTCAACAGGGCGAGCATGACGGACTGGTTCGCCTGGCTGCCCGAGTGAGGCTGCACATTGGCGAAGGCGCAGTTGAACAGGCGCTTGGCGCGGTCGATGGCGAGCTGCTCGACCACGTCGACATATTGGCAGCCGCCGTAATAGCGCTTGCCAGGATAACCTTCCGCATATTTGTTGGTGAGCAGCGTTCCCGCGGCATCGAGCACGGCTTGGGAGACGATGTTCTCCGAGGCGATCAGCTCGATCTCGTTCTGCTGGCGCTCGGCCTCGTGCTCGATCGCACTCCAGACTTCGGGGTCCGCGTCTTCCAGATGCCTGGTGAAAAAGCCGCCGCCGCGCGCCTCGGCACGCCTCGCATCACTTGCCGTCATGGCTACCGCTCCTTGAGCTCAACTTTCGTCCCACCCCTGGCGGAGGGCGCGTTCCTCGTTTGCCAATGCGCGAGGCTGCCTCTCGCCGTTTGGCTGGCTCTACCACATGTCGTCCGGGCGCGCCAGCAACACCCAAGGCTTGGAACTTAGGCTTCACGGCGCAATCTGCAATGGGCGAAAATCCAACGGCTTGGCGATAATGCGCGGTTCGGGAAGCGCCTAGCCGGAGGCGAGGAGTTTCGTGATCCCACTCGCAACGACGTATAGCCCCACGCCGATCATCACGCTCGCGAAGACAATGGCGAGCGCACGTCTCGCTCAGTAGGCTGAAGCCGTCTCCGGCGCGCCGTCGTGATTATAGATGTCGGGACGGAACTGCACCGTACCGTCAGGCGTCCCCCAGGCGCTGATATAAGTGAAATAGACCGGGATCGGCCTTACCAGCTTGACGTCGATCTGCTCGCCGGATTGCTTCACCGCCATTATGCGCTGCATGTTCCAGCCGCCGGTATCCTGCAAGATCCAATCGACCAACGTCTCGACGTCGTTGACACGCACGCAACCCGAGCTCTCGAAGCGCACCGAGCGCCCGAACAGGCTCTTGAGCGGCGTGTCGTGCATGTAGACGGCGTCCTTGTTCGGGAAGTTGATCTTCACGAAGCCAAGAGAGTTCTGGTCCCAAGGAAGTTGGCGGAACTGATAATTGTAGACGTCCTGGCCGAACCAATCGATCTGGTTGTTGCCGATGGGGTTGCCGGCCGCGTCGAAGGCTTGCATGTGGTAGGCGGCGAGCATGTCCTGGTTCCGGCGGGCGAATTCCTGCGCTTTCGGCACCAGGTCCTTGTAGATGATGCTCTTCGGCACATACCAGAACGGATTGAAATTGATCTCTTGGATCTTGCTCGAAAGCTCAGGCGTCGGCCGCTCGGGCTTGCCGACGACCGCTGCGTGGCGCTGCACCACCTGGCCGGAGTCGACGGCCTCGACCTGCGCCGATGGAATGTTGACCACCACGTAGCGGTTCGCCGCGGCCGTCGAAAGCGTCTGAATACGCTTCAGGTTGGCCTCGAGCTGAGCGAGCCTCACCGTGGCGGGAACGTTGAGGGCGTCGATCATGGCGTGCGAGTCGATCACGCCCGTCGGCGGAAACCCGTGGCGGGTCTGAAACTTCTTTACAGCTGCGACGAGGGCGGCGTCGTACTCCTGAGGTACGCTCATGCCGACGAGATCGCCGCTGATCTCGAGCCGCCGATGCAGCGTCACGACTTCGGGCCCGGTGGTGCCGGGGTGCATTGCCATGGCCGGAACCATCGGCCAGCCGCCGTTCGCCACGATGGCGCGGTATTTCGCGATCGCCGCTTGGGTCGCGGCGACATTGGCCTTAGCGAGCGTTGGGGTGCCAAGTGCAGGATTGAGGATCCAAGCACGCGTCGCCGCGTCGCCCTCCTCCGGCGGTAGCTCATCGCCGTGAAAAGCCTGAGAGCCTGGCTGTTGAGGGCTGCGCTGGCCACCGCCGAACAATCCGCCCCCGAACAGACCCGGGCCACCGTAGCCGCCCGAATCGTCGCCGCCTTGATTGGCCTGTGGGCCTTTCATCCAGGAGAACAAGCCGGCGCTCGATGGCTCGACGCTGTACATGAGGAGCGTCGCAGCAAGCCCCGTTGTGGCGAGCAATGCCCCGCCCCTCACGAGAGATTTGAATGTCAGCATGCGCCGCTCCCCGTCGTTGGCGGCTTCTTTCCCATTTTAACTATAGGCGGTTTAGCTTTAGCACTCTAGAGCCAATGAATTGACTCTTTTCACAATTCCTCGACCCTGACGTAAATTCCGCAAGCACAAGTCTCAAAGACGTTACGCCGCGATTGAGACAAGAACATTTCGCCTCACGAAGCGACGCGCCGCCGCGGTTGCTTGACGGTTAGTCCGGGAATGGGGCGATTTTTGGCTGCGGACCGGGCAAGGCGGCAAAGTCGAGCGGCCCCGGCGGCATCTTTTAGCCACCGGGGCGCTGGCGCCTGCTTCGTCAGCGAAACCTAGAGCTGATAGCGGATCTGGTCGGTCCAGAAGCGTTCGAGCCTGATCAGTGCCTTGTTGAGCGTCTCCAGGTCATCGGCCGCGATGCCGCCGACCTGCTCGAGCGACTTCAACTGCCGGTGATAGAGGCCGCTCACCACCTTGGACACCTCCTGCCCTTTGTCGGTGAGGCTGACGCGCACCGAGCGGCGGTCAGTGGTGGAACGCTGATGATGGATATAACCGGCGTCGACCAGCTTCTTCAGATTGTACGAGACGTTAGAGCCGAGATAGTAGCCGCGGCTGGTGAGCTCTCCGGCCGTCAACTCCGCGTCTCCGATATTGTACAGCAGCAACGCCTGCACGCTGTTCACGTCGGCCCGGCCCAGTCGTTCAAATTCATCTTTGATCACATCGAGCAGCAACCGATGAAGCCGCTCGACGAGCTTCAAGGAAACAAGATAGCGGCTCTTGAGGTCTTCTGCCTCGACAGTGCTCGCCTGCGTCCCTCTATTCAGGGCTACACTCATCGCCTACCCTCGTTAGTTGTTGTTAATCCCCAACTTGACGCTGACTATAGGCGAAGCAACCTAAAATCCGCTTAAGCGGGACGCTTAAGATTGCGTGAAATTCTAGTATTAAGTTTTGATGATGTTGCGGGACGTTTGAAAGGAGATTCAAGGTCCCGGATTACGTTCCGTAAGGACGAGCTCGTCTTCGAACGGGGTCGCGAACATCCGCTCGATCGCCCCATCATCGACGTCAGCGAGGCTCGCTGGGCGCCAATTGGGCGTGCGGCCCTTTCCTGCGATTCGGGCGGCAACGCCTTCTCGGTAGTCAGGCGTCTGGACGAGATGCGAGGCCAACCGAAACTCGAGTTGCAGGGCCTCGGCAAGACCGAGCGCGCGCCCCCGCTGCATCTGGACCAAGGCGATTTTGAGCGAGGTCGGCGACTTCTTGCGGATCTCCGCCGCCGTCTCGCTCGCAAAAGCCGCGTCCCCACCCTCCTCGGCATCGAGACGCGCGAGGATCTCCTCGACCGTCGGCGCCGAGAAGGTGCGGTTGATGACTGGGGTGTGCTTTACAAGCTCGCCTTCGCCAGGATCCCGATGCAGTCCATCGAGGAGTCGGTCCACGGGATGGTTGTCGCTGAGCGCGTCCTTGATCACGCCGAAACAGGACGAAGGAATGTAGTGGCTCGCGAGCTTGAGCCGGTAGGCTTCAGCGGGGCCGATGCTGCGGCCGGTCAGAGCGAGGTAAGTGCCGATCGAGCCAAGCAAGCGGGGAAGAGCATAGGTGCTGCCGACATCGGGGAGGAAGCCGATGCCGACTTGCGGCATGGCGAAGCGATAGCCCTCGGCAGCGACGCAATGTGTGCCGAAGAGACTGATGCCGACGCCACCTCCGAAACAGAGGCCGTTGATCAAGGGCACGTTCGGCCGGATGAAAGTCTCGAGCGTCCATACATGAGTGTAGGCAGCACGGTAGAACGCGCGGATCGCTTCGATCGCTCCCTGTTCGCAAAGCTCGTGCAAAACCTTGAGGTCACCGCCGCTTGAGAACACGGTCGGATGCGTCGATTGCACCACCACGCCATAGATGTGCGGAGCCGGCGCCCAGCGCCGGTAATGCGCAGTCAACGCCTCGAACATTTCCCGGCTGAGCGCGTTTAACCGTGAGGGTCGATCGAGCGTGACCAACCCGGCACGGTCAACCTCCTCGAAAGTGATTCCCAGCGCGTCAGACACTTAGACGATGCCTCTGACCGAATCCGCGTAAATAGGCCCCCTGCCTTGAAAAGGCCCGGCTTGTCCCGGAAAGGGGCCCCTTCGAAAAGTCTTGGAGTGAAAAGGCCCGGGGGCAGCTAGCATCCAATCGCCGAAACCACAAGCTTTGCGGGGCAGATCACTGGACGCAGACATGATACCCGGTCGCCTCACCTGTCTGATCTTGGCGCTTCTCGTCACGCTGCCCTTCTCGGCGCGCGCCGAGATTGACGAGGTGCCGCCCCTGCCCGACCGCAAGCCCGCTCACGTCGAGGCCCCGGTGCTTCCCGGCGATCAACCTACGATCCCTTGGACCAGCGCCGAAGTCGACGCCGCCAAGGCCGCGTGCGACAAGCTTCTCAAAGACACCGCGATCGATTACGAGCCGCTGCCGCCGATCAAGGAGGGCATCTGCGGCGCTCCGGCTCCCATCCTGGTGAAGTCCATCGGGAGCGACCCCAAGGTCGCGATCGATCCCCCGGCGACCATTACCTGTCGGCTTGCTGCCGGCCTCTTCGCGTGGCTCAAGGACAAAGTCCAACCTGAGGCAAAAGATAAGCTCGGCACAGAGGTGGTGAAGCTGCACAACGCCACATCCTATGCCTGCCGCAACCGCTATGGCGGCGCCAACACGCCGCTCAGCGAGCACGCGCTCGCCAACGCACTCGACGTCTCTGATTTCGTGTTTGCTTCCGGCGCCCACGTTACCGTTCTCGACGCCTGGCCGAAGGTCGTCACCGCGTCCGCGGACTCTGATACGCCGAAGCCGAGCCGGGCGGCTACGGTAGCGAGCTCGATCATGAAAGTTTCGCAGGCAGTCACGCCCACCTCGCTTCCGGCCGCGGCGCGCCAAAGCGCCGTATTCCTAACCAGGATCAAGGCGAACCCTTTCGAGATGCCAACGCTACCGAAGCAAGCGAAACCTCCCAAAGCAACGCCATCCGTGCCGGTCGCATCCGCGGAAGAAAGCGCTAATGCGAAGAGCAATCCGTTTGTCGCGCCGGCTGCCGCCGGGCCATCGGTCCCGGACGCTTCACCGCCCGCGCCGCAGCAAGACGCCTCTCCGCCAGGTGCGGCGTCTCAAGATGCTGCCCCTAAGCAGACGCTCGCCGAGCGGGAGAGCATTTTCATCAAGGACGTGCACGACGACGCGTGCTTGGTGTTCGGCACGACGCTCGGCCCAGAGGCGAACGATGCGCACAAGAATCACTTCCACCTCGACATGAAGGCGCGACGGCACGCCGGGCTTTGCGACTAGCGGATCAGTCACCACATTTCGGGGAACGGCTGGAAGGCTTAAGGCCGGAGTGGTAGTTTGCCCGCCTCGTTCCAGCAGAAGCGGCATAGCATCGTGGCGACTCCTAAAGACAAACCGATCTCGCTCCGCACCGAGCGGGCGAAGCGCTCAGGCGCCAAGTCGCTCGGTGGCACGCGGCCAGGTTTCCCCGCGACGCGGCTCCGCCGCAACCGTCGCTCGGACTGGTCTCGGCGGCTCGTGCGCGAGAACGCTCTCTCGACCAACGACCTCATCTGGCCGATCTTTCTCATCGAGGGCGAGCGCAAGCGCACCCCGGTTACCGCCATGCCAGGTGTCGAGCGCCTCTCGGTTGATCTTGCCGTCAAGGCCGCGGAAGAAGCAGCGACGCTCGGCATTCCCGCGATCGCGCTCTTTCCCAACACCGAACCTGCGCTTCGCGATGACATGGCGAGCGAGGCCGTCAATCCCGCCAATCTCGTCTGCCGCGCGGTGCGCGCCATCAAGAGCGCGGTGCCCGATATCGGTATCATCTGCGACGTGGCGCTCGACCCTTATACAAGCCACGGCCATGACGGGATTCTCGTCGACGGCGAGGTCGACAACGACCGGACCATCGAGATCCTGATCGCCCAGGCACTCGTCCAGGCCGAGGCCGGCTGCGATATCCTCGCGCCGTCCGACATGATGGACGGACGGATCGGAGCGATCCGGGCGGCGCTCGAGGCGAACGGTTTCGCCAAGACGCTGATCCTGGCTTACGCGGCGAAATATGCCTCGTCGTTCTACGGGCCGTTTCGCGACGCGGTCGGCTCCGCAGGCAACCTGGGAAAAGGAAACAAATATACCTACCAGATGGATCCCGCCAACGGTAACGAAGCGCTATGGGAAGTCGGGCTGGACCTGGCTGAAGGCGCTGACATGGTGATGGTCAAGCCAGGCATGCCTTATCTCGACATCGTCCGGCGCGTGAAGGACGAGTTCAAGGCGCCGACCTACGTTTATCAGGTCAGCGGAGAGTACGCCATGCTGAAGGCGGCGTTCGCCAGCGGCTGGCTCGAGGAGCGCAGCTGCACGCTGGAAGCGCTGCTCGCATTCAAGCGAGCGGGTGCGGACGGGATTCTGACCTACTTCGCACT
>DATHCZ010000103.1:0-9697 GCA_035319265.1 Methyloceanibacter sp. | reverse complement strand
GATCTTCGGGGACGAGCGCCCGCTTCAGCGCGAGCCGGTCAACATCCATGACGTGCTCGACCATGTGAAGCAAATTGCACGCACCGGCTTCGCCCGCCAAATCAAGATCGTCGAGAACTACGATCCCTCTCTGCCTCCGGTGCCGGGGAGCAGGGACAAGCTGATCCAGGTGTTCCTCAATCTCGTCAAAAACGCGGCCGAGGCGATTGGCGAGGAGAGGGCAGATGGGCAGATCACACTCGTGACCTCGTTCCGGCCGGGGGTCAGGCTCTCGGTTCCAGGCAGCAAGGCGCGGGTCAGCCTGCCGCTCGAGATTGCGGTCGAGGACAACGGCTCGGGCGTGCCGGCCGATCTCATGCAGCATCTCTTCGACCCGTTCGTCACCACCAAGCCTTCGGGCGCTGGGCTCGGCTTGGCCCTCGTCGCCAAGATCATCGGCGACCATGGCGGCATCATCGAATGCGACTCGCGGCCGCGTTGCACGGTGTTTCGCGCGCTGATGCCGATGTCAGAGAGCGAAACGACGATAGGCGTGCGGAACTGATGGGCAAGGGCAACATCCTCATCGCCGACGACGACGCAGCGATCCGCACGGTGCTGAACCAGGCGCTCGCCCGCGCCGGCTACGCGCCGCGGGCGACGGGCAATGCCGCGACGCTGTGGCGCTGGATCAGCCAGGGGGAGGGCGACCTCGTCATCACCGACGTGTTGATGCCAGACGAGAGCGCCTTCGACCTCATCCCCCGGGTAAAGAAGCTGAGACCCGATCTCCCCATCATCGTGATGAGCGCGCAGAACACCTTCATGACCGCGATCACCGCGGCCGAGCGGGGGGCTTACGAATATCTGCCCAAACCCTTCGACCTCAACGAGCTGGTTGCCGTAGTCGGCCGCGCTTTGGCCGAGCCGCGCAAGCGAGCCCAGCGGCTCTCGGCGGCGGAGACCAATGAAGGCCTGCCGCTCATCGGCCGCTGTCCCGCAATGCAGGACATCTACCGCGTGCTCGCCCGCCTCACCCAGACAGATCTGACCGTGATGATCACCGGTGAGTCCGGCACAGGCAAGGAGCTCGTGGCCCGAGCTCTGCATGAATACGGCAAGCGCCGCAACGGTCCCTTCGTGGCCATCAACATGGCGGCGATTCCGCGCGAGCTGATCGAATCCGAGTTGTTCGGCCACGAGAAGGGCGCCTTCACCGGCGCGCAGAACCGCCATATCGGACGCTTCGAACAGTCGGAAGGCGGCACGCTCTTCCTCGATGAGATCGGCGACATGCCGATGGAAGCACAGACCCGCCTGCTCCGCGTGCTGCAGGAGGGCGAGTACACGACGGTCGGCGGCCGCACGCCGATTAGGACCAATGTCCGGATCATCGCCGCCACCAACCGCGACCTGCAGCAGCAAATCGATCAGGGCCTGTTCCGCGAGGATCTGTTCTACCGGCTCAACGTCGTGCCTCTTCGACTCCCGCCCTTGCGCGAGCGGCTCGAGGACATTCCCGATCTGGTGCGTCACTTCCTCGGCATCGCCGAGAAGGAAGGGCTTCCGCCGAAGAGCTTCGAACCCGCGGCGATCGAACGTCTGAAGCGCTATCACTGGCCGGGCAATGTGCGCGAGCTCGAGAACCTGGTGCGCCGACTCTCGGCGATCTATGCGCAGGACATCGTCACCGTCGAGATGGTCGAGAACGAGCTCGCGAGCGCCGCCCGTGCGCCGTTCAACGACGCGGCCGAGCCATCGGCCGATCTCTCCGACTCGGTCGAGCGCTTCCTTTCGGATTACTTCATGAGTTTTGGCCAGGAGCTCCCGCCGTCTGGCCTCTATCCCCGCATCCTGCGCAAGGTTGAGTTCCCCCTGATCACTGCGGCTCTTGCCGCGACCCGCGGGAATCAGATCCGAGCCGCCGACCTCCTGGGGCTCAATCGCAATACGCTCCGAAAAAAAATCCGCGACCTCGGCATCAAGGTGATCAGAACTCCGGGCACCTGAGGGGGCATTCGAGTCCGATGACTGGCTAAAGTTTCGCCAAATTTCACTTGCGTACCTTGCCGCGCGTCCAATCGCTGAATACGATGCGGAATCAGCGCGTTGCCGAGATGGAGACACGCCGCGTCCTCCGGCTGCGAGTGATCAAACTGTGTGCCGATAGACACACTTGTCGCCAAAGCGCCACATTGTGATTTTATTGCATCAGACTAAGGCTGATGCTCCCACAAGAAGAACTGGCAACGGACCCGGCCTTAGGTCACACGGCAGAGCAGGGGAAAGCGGTTGCGTAGCGTTTTCCAATCCTTGCCCAACGCGGCCCACCGCATGGCGTTTTGGCGTCCACGCCGAGCCACGACTGAATCTGCGAACCAAGGCGAGAAGAAACCCGCGACCGTGACACCCGTCGCCCCACAACGCGATGCCGTCCGCTCGCGCCGTCTGCCCTTCACGCTCGGCCTGATCACCATGGTGCTCTCGCTGTGCTCTGGCCTCGCCACCTACGCCATCCTGACCGGTCTCACCCCGATCGTGCCGACGCATCTTGTGGTCGTGGGCGTTCTGCTCATCAATCTCGTGCTCGTGCTCGCCATGTTGGGAATCATCGCCTGGCAAGTCGGCGCCCTTTGGCTCGCGCGACGGAGGCAGGTTGCCGGCGCGCAGCTCCATGCCCGTGTCGTCAGTCTGTTCAGCGTGATCGCCGTCGTCCCTGCCATCCTGCTCGCGGTGTTCGCCAGCGTGTCGCTCGACCGCGGCCTCGATCATTGGTTCTCAGTCCGCACCAAATCCATCATCCAGAACTCGATCGACGTCGCCACGGCCTATCTCCAAGAGCACGGTCAGGTCATCCGCACCGACACGCTCGGCATGGCCAAGGACATCGACGAGTCGGTCGATCTGGTGCGCTCTCAACCGCAAGGTTTCGGCACGTTCCTGAGCGCCCAGGCCTCGATCAGGGCGCTCCCCATGGCCTATCTCATCGACGGCGACGGCAGGGTACTCGCCACTGCGGCGTCCATGCCCGAATTTCCCTACCGCCCGCCGCCGAAGGAGGCGATGGACCTCGCCAAAAAGGGACAGGTGATCGTGATCGCGCCGGGCCAGACCAGCCTCGTCGGCGCTATCAAGAGTCTCAATAATTTCAACGACACCTACCTCTATGTGATCCGTCCGGTGAACGCGCGCGTGCTGCAACAGCTGCGGGCGACGCGCGCCAATGTCGCCGAATATCAGCTGCTCGAGCAGCGCCGTGCCGGTGTACAGGTGGCCTTCGGACTCATGTACGTCGCGATTGCGCTCACGCTGCTGCTCTCGGCCATTTGGATCGGCATGTGGTTCGCCAATCGTCTCGTCGCCCCGATCCGCCAGCTGATGGGAGCGGCGCAGGAAATCTCCGAAGGCAATCTCGGCGTCGAGGTCGACGTCAATCCGGCCGACGGCGATCTCGCAGTGCTCGGCTCGACCTTCAACACCATGGCGTCGGAGCTCAAGAGCCAGCGTGACGAGTTGGTCGGCGCCAACACCAAGCTCGACGAGCGCCGGCGCTTCATGGAGGCGGTGCTGTCCGGCGTGACGGCGGGCGTCGTCGGCGTCGATGCCGACAGCACGATCAGACTGGTCAACCGCTCGGCCGAGACTCTGCTCGGCGCCAAGGAGGCGAGCCTGACCGGCAAGACGCTGGCCGAGGCAGTGCCCGAGTTCGGGCCGCTTCTCAAACGCGCACAGAAGCAGGGACGTCGTCTCGTCACCGAGCAGATCACGCTGAGGCGCCAGGGCTCGGAACGCAACTTCGCCGTCCGCGTCACGAGCGAAGGGGCGGAGCAGGAGGGGCAAGGCCATGTGATCACCTTCGATGACATGACCGAGCTTGTCAGCGCGCAGAGAAGCACCGCCTGGGCCGACGTCGCGCGACGCATCGCTCACGAGATCAAGAATCCGCTGACCCCGATCCAGCTTTCGGCGGAGCGCATTCGCCGCAAATACGGCGACTCGATCACCAAGGACCGGGAGGTTTTCGAGCAGTGCACCGACACCATCATCCGTCAGGTGTCCGATATCGGGCGCATGGTCGACGAGTTCTCGGCCTTCGCCCGCATGCCGAAGCCGGTCATGGAGCGGAACGACGTGAGAGATATCGTGCGTGAGGCGGTGTTCCTGTTCCAGGTGAGCCGGCCCGAGATCGCTTTCGAACTCGATCTCCCCGACAAGCCGGTGATGATGCGATCCGATCGGCGTCTACTCACTCAGGCCGTCACCAATCTCGTCAAGAACGCGAGCGAGGCGATCGACACGGCGGTCGAGGCTGATTCCACCCGCACTGGAAACGGCCATGTCGTGACCAAGGTGCGCGCCAAGGGCGATCGGGTGCAGATCACCGTGATCGACAATGGGTGTGGGCTGCCCAAGGAGGATCGCCACCGTCTCGTTGAGCCATACATGACTACTCGCACCAAGGGCACAGGTCTCGGCCTCGCCATCGTTCAGCGCATTACTGAGCAGCATGGCGGGACGCTGCATCTTGCCGATGCGCCGAAGAAGAACGGGAAGATCGAAGGGGCCGCGGTGCGCCTTGACCTGCCGATGAATGATCGGGAGGAAGAGCGGGTCGAGGATGGAGGCGCTGACCAGACGGCAGCCACCCCCATCCAAGACGTTAAGGCTGAGGCCGCTGAGGAGGAAGAGGGAGTAACCCATGGCGTCTGATATCCTCATCGTCGACGACGAGGCCGACATCAGGGAGTTGATTGGCGGGATTCTCGAGGACGAAGGTCACTCGACACGGCTCGCCAAGGACAGTGACGAGACGCTGAAGGCCATCGAGGAGCGGCGACCTTCGCTCGTAATCCTCGATATCTGGCTGCAGGGCTCGAAGCTCGACGGGCTCGAGCTGCTCGATCGCATCAAGAAGGCTCACCCAGATCTGCCGGTCATCATCATTAGCGGCCACGGCAATATCGAGACCGCGGTGGCGGCGATCAAGCGTGGCGCCTACGACTATATCGAGAAGCCGTTCAAGGCCGATCGCCTCGTGCTGATCACGGCCCGCGCGCTCGAGGCGTCGCGGCTCAAGCGCGAGAACCGCGAGCTGCGCGAGCGGAGCAGCTATTCCTTCGAGATGATCGGCCGCTCGGTCGCCATCAATCAGCTGCGCCAGGCCATCGACAAGGTGGCTCCCACCAATAGCCGCGTTCTGATCACCGGGCCATCGGGCTGCGGCAAGGAACTCGCGGCGCGGGTGATGCATGCCAAGTCTTCGCGCGCCGATGGACCCTTCGTGGTGCTGAACGCCGCCGCCATGGTTCCCGACCGCATGGAGCTCGAGCTGTTTGGCACCGAGGAGGGCGCTGGCTCTGGTCCGCGCAAGGTCGGAGCGCTCGAGGAGGCGCATAACGGCACGCTCTATATCGACGAAGTCGCCGACATGCCGCTCGAAACGCAGGCCAAGATCCTGCGCGTGCTGGTGGAGCAGCGCTTCCAGCGGCTGGGCGGCGGTCCCAAGGTGCATGTCGACGTGCGCGTCGTCTCGTCGACCAGCCACGATTTACAGAAGGAGATGTCGGCCGGCCGGTTGCGCGAGGACCTTTATCACCGCCTCAACGTGGTCCCGATCAAGGTGCCGGGACTCTCGGAGCGGCGTGAGGACGTGCCCGAGCTCGTGCGTTATTTCGTGCAGGCCATCTCCGTCGCCTCAGGGCTGCCACCCCGGCGCATCGGCGAGGACGCGATGGCCGTGCTGCAATCTCACGATTGGCCCGGCAACGTGCGCCAGCTCCGCAACAATATCGAGCGGCTGATGATTCTCGTTGGTGGCGATCCTGACTCCATCATCACTGCGGATATGCTGCCAGAGGAGATCGTTTCCCCCGTCCCTTTATCGCCCAACGGGGCAGGGGGTGAGCATTTGATGTCGCTTCCTTTGCGTGACGCACGCGAGATTTTCGAGCGGGAATATCTGCTTGCCCAGGTCAACCGATTCGGCGGCAACATCTCGCGCACGGCCGAATTCGTCGGCATGGAACGTTCCGCGCTGCACCGCAAACTGCGTGCGCTGGGCGTCAATTCCAATGAAAGGAGCCCCGTCCTACGTTAGCCGGCCGGAAGGCCTTTCTCCATCAGCCCTCTTGCTTGATTGCCTCCCAATCGCGTCTAATGTGGCCGTAAGGCCGGGGCTGGGCACGATTCCGGCACAACCGAAAGGCGTAAGCGTTGACCAAAGGGACGGGGAAGCCCATGGCGACTGAGCGCACGCAGTCACTTCAAGACACTTTTCTCAATCATGTTCGCAAGAACAAGACTCCGCTGACGATCTTTCTCGTGAATGGCGTGAAGCTGCAGGGCGTCGTGACCTGGTTCGACAATTTCTGCGTCTTGCTCCGCCGCGACGGACATTCGCAGCTCGTCTACAAGCACGCCATCTCGACTATCATGCCGGGTCAACCCATTCAGCTCGCAGACATTTCCGAGGCGGAAGGTGCCGCCGAGTAAGTAATTGCGTCCGACCGACCCGCGAGAGCTGAAGCGCAAGAAGGAGCGGACCCCGCGCGAGCCGGGACGGGCGCGTATAGCAGGCCGCGCGAAAGCGGTGGTGCTGGCGCCGGTGCTCGAGACCAAGCGAGGAGGGCGAACGCGCCGGGGGCGGCGACCTTTGGAGCAATCGCTGCAGGCGCGCCTCGATGAGGCGGTCGGTCTCGCCGCCGCCATCGATCTCGATGTCAAGGCGAGCGGGCTCGTGCCCGTCCCAAACCCAAGGCCGGCCACCCTGTTCGGCACCGGCAAGGTCGAGGAGCTCGCGGGTCTCATCCGCGCCGAGAACGCGGAGCTCGTCATCGTCGATCACCCGCTCACCCCCGTCCAGCAGCGAAACCTCGAGACGGCCTGGGACGCCAAGGTGCTCGACCGTACCGGCCTCATCCTGGAGATTTTCGGGCAGCGCGCGCGGACGCGGGAAGGGCGCCTCCAGGTCGAGCTCGCCCATCTCGTCTATCAGAAAAGCCGCCTTGTCCGGTCGTGGACCCACCTCGAGCGCCAGCGCGGCGGCTTCGGCTTTCTCGGCGGCCCCGGCGAAACGCAGATCGAGACCGATCGCCGGCTGATCGGCGAGCGTATCGATGTCATCCGCCAAGAGCTCGAGCAGGTGAAACGGAGGCGCTTCCTGCATCGGAAATCGCGTGAGCGCGTGCCCTATCCCTCGGCCGCGCTTGTCGGCTACACCAATGCCGGCAAATCGACTTTGTTCAACGCGCTCACAGGCGCCTCGGTACTCGCCGAGAATACGCTGTTCGCGACGCTCGACCCGACCATTCGCGCTTTGTCGCTCCCCGGCGGCTCGAAGGCCGTTCTGTCGGACACCGTCGGCTTCATCTCCGAGCTTCCCACCACGCTGATCGCCGCATTCCGTGCCACTCTCGAAGAGGTGCTGCAAGCGGACCTCATCCTGCATGTGCGCGACATCGCCGACGGGGCGACCCTCAGTCAGCGGGAAGACGTGAATGCAGTCCTCGCCCAGCTCGGGATTGAGGCCGAGGCCGAGCCCGAGCGCCTGATGGAAGTCTGGAACAAAGCCGATCTCCTCGATGCCGACGGCTTGAAGCGCGCTGAGAAGGAGGCAACGCGCGCTGGCGCCATCCTCGTCTCGGCGACGACCAGCTATGGCTTCAAGCGGCTTCTCGCCGAGATCGAGAAAAGACTCAACCGCGCGCGCGACACGATCGAGATCGCACTCCAGCCGGAAGAGGGCTCTCTGTCGAACTGGATCTACGAGAATTGTGAGGTGGTCGCGCGCTCGGACTTAGGCGAGGGGGTAACATCGCTCCTCATTCGCGTCGCTCCGGAGAAGCGCGAGCGGCTCGCCCGCCTCGCCGGCACGGCGCGGCTACGGGCTGCATCATAACTCGCCTCAGCCCTTGCGCTCGGCGTCCTTCGCCTCGTCCCACAGCTGATCCATCTCCTCGAGCGTCGCGTCCTCGCATCGCCGTCCTTCTTTGGCCAACGCTTGCTCGATGCTCTTGAAGCGGCGCACGAACTTCGCATTGGCCTCGCGCAGTGCGGCCTCCGGATCGACCTTGAGATGGCGCGCGACATTCGCCATCACGAAGAGGAGGTCGCCGAACTCCTCTCTGATCTTGGCGGCACGGCTCTCGTTCGCCGCATCGTCATGCGCGGTGATCGCATCCTTCAGCTCGGCAATCTCCTCCTCGGCCTTGGCGAGCACCGGCTCGAGAGAGGGCCAATCGAACCCGACCTCCGCCGCACGCTTTTGCAGCTTCACCGCGCGCGCCAGCGCGGGCAGTGCGAGCGGCACTTCATCGAGCCGCGAGCCGGCATCGGATGGAGGCACGCCGCGTTCTGCCTTCTCCTCGGCCTTGATGCGCTCCCAGACATTCGACCCGAGGAACTCATCCCGCAGAGAGGGATCGACAAAGACATGCGGATGGCGACGGATCATCTTCCGCGTAATCCCGTCGGCCACGTCGGAGAAATCGAAGCGCGATTGCTCCGAAGCCATCTGGGCGTGATAGACGACCTGGAGCAGGAGATCGCCGAGCTCGTCCTCGAGCGCGTCGAGATCATCACGCGCGATCGCGTCGCCCACCTCGTAAGCCTCCTCGATCGTGTAAGGGGCGATCGTCGCGAAGCTCTGCTTCAGGTCCCAGGGGCAGCCCGTGTCGGGGTCGCGCAAGCGCGCCATCACGGCGAGAAGATCCTCGAGCGTGTGCTTTCCTGAGCCGTCCTCAGCCATCGCCGCACGCCGCTGACAGGAAGATGAAACCAGACCCGGTTACACCAAATTTGCGCGCGCAATCAAAGGAATAGCACTGCACAGCCATTTCCAGCCCCATATCCGAGATTCGCATAAGGTATATTATGGAAAATTTATAGGCGGGCGAATTGAGGGTGCGCGCACGCTCAGTGCCGCTCGTAATGATCGCCGATCAGACGATCGAGCAGACGAACGCCGAAGCCCGATCCCCAACTCCGATTAATCTCGCTGTCGACCGACGACATTGCCGTGCCGGCGATGTCGAGATGCGCCCACGGCGTGCCGTCCTTGATGAAGCGCTGGAGGAACTGCGCAGCGGAGATCGAGCCGCCCCACTTCCCCCCCGTGTTCTTCATGTCGGCGACTTTCGAGTCGATCATCTTGTCGTATTTCGGTCCGAGCGGAAGTCGCCACAATCTTTCGCCGGTGACGTTGCCGGCCTCGGTCAACCACGCCGACAGCTCATCGTTGTTGCTGAACAGTCCGGCGTGCTCCTTGCCGAGCGCGACCATCACCGCGCCAGTCAATGTCGCGAGATCGACGATCGCCTTCGGCTTGAAGCGCTCCTGCACGTACCAGAGACAATCGGCGAGCACCATGCGTCCTTCGGCGTCGGTGTTCAGCACCTCAATAGTCTGTCCCGACATCGCCGTCACCACGTCGCCCTGACGCTGGGCGCGCCCGCTCGGCATGTTCTCGACGAGACCGATAACGCCCACCGCGTTCGCCTTCGCCTTGCGCTCAGCGAGCGCCTGCATCAGCCCGACCACGCAGGCAGCACCTCCCATATCGCCCTTCATGTCCTCCATGCCGGCGGCGGGCTTGAGCGAGATGCCGCCCGTGTCGAAGGTCACGCCCTTGCCGACGAAGGCAATCGGCGCGCCGCCCCGGGGCCCCGCGCCCTGCCATTGCATCACCACGACCTGACTCGGCCGCGCGCTCCCCTGCCCG
>DATHCZ010000102.1:0-3197 GCA_035319265.1 Methyloceanibacter sp. | reverse complement strand
TCCGGGCAGGACAACTCGCTGCGCAAGGCCTTGGTCGAGCGGCTGCGCCAACTCGTCGACGACGCCCACGCCTCCGCCAAACGCCAGTTCGAGCATGATGGTGACGGCAGGGCATGCGCTCAAGGCCTGGCGCGCTTCCAGGACTCCCTCATTAAGCTCATCTATGGGTTCACGACCGAGCACGTGTATCCGGCACGGAACCCGTCAGCCGCGGAGCGCATGGCCGTGGCGGCACAGGGGGGCTATGGGCGGGAGATGCTCGCCCCAGGCTCCGACATCGACCTTCTCTTCCTCCTTCCCTACAAGCAGACCGCTTGGGGTGAGAGCGTCGCCGAATACATGCTCTATCTCTTGTGGGATCTCGGCTTCAAGGTCGGCCACGCCTCCCGCACCATCGACCAATGTGTGCGCCTAAGCCTGTCCGACATGACGATCCGCACAGCCCTGCTTGACACATGGCTGATAATCGGCGACGCGGCGCTCTACGCCGATTTCCAGCACCGCTTCCGCAAAGAAGTGCTCGAAAGCAATGCGCGGCCCTTCATCGAGGCAAAGCTCGCCGAGCAGAATGCCCGCCACGCGCGCGCCGGCGCCTCGCGCTATCTGGTCGAGCCGAATATCAAGGACGGCAAAGGAGGCTTGCGCGACCTGCATACGTTGCACTGGCTCGCCAAGCATCTCTATCCCGACAAGGCCGAGGCGGAATTCGTCGAGGCCGGCGTGTTCACGCCGCAGGAATATCGGAGCTTCCGCCGTTGCGAGAGCTTTCTGTGGACGGTTCGCTGCGAGCTGCACTTCCTCACCGACCGGCCCGAGGAGCGCCTCGCCTTCGATGTGCAGCAGCTGATGGCCGAACGCCTCGGCTATCGCGGCAAGGGCGGCCTGAGCGGCGTCGAGCGCTTCATGCGCCACTATTTCCTCGTGGCCAAGGAGGTTGGCGATCTGACCGGCATCGTCTGCTCGGCGCTCGAGATGAAGCAGCTGAAATCGCTGCCGTCCCTCGACACGATACTCGCGCCATTCAGCTGGCGCCGGCGCGCACGGCTCCGCCGCACCTCTGACTTCCGCATCGAGAACGGCCGCATTTACGCCATCAACAAGGACATCTTCGCCAAGGATCCCGTCAATTTCATCCGCCTGTTCGTGGCGGCCGACGAGAACCACGCCTCGTTCTCGCCGGAAGTGCTGCGCCAAGTGCGAGCCAACTTCCGCCTCATCGACGACACCCTGCGCAACAGCCCGACCGCGAACCGCTTGTTCCTGCGCATCCTGACCGACTCCCGCGATCCGGAGGGCGTGTTGCGCAAGATGAACGAGGCCGGCGTGCTCGGCCGCTTCATCGGCGATTTCGGCCGCGTCGTCTCGATGATGCAGTTCAACATGTATCACCACTTCACGGTGGACGAGCACCTCATC
Source organism: Methyloceanibacter sp. (assembly GCA_035319265.1). Lineage (GTDB taxonomy): Bacteria > Pseudomonadota > Alphaproteobacteria > Rhizobiales > Methyloligellaceae > Methyloceanibacter. Next base: position 1,781 of record DATHCZ010000102.1, on the reverse strand, counting down.
CGCACCATCGGTTATCTGTCGGGGATCGAGCGCGGCAAGCACGCGACCGAGCACCCGGTCTCGACCGAGATCGTCCGCACCATCGACAATCGCCGCGCGCTTTATGTCGCGGCTTTCCTGCACGACATCGCCAAGGGCCGCGACGAGGATCACTCCGCCGCCGGCGCCCGAATCGCCCGCGAGCTTGGGCCGCGTTTCGGACTGACCCCTGCGGAAACCGAGACGGCGGCCTGGCTCGTCGAGCATCATCTTTCGATGAGCCTGTTCGCCCAGAGCCGCGATTTGAACGACCCTAAGACCATCCGCGACTTCGCCGCCCTGGTGCAGAGCCGCGAGCGCCTCAAGCTTCTGTTGCTGCTGACGGTGGCGGACATTCAGGCGGTCGGGCCGGGGGTGTGGACCGGCTGGAAGGGCCAGCTCCTGCGCACCCTCTATTTCGAGACCGAACCGCTCCTCGGCGGCGGTCACACCACCTTAAGCCGGAGCGAGCGCGTGGCCCGCGCCCAGGATGCGCTGCGCGAGCGGCTGGCCGGATGGCCGCGCCACGACCTCGATCGCTTCATTGGTCGCCATTACCCGTCTTACTGGTTGAGGACCGATCTTGACGTCATAGCCGAGCACGCCAAGCTCATCCTCGACGCCGAGGCGCAGGGCAGGACGCTCGTCACCCATATCGCCACCGACGCGTTCCGCGGCGTCACCGAGATCACCCTACTCGCACCGAACCACCCGCGCCTGCTGGCGCTGGTCGCCGGCGCCTGTACCGGCGCGGGCGCCAACATCGTCGATGCGCAGATCTCGACCACGCGCGACGGCATGGCGCTCGACACCATCCACCTCGAGCGCGAGTTCGATCAGGCTGAGGACGAGGAGCGCCGCGCCAAGCGCATCGCCCAGACCATCGAGCGATTGTTAAAGGGCGAGGCCCGCCTCGCCGAAGTATTGTCGGCCAAGCGCAAGCCTAAGCCCAGGCTCTCGGCCTTCACCGTCCACCCGCAGGTGGTCATCGACAATACGCTGTCGGACGCTCTGACGGTGATCGAGATCAACGGACTCGATCGCCCTGGCCTGCTCTTCGACGTGACCCGAGAGATCTCCGACCTCAATCTCGACATCGCCTCGGCGCATATCGCGACCTTCGGCGAAAAGGCTGTCGACGTGTTCTACGTGACCGATCTGACCGGGAAGAAGATCACGAGCTCGAGCCGCGAGGGTGCGATCCGCGAGCGCCTTACCAAGGCGCTGCAAGCCCGCCACGACACGCCACTCATTCCTGCTTGAGGCCTTCCACCAAAAACCCTCATGCTGAGGAGCGGCCGCAAGGCCGCGTCTCGAAGCATGCAGCCCACCCTTCGAGACGGCCGCGTCACGCGGCCTCCTCAGGGTGAGGATGCCGACATGAAGCTCTATCGCGGTTTCGCAACGGTCGGTGCGATGACCATCCTGAGCCGCGTGCTCGGCTTCGTGCGCGACATGCTGATCGCCGCCGTGCTCGGCACCTCTTTCGTGGCCGACTCCTTCTTCGTGGCGTACCGCGTCCCTAATATGTTTCGCCGCTTGTTCGCCGAGGGCGCCTTCGATGCGGCCTTCATCCCGCTCTTCGCGCGGCGCTTGCATGTCGACGGGCCCGAGGCCGCGCGTGCCTTCGCCGGTCAGGCTCTGGCCGGGCTCACGGTTCTCCTCGTCGCGGTCACAATTCTCGGCGAGATCGCCATGCCGTGGCTCATGGTGCTGCTCGCGCCGGGCTTTCGCGACGACCCGGAAAAATTCGCGCTCGCGGT
>DATHCZ010000101.1:0-3969 GCA_035319265.1 Methyloceanibacter sp. | reverse complement strand
CGGGCGCATAGCCTTTTCCCTTCTTGGTAACGACATGAAGGAGAATCGGACCGTTCGCCGCGTCGCGGACGTTGCGCAGCACCGGTAAGAGCTGTTGGAGATCGTGGCCGTCGATCGGGCCGACATAATAAAAGCCGAGCTCCTCGAACCACACGCCTCCCTGCCAGAAATGCCGCGCGAACAGCTCGAGCCGTTCGGCCCTGCGCTCCCAGCGCTTGGGCAAGCACTTGGCGAGGCGCTTGAAGAAATTGCGCCAAAACAGATAAGAGCGGCTCGAGGTGATGCGCGCGAGATAGGTCGAGAGCGCGCCGGTGGGCGGGGCAATCGACATATTGTTGTCGTTGAGAACCACGATCAGACGCGAGCCGAGAGCGCCGGCATTGTTCATCGCCTCATAGGCCATGCCCGCGCTCATCGCGCCATCGCCGATGACGCAGACGACTCGTTTGTCGTCACCGGCGAGATCGCGCGCCACGGCCATGCCGAGACCAGCGGAGATCGAGGTCGATGAGTGGGCTGCGCCGAACGGGTCGAACTCGCTTTCCACGCGGCGCGTAAAACCGGACAGGCCGCCCGGCTGACGCAGCGTGCGAATGCGGCTTCTGCGCCCGGTGAGAATCTTGTGCGGATAGGCTTGATGGCTGACGTCCCAGATCAGCCGGTCGCGCGGCGTGTCGAACAGATAATGCAGAGCCACGGTCAGCTCGACGACGCCGAGTCCTGCGCCCAAATGGCCGCCGGTCATCGACACCGCGTCGATCAGCTCCTGCCTAAGCTCAGCCGCGAGCTGCGGCAGCTCGGACTCCGGCAAAGCACGGAGATCTTCGGGCGTATCGACCTTGTCCAGAACAGGCGTTTTCGACGCCCGCGCGATCCCTACCTCCATGCCCCCCTGTCCCCGCTGTGCCGCCTCGTCCCCTGAGGCTGGCGATATACCCTCATCCAAGCCCTCGATCAGCTCCCGGTCAACAACTTATCGCCTTGTTTGGTGAGCGAGACCACGAGAGCGTCGGGTCCTCCAGATTTCAAAATCGCTCCGAATTCGGCGCGGCGATTTGCCAATTCGCTGATCGTGCCGTCTAAATAGATGTCGACGATCTTCCAATCGGCCCCCGATTTGCGCATCAAATAATTGAGCGGCACGGTGCCGCCGTCAGATTTGACGATCTGCGTCTTCACAATCTTGTCACCGTTGGCCCGGTCGCTGGTCTCGAGGATCTGGAACTGCTCGCCGGAAAAGCCGTCGAAGCGGCTGGCATAGGTGGCGATCGTCATTCGCGTGAAGGCATTGATGATGGCGGCCTGCTGCTGCGGCGTGAGCGCGCTCCAGCTCGGACCGACAGCGAGCTTGGACATCGAGGGGAGATCGTAGGTCTTGGCCAGCACGGAAGAGAGCTTGTCGTAGCGCCCCTTCACGCCGAGCTGTTTTGCCTGCTTCATCGTGTCGAGCAAGCTGCCGTAGAAGCTCGTGATGCGTGAAGCGGCGGGATCTGAACTGTCGGCGAAGGCCGGCGCCTGGAACAATACCGCGACGGCGAGCACAACGACGAACTTCCTGATGGTCGGCGACATATCACCTCTACTCACGCATTCCCTTGGCCGGTCGGCGCAATCGGCGTCGTGGCAATGGCGTTACTGCACAGTGGTCAGGACGTTGTTCAAGAGCTCCTGTTCCTTGGGCGCGCGCGGTGGTGCTCGGCGCAGGAGTGCGCTCGGCGAGACGGTGGTCACCGTCTGGCTCGGCGGAGGCGCAGTCCACAGGCTGGTTGCCAGCGCTTCGTCCAGCTCAGCCTGGCGCTTCTGCTCAACGACGCTGCGCAGCATCGTGTAGAAATCGAGCGAGCTGTCTTCGAGAGTTTGCATTTGTTGTACGTCATCGAGCTTGGTTATCGGCGTTGCGACCGAGCCGGCAACGGCAAGCGTGTTGGCGGTATTCGTGACCTGAGTCGCGTATTGGGACGCCACAAGACCGGACTGCAGCAGCCCACCGGCCGGAATTGTCGCGACGAAGTCAACCGTGGTTCCGATCAGGTCGCGGACATTGGTCGGACCGATTACGGGCACGATGAGATAATCGCTCTTGCGCATGCCCCAGACATAGAGCGTCTGACCGAAGTCGCCGGTCTGCGGCTGAAGCTTCTCTTTGCTCGCCACGTCGAACAGTCCGCCGACGCCGATGGTCGAGTTCATGGCGAAGCGACCGGCGGTCGTCGCGGCCGCACCCAAGCGCAGCTGTAGGAGGTCGTTGGCAAAAACCATCGGCTCGCCGAGATTGCCGGCGAAATTCGACACCGACTTGCGCACCTGGTCCGGCACCGTGTCGTGATAGGCTTTGGCGACGGGGTAAATGACGTTGTGATTGATGCGCTGATTGCGCTCGAACATCGCGCGATTCATTTTCTCGTAAGGATCGGCGGTCAGGCCCTGATCGTCGGGCAGAGCGGCGACATCGGTCGGCGCGTCGACGGGAGCAGAGGCATTCTTCGCCGCGCTGGCAGGCGGCTGTGAGGCGAGGAACTCAGGGGACGGAGCAACGCCGCCCGACGCGCAAGCCGATAGCCCGCAGGTCAGCACTAGCACCGCCAAACGGCTCAAGATGCTAAGGTCTCTATCCCTCATGTGCCCCACCCCGTCGGCAGGGGCCTCGCGGCCCGAACCCAGGGCTCGTTGATGTTCGAGTTTACCCCGAAACTGCTGATCTCGATGTGGCTAATCTGCACTTTCGTCGCAATTTTAGGCTGCCTCTATGCCCTGATTGCGGCAGGGCTTCTGCGGCGATTTGCCCAAAAATGCACCACTCCCAAATCTTTTACCCGAGCTGCCTCGGTTCTCAAGCCTCTTTATGACACCGAGCCGGAGCTTGAGGCAAATCTCGCTTCGTTCTGCCGGCAAGAATATGGTGGAGAATTCCAGCTGATTTTTGGCCTTCACGAGGCGAGAGATCCTGCGGGCCTCGCGGTTGAACGGATGAAGGCGCGATTTCCAGAGCGGGATATCGTGCTTTCAGTCGATCCCAAGCTGCACGGCGCCAACCGGAAAATCTCAAATCTTATCAATATGTTGCCTATGGCAAGTCACGATCTTATCGTGCTGTCGGACAGCGACATCAGGGTGGAAGCGAGCTATCTCGAAAATGTGATCTCGGCGCTCGAGGAACCGGGAGTCGGGGTGGTCAGCTGCCTCTATTGCGGCGTGCCGGCCGCAGGGATGTGGTCGCGGCTTGCCGCCGAAGGCATCAACAGCCATTTCCTGCCGAATGCGCTCGTCGGCCTGAGGCTTGGCTTTGCCGAGCCCTGCTTCGGGGCCACCATCGCCCTCCGGCGGGAGACCTTGGCCCGAATCGGCGGCTTTGAGGCCTTCGCCGACCAGCTCGCCGACGATTATGCCATGGGAATGGCGGTTCGCCGGCTCGGGCTCCGCGTGGTGATTCCTAACTTCGTTGTCGGCCACGTTTGCTACGACAGGAGCTTCGCCGATCTTGTCCGGCATGAGCTTCGCGCGGCCCGCACCATCCGCAACATCGACCCGTGGGGCTATGCGGGGCTCGTAGTGACCAATCCCACGCCTTTTGCCCTTGCCGCGGCGGCGCTTGCCGGCTTTGACCTCGCCAGCCTTGCGCTGCTCTTGGTCGCGCTTGCCTCAAGGATGATTGTTTCGATACAAGCAAGTAGGCTCCGCAATGAGGGATGGGGGGGCGGCGCAATTTGGCTCAGCCCGTTTCGCGATCTCTTGAGCTTTGCCGTCTTCGCGGCGAGCTTCTTGCCGGGGCGAGTGGTGTGGCGCGGTCATCGGTTCGAGCTTCGCTCAGATGGAACCTTGACGCCGAGATGAGGGGACGGGACAGCAATGCGAACGCTCTTCCTGCAAGCTCCGTCCTTTGACGGTTTCGACGGCGGGGCCGGCGCGCGCTATCAGGCCAAGCGGGAGATTCGTTCGTTCTGGTATCCGACTTGGCTCGCCCAGCCCGCG
>DATHCZ010000100.1:0-15897 GCA_035319265.1 Methyloceanibacter sp. | reverse complement strand
TGAAATCGCCAATACAGCTGATTGAGGAAATTATCCGCGCCAAGATGGCTCTGCATCTCAGGCTCGTCGCACATCGAAATGACGGCGAGATGGAGATCGGCGGAAAGAGCGTAGACGACCTGATTGCGGAGGTCGACGAAGGGATTCCGAGCTACGAGCGGATGCTTGTCTTTTTCAAAAACAAGGCTGCCGCCGAAGTTATGGCGTCGGCTGAAGCTGACGGCGAAGCCAAGCACCCCTAGAAGAGGACCTCGCCCAAAGGAGATATCCTCATGGGCGCCAGTCGGCTTCATTGAAAGCCCTAAGATGGTGACGCTCTATCACAATCCGCGTTGCTCGAAATCACGCCAGACGCTTCAGCTCCTCGAGGCACGTGGCGTTAAGCCGAAGATCGTGGAATATCTCAACGAGCCGCCGTCTACGGCTGAGCTCAGGGCGATCCTCAACAAGCTCGGGATGAAGCCGCGCGATCTCTTGCGCCGAGGCGAGGCGCGCTATGCCGAGCTCAAGCTGAACGAGCGCGCGCTCTCTGATGACGCTTTGATCGAGCTGATGGTGGAGAACCCGATCCTCATCGAGCGCCCAATCGTAGTCAGCGGGAACAAGGCCGCGCTCGGCAGGCCGCCGGAGAGAGTGCTGGAGATTCTCTGAGTGCGAGCCTAGGCCTCGCGGTTGCGCGAGCCGTCGAGCATCTCGGTCGAGCCGCGCCCCATCACCTTCAACACGCGCATGACGAGCCACACCGGGAACACGATGACGGCGCCGAGCAGGAAGTAGCGGGCAGCCTTCTCGATGGCCGTGAAGCCCATGTCGTAGATGCGCTGAACAAGCCGCTGCAGGCTGTCGATAAGCTCGAGCGGGCTGAAGCCGAGCGCCGCGAGGACGACGCCGACGATCAAGGACAAAATGGCGAGCCTGACCAGAACGAGCGCCGGATTGCCGCCAAAAAACCGTTCCATCGATCAGCTCCCTTATTCGCGAGGCAAAGTCTACGGCGCCGGCCTTGAAGAGATCGTAACTTTCGACTCGAATTGCAGCAGAATTGGTGCTGGCGGACAAGAAGGTCAAGCGGAACGGATGGCGAGAAGCGTGAAGAGCAGGCCGGTTGTGGCCGCGCTTGACGGGGCGCCCGAAGCGCTTGCGCCGCTTGCGGCGGCCCCGCGTGGGCACGGGCTCGACACCCTGCCTGAGCCCTTCGCGTCTTGGTTCGCAAGCCGCTCCTGGCAGCCCCACCCCCATCAGCTCGCGCTGCTCGAAGCGGCGGGGCAGGGGAGAGACGCGCTCCTTATTGCCCCGACCGGCGGCGGCAAGACGCTAGCCGGATTCCTGCCGAGCCTCGTCGACCTGACCAAGCAAGTGGCGAGACAAAAAGGTGAGGCAGGCCTTCACACGCTTTATGTGTCGCCCTTGAAGGCGCTCGCGACCGACATCGCGCGGAACCTCGGCACCCCCATCGAGGAGATGAGTCTGGCCATCAGGCTCGAGACACGCACCGGCGATACGCCGCCCGCGCGCCGCGCGCGCCAACGCCTCACACCTCCCGATATCCTGCTCACCACGCCCGAGCAGATCGCGCTCATGCTGTCGCATAAAGGCGCGGCCGAGCTGTTCGGCTCGCTCAAATATGTCATTCTCGATGAGCTGCATGCGCTCGCGTCGAGCAAGCGCGGCGACCTGCTCGCGCTTGATCTCGCCCGGCTTCGCACCCATTCGCCCGAGCTGACCGCCATTGGTCTTTCGGCGACGGTGGCGCGCCCTTACGAGCTTGCCGCTTTTCTCGTGCCGCACAAGGGTCAGTCGGCCACACGACTCGCCGAGATCGTCGTGGCGCGTGACGGTGCCAAGGCGGATATCTCGATCCTACGATCGCAGGCCGAGCTTCCCTGGGCGGGGCACTCGGCGCGCTACGCGCTTCCCGAGATGTACGCGGCGATCAAGGCGCATCGTCTGTCGCTGATGTTCGTCAACACGCGCTCGCAGGCCGAGATGCTGTTCCACGAGCTCTGGCGCTGCAACGACGATAACCTTCCGATCGCGCTCCATCACGGCTCGCTCGATGTGGCGCAGCGCCGCAAGGTCGAGGCGGCGATGGTCGCGGGCAGGCTCCGCGCCGTCGTCTGCACCTCGACGCTCGATCTCGGCATCGACTGGGGCGATGTCGATCTCGTCATCAATGTCGGGGCGCCGAAGGGGGCGAGCCGCCTCGCCCAGCGCATCGGACGGGCCAACCACCGGATCGACGAGCCGAGCAAGGCGCTACTCGTGCCCGCCAACCGCTTCGAGGTGGTCGAGTGCCAGGCGGCGCTCGAGGCGGCCGAGGAGGGCGCGCAGGACACCCCGCCCTCGCGGCCGGGCGCGCTCGACGTGCTCGCCCAACACGTGCTCGGCACGGCCTGCGCCGCGCCGTTCGCTCCCGACCATCTCTATCGCGAGGTGACGAGCGCCGCGCCCTATCAGGGTCTGACGCGCGAGGGCTTCGACAAGGTCGTCTCCTTCGCCGCCACCGGCGGCTATGCGCTCGCCAATTACGAGCGATATGCCAAGCTGAAACGAACCCCGGAGGGTCTCTACCGCCTCGCCCATCCCCGCCTCGCGCAACAATACCGGCTCAATGTCGGCACCATCGTCGAGGCGCCGATGATTCGCGTGCGCCTCGCTCGGCAAAAGGGCGGCGTGCTCGCGGCTGGCCGCGTGCTTGGCGAGGTCGAGGAATATTTCATCGAACAGCTCACCCCGGGCGACACCTTCGTGTTTGCGGGCGAGGTGCTGTGCTTCGAGGGCATTCGCGAAGATGACGCTGTCGTCACCCGTGCGCACGCGACCGATCCAATGGTGCCGTCCTATGACGGCGGCAAGTTCCCACTCTCGACCTATCTTGCCGAGCGCGTGCGCAAGCTCCTGGCCGAGCCGAAATCATGGATGAGGCTGCCCGATCAGGTTTCCGATTGGTTGCGGCTTCAGGCCGACATTTCCATGGTGCCAGGGCCCGATGAGGTGCTGATCGAGACCTTTCCCCGCGGCCAGCGGCATTACCTCGTCTGCTATCCTTTCGAGGGACGGCTCGCGCATCAGAGCCTCGGCATGCTGCTGACACGGCGCTTGGAGCGCGCCGGCGCGGGCCCCATTGGCTTTGTCGCCAATGAATACGCGCTCGCCGTGTGGGCACTCAATGACATGGGCGAGATGGTCCGGGCCGGGCGGCTCGACCTCGCCAAGCTGTTCGATGCCGACATGCTTGGCGACGACCTCGATGCCTGGCTTGGCGAGTCGAACCTGATGAAGCGCTCGTTTCGCGTGTGCGCCATCATCTCGGGCCTCATCGAGCGTCGCCATCCAGGGCAGGAGAAGACCGGGCGCCAGATGACCGTCTCCTCGGATCTTATCTATGATGTGCTCCGCCAGCACGAGCCCGACCACATTCTGTTGCACGCGGCCTTCGCCGATGCGGCGACCGGTCTCATCGATGTCGGCCGTCTCAACCAATTCCTGCAACGGATTAGCGGACGAATCAGGCATATTGCTTTACGCCAAGTCTCGCCGCTCGCGGTGCCCGTCATGCTGGAGATCGGCCGCGAGAGCGTTCCTGGGGAGGCAAGCGAGACCTTGTTGCGTGAGACAGTCGAAGAGCTTATCGCGGAGGCCTTAAGCGGACATGCTGCGCGCCAAGCCTGATCTCACGCCTGACATCGCTCCCTCGCTTCGCTCGCGCATCCGCGTCTGCGGTCATACGATGCGGCCGCTCGCCGCCGGGGCGCTCTATTGGGAGGGCGAGGACACGCTTCTCGTCGCCGACCTCCACCTCGAGAAAGGCGCCGCTTATGCCGCCCTCGGCATGCTGCTTCCTCCCTATGACACGCGCACCACGTTGCAACGGCTGCAGAAGGTCATCGATGCGGTCAGGCCGGGGAGGGTGGTCGCGCTCGGCGACAGCTTCCACCGGAGCGAGGGTGCAGCGCGCCTTGCCGGCGAGGATCTCGCGCTTCTGACCCGGCTGCAGAAAGGCCGCGAGTGGTACTGGATCTGCGGCAATCACGATCCGCATCTCCCACCCACGATCGGCGGTACGATCTGCACCACGCTAACCATCTGCGGCGTCACTCTCCGTCACGACCCGTCGGGACATGCGACCGAGCGCGAGATTGCCGGCCATTTGCACCCCGTGGCGCGCATCGCGCGGCGCGGTGCTGTCATCAGACGCCGTTGCTTCGCAACCGACGGCAATCGGCTCGTGATGCCGGCCTTCGGCGCCTATGCCGGCGGCTTGAACGTCCTCGATGGCGCCTTCGCCGGCCTCTTTCTGCGTCACCGGCTCGAGGCCTGGATGATGGGACGGGCCGACGTCTATCCGGTGCTCGGGAGCCTCTTGCTGCCGGATTAGAACGTGATCCGAGACGGTGGGGCCCGGGTGTTCGATCAGATCATGCGACTGATGAGAATCTACTCGCGGCGGAACATGACCCAGCCGAACAGCCCGACCACTACGGCAATTACCACTGCCACAAGTCCATAGACGAAGGGGTGATTGCGGGCCACCAGGGAAACTGCGCGTTCGAAGCCCGCCTGGCTCACCTCGAGCGTGCTCTCGTTCTTGCTGATGAGCTTGCCATCGCGGAACAGATAGACATCGGTCGTATAGCGCCCGATCGGAACGTTCACCGGCAAATCGACGCTCGCCCTGAACAGGCTCCGCCCGAGGAAGCTAACGCCGTCGTCGTGCTCCTGGAACAGATTCTGATCTTGCTTCAGGCGAATTACCGCCGAGCGGAACGCTGCCTCTTTGGCGTCGTCCCTGTCGGTCTTGCCGAAGTCGAGATTGGAGAAACCGATACCGAGCGTCCTCAGTGTCTCTTCCGGCGCGATCGCCTTGAAGGGACGCGTGGCGAGCACGGCATAAAAGCCTGGCACCTCTTGGAAGGTCCTGCCGGCGCGATTGACCCAGATCCCGCTAACCCGCTTCTTCTGCCGTACCACGAGAGGCTCGGCAGGGCTGCGAACGACGGTGATCACATCGTAGTCCCCCTCGTCAGGCGACGGCGTGTGACTGAAGTCGACGCTGCCGAAGATGACGATCTCGATGCCGGCGAAATTCGATTGAATGTAAATCTCGCGTGTCGAGATGTCCGACTGCACGGTCTCTTGCGATGCAGGCTCGTCCGCCTGCGCCGGGATCCACCAAAACGCGCAGAGGATAGCGGCGAGGCGAAGCCTGTTCCCCATCAGGAACCCGCCAATAAGGGAGCGATGCTGTAAACGTCCGTCGGCTTAATCACGAGGTCGAGCAGCAATCTAAGCGCAACCCCCAGGACCAACAGCGCGAGCAAGAGACGCAATTGCTCGCCCTTGAGCTTTTGGCCCGCGCGCACGCCGAATTGTCCGCCGACGACTCCGCCGGCGGCGAGAATGAGCGCGAGAACCACGTCGAGCGTTTGGTTGAATGTCGCGTGTAGCAGCGTGACGATCGCGGTGACGAAGATGATTTGAAACATCGACGTGCCGATCACGATGTTGGTCTGCATGCGCAATAGATAGATCATGGCCGGCACCATGATGAAACCGCCGCCAGCCCCAAGAAACGCCGCGAGCAATCCGACTACGGCTCCGATCACGAGCGGCGGGATGGCGCTGATGTAGAGACGTGAGGTGGGGAACCGCATCTTGAGCGGTAGACCGTGAATCCAATTATGAGCGCTGGCGCGCCGCGCCGGCAGCGGTTTCCCGGCGCGCGCCTTCTGGATGACGCGAAGGCTCTCGACCAGCATCAAGAGGCCAATGGCGCCGAGAAACACGACATACGTCAGCGAGATGAGAAGCTCCGCCTGGCCGATCTGGCGGAGGAGTCTGAGCAGCAGCACGCCCACCAGCGCGCCGACGATACCGCCAGCGATCAGTACGTTGGCCATGCGAAGATCGATATTGCCCCGGCGCCATTGGGCGAGCGCGCCGGAGACCGAGGTGGCGACGATTTGATTGGCTCCGGTCGCTACCGCGATCGGCGCGGCGACGCCCGAGAACATCAGAAGCGGGGTCAGCAGGAAGCCGCCGCCCACCCCGAACATGCCCGAAAGGAAGCCAACCGCCGCTCCGAGCCCCAGCATGACCACCAGATTCACCGAGACTTCGGCAATGGGCAGATAGACCTGGAGCATGAGGTTTGCCGGTCAACTGGAGATGGGATTCAAAGTCCCAGAAACCAGAAATCGGCGGCTCTCGCCACCGAGTTCTGGACCACAGTGACTGATTTCTGACGGCCGTGTCTAGCTGGTCAGGCGCTCGAGCCTGGTGACGAGCGGAATGTTGACCTCACCCGTCTCGTCGAGCCCATTGCGGCGCTCAAAGCTCTTGATCGCGTCGCGCGTCTGGTCGTCGAGTTGGCCGTTGGGCGGGCCCGCATCGTAGCCGAGCTTGTTGAGGAGCTTCTGGGCGCGGGTGACGAGCGAAACGGTCGGTGTCTCGGTTGACGCGGTCCACTCCGCGGGCAGGGCGACCTCATTGGCCTCAGATATGGCCGGTTTTGCCTTCCAGCTCTTCACCGCCTGCTCGGCCGCGGCGAGCGTCTGCGGATCAAGCTGGACCTTCACCAGGTCGCGCCGCTTTGCCGCCTCCGTATCACCATTGGTAGCGGCGAGCGCGAACCACTGATAGGCCGTGCCGAGATCCTTTGTCGTGCCGAGTCCATGTTCGGCGAGAATGCCCAGATTGTATTGGCTGTCGGCGAGGCCGTAGGCAGCGGCTTCGCCATACCATTTTGCCGCGAGCCCGTAATCGGCCTTGTCGCCCTGTGCCCCGCTGGCGCTGACCGCGAGATTGTGCATCGCCTTGATATTGCCTTTCTCCGCCGCGGCCGCATACCAGGAGCGCGCCTTGCCGAGGTCCCGGCTCACGCCCTGGCCGCGCTCGTACATGGCTGCGAGGCGGTATTGGGCAGGGGCAAGTCCCGCGGCTGCCGCCCGCTCCAGCCAATGCGCGGCCTCGGTCAAGTCTTGGGATATGTCTTCGCCTTGGGCATAACGAAGGGCGATGGCGTATTGCGCACGAGGATCGCCGGTAGCGGCGGCCTGGCGCAACGAGATCGGCCCCAGCGCCTCGGGCGGAAGGGGAAGCTTGGTCGGCATTGAGAGCATCGCCGGAGTAGCGCCCTGGGTCGAAGCGCCGAGCGGGGGCTCCTCAATGCTCACCGAGACGCCGGGTGGGAGCGCGACAGCACCCTCGGGCGTGAACGATGCCGGCTGGGCCCGGGGCATGTCGTCGGCCTCTGCAGGCGCGCGGCGGTAGGACGACTTGGCAACATCAGTGACACCGCCGGCTTGGCTCGTGTCGCTCGGCGCGCTGTCGTCTGGGCTTGGGTCGATGCCCTGATTGAAGCCGGTGGCCGCTCCGTCGGCGGGCTCCTGTTCGACGTCACCAGGTTGGACCTCCCAGCTGCCAGACTTAATCGGCGGTGCCGCGTTGGGACTAGGTTCGACGGGGACTGGAGCGCTTTGCGAATCGCCGGGGACTGCGGTGCCGTGTCGTGAACCCTCGGGAAGAGGCGTGATCTGGTCGTCGCCGGCCGGGTTGGGAACGCTCTCCTCGGCTGCTGGGGGCGTTGTCTCGACCTCGGGCTTGGAGCGGAGGCGCCCATAGAGGAGAGCGGCACTGATGACAAGCAGCACCGCCGCGCTGATCATGAGCAAAGAGCGCTTCCGCTTCGACGCCGCGTCGGGGTCAGGAATGCTGCCTGGGGTGATCGTGACAGAGGAGCGTCTTGGCTTTCCACCGCCGGCTCTCTCCTCGGCCCTGAGGGCCGCAGCCTGAGCCGCGCGCCGCGCCGCCGCCACGAGGTCGTCCTGAGCGAACTCGGCATCTGTCCTCGAGCCAATGCGCTCACGGCGCTGGACAGGAGCGTCGAGATCGACCGCCTCCTCCTCGTGAGGCCCCCGCTTGCCACGCCCGAACGGAGGGGTAGGCTCACTGCTCCTGAGATCTGCGAGCGAACCCACGAGCCGGCTCCTCAGCGATTTCTCCTTCTCGGACGCGCCCATGTCCTCTTCGGCGCCAATCCCTGGTGCGCCTTTCTCAAACCGCCCCTCGGCAAAAGAGGCATGTGAACCTATTGGCTGCTGAACGGGGGGCAGCGTTGACGGTGGGAGACCCTGCTGCGCTCCCGCACGGACGCGCTCGGCAAAGGGCGCCTGCGGCTTCGGCGGCTGGAGATGAGCGGCGGCGCTCTTCTCGACCTGCTGCACGAGCTGCTTTAGTGAGTCGTGCACGGCCTGAAGCGTGCCCGCGAGGCGCTCATCGCTCGCGCGGCTCTTGTCGCTCATCGCCACGAGGTCGCGATGCATGGCCTCGATGCGTTCCTCGCTCGCGCCGGAGGGGATGTTCTCGGCCACGAGACGAGCGGCCTCGCTCGCGGCCTTGGTCGCGATCTCCTCGAGCACATCCGGGGCTGCATCGAAACGCTCGATCAGCGTGCGCAGCTGATCCTCGATGCCGGTCATGCGGGCAAGCTGCGCCTCGGCGCGGCTAAGTTGTTGACCCATCTCGGAAAGCTGCTTCTCGACGGAAGCGAGATTGTCGAGTTTTGGCGCCTGCCTGAGCGCTTCGCTCAATTGGTTTGCGATCTCATCGAGGCGTGTGTTCATCGCCTCGATCGTCGCCGCGGGCATAACCGTGCCGAGCGAATGTTCGAGCTGATGCGCCACATCGGTCAGGCGCTTGTCGAAGGGCGGCGGGAGATCGAAGGAGGACGCCGAGAAAGGAAAATCGGATGCCTTGAAGCCAAAGTCCGGGAGTCCAAGGGACGGTGGCTCCTGAGACCTGAGCGGAGTCGGGGCGGACGGAAAGGCGCTTGGCACATCGACCGCGCCGGACAGCCCGTCAGACCCGCCGGCCGCGAAGTCGAGATTGGCCGAGAGCTCCTTGCCGAGCCGCTCGAAATCATCGAGAGGATTCGTGCTTTGCGGCTCGAAGCGCCGCGCGAGGCTGTTCATCTGATCATGCAGCCGATCGAGCGTCGCCGAATCTTCCGGTGTGCTGGTCGCCCGCACGGCATCGGTGGTTTGCGAGAGCTGATCGAGCCTTGCGTGCAGCTCATCGAGCGCCTCGCTGTAGCGCCGCTCGCTTTCCTCGACCCGCTCGACGAGCCTGCGGAGCAGGCTCTCAACCGTGCGTTGGTCCATGGGGCCGTCGGTAGACGCCTGGCCGGTCCTGTGCGAGCCACCGGTTTGCCAAGTTGCTTCCGAAGCCATCCCGTTCCCCATGAATGTGACGCCGCTGAACCTGTTCGCGTCCGATCGGGCGTGGGACTCAAAGGAGAGAGAGACACGCGACGAAGCGCTCGAAACTTACGGTGGCAACACCGAGTAAATTTTGCGTTAAGCAACGGCTTATTGTGGGACGGACAAGCCGGCGATCGGCGCGTGCCGCAGGGCAACTCATGCTGACCTTGTCAACGTGTCGCAGCAGGACGACGATGGAAGCGCACCTGCCGATTTGAGGGGGAGGGATCCATCGCTGACTTGATTCTGGCGAGCCATAGGCTCAGCGTGGAGACGCGGGGCAAGAGCTGCACCGAGATCACGCGCGAGCTAGCGAGCTGGCTTGACGCCCTCGCCGCCGACAACGGCCTCCTTACGGTGTTCATCTGCCACACCTCGGCGTCGCTCCTCATTCAGGAGAACGCCGATCCCAATGTGCAGCGCGACCTTCTCGATGCGTTGGATGCCTTGGCGCCCGAGGACCGTCCTTACGCCCACCAGGAGGAGGGCCCCGACGACATGCCGAGCCACATCAAAGCCATGCTCACGGCGGTGAGCCTTTCCATCCCGGTGATTGGTGGAAGCATGGTGCTCGGCACCTGGCAGGGCGTGTATGTGGTCGAGCACCGCGCGGCGCCGCATCGGCGCACCGTCGCGCTCAACTATCTCGGTCACAGCGCCGAAGCCTAGGCGCTAGCCGGCAAAGGCCTTAGTCGCCGCCACGAGCTCATGCACGATGCCAGGCTCGGTCATGGCATGGCCCGCGTCGGGCACGATCCTGAGCTTCGCCCGCGGCCAATTGCGCGCCAAGTCAAACGCGATCTTGACCGGCGTCACCACGTCGTAGCGGCCGTGCACGATCACGCCCGGAATGTCGGCGAGGCGATGAGCATCCGCGACCAGCTGATCGTCGGCCGCAAAGAAGCCGCGATTGACGAAATAGTGGCACTCGATGCGGGCGAACGCGAGCGCGTAGTGATCCTCGGAGAAGCGGCGCACGCGGTCGGCGTCGGGCAGAAGCGACAAGGTCTTGCCCTCCCACGCACTCCAGGCGCGTGCCGCTTCGATCTGGACCTCGGGGTCCGGGCTCGTGAGGCGGCGGTGATAGGCCGCGATCATGTCCGAGCGCTCTGTTTCGGGGACGACGCGGAGATAGTCCTCGAAGGCGTCCGGGAATATCCAGCTT
This sequence comes from Methyloceanibacter sp., assembly GCA_035319265.1. Lineage (GTDB taxonomy): Bacteria > Pseudomonadota > Alphaproteobacteria > Rhizobiales > Methyloligellaceae > Methyloceanibacter. Next base: position 5,472 of record DATHCZ010000100.1, on the reverse strand, counting down.
GACCCTTCTTGATAGAACCATTCGAGTTCGGAGCGCCGCAAAGTGAAGATGCCGCGGAGCACGAGCTCGGTCACCCTCTCGGGATAAGTCTCGGCATAGGCAATGCCGAGCGTCGAGCCCCACGAGCCGCCGAACACTTGCCAGCGCCCGATGCCAAGATGCTCGCGCAAGCGCTCGATATCTTCCACCAGGTCCCAGGTGGTGTTCTCCTCGAGCGAGGCATGCGGCGTCGACCGGCCGCAGCCGCGCTGGTCGAACAGCACGATGCGATAGCGGCGCGGGTCATGATATCGGCGCATGACCGGATTGATTCCGCCGCCAGGGCCACCATGCAATAGTACCGCCGGCTTGCCGGCTGGCGAGCCGCATTCTTCGAAATAGATCTCGTGCAGCCCTGAAACTTTGAGCCTTCCCGTGCGATAGGGCACGATCTCGGGGTAGAGCGTGAGACGGGGTTGATGTGGCGTCTGCTGCTGGTCCATCGGCTTCGACTCTAGCGCCTTACTGGCTTGATGCAGCCGCAGAAGCAGCGGCTGCCGACGCTGCGCGTTGCAGCGCCCGATCGTAAAGGGCTTCGCCCTCGGGGTCGCGCATCTCCTCGCGATAGATCATCTCGGCCTCTGAGGGCAGCGAGCGGAATAAGCTTGCCGCGATTCCGGCAGCAAGCCCAAGAGCCGAACCGACCAGGCTCGCCATGGCCGTCGTGACGGCAATATGTGCTCCCGCCAATGCACTCATCATGCTCGCAGCAAGGATGATAACGAAGCCGACGCCGAGCGCAGCGAAGACTCCCTGCGCCGTACACCGCGGCCACCAGATGGCGAGGAGGAGAGGCGCGAAGAAGGTCGAGCCGGCGAAAGCGAAAGCCGTCAGGGCCGCGCGCAGCGGATCGAGATCCGCGATCAGAAGAAAGACGCTCGCTGCGAGTGCCGACGCCCCGATCGCCGCCCAGGCGGCAATCAATCTTGGCAGCGCGGTCGGGCGGCGGTCGAGCACGCGGTAAAGATCCTCGGCAAGGCTCGCTGAAAGTGTGAAGAGGTGCGACCCTGCGGCCGCGAGCGCAATTGCCATGCCGCTTGCCGCGATCAAAGCGGTCAATACGTAGGGAAGCTTCATGGCCAGCGGCAGCGCGATGGCAATGCCGTCACGCATGATACGAAGCTCGGAAGCCCCAATCGCTCCGTCGCCGTTGGCATCGCCGGCCTGTAACAGGTGCCGTCCGGAAAGCTCGGTCAGCCACGCCGGCGGAGCCGACGCCGGGGCCTGAGCGATATCTTGGAAGATGATGAGCTTGGCGAAGGCGGCGATGGCCGGTGCCGTCATGGCGAATAGTGCCACTAAGAGGAGCGCCCACGCGACCGAGCGGCGTTGATCGGGGACTGATCCGGTGGCGCCGCTCCTGACGAGGAGGCTCGGCAGAGCGGCCGTGCCGAGCGCGAGGGAGAGAAAGAGGATGGCGAAGTCGGTCTCGCTCAAGGTCCCGAACGGCTCGAGAAAGGGCTTCGTGACCGGCAGCGGCGCGGGGCCGGGGAGGGCGGACGACGACATGTCGGGCTCAACCGGCGTGAGCCCTGAGGTGATCTCGGCATTGTGTAGCGAGGACAGCGTTTCGCCGTAGGTGAATTGCGGAGCGGGAAGATTGGTGAGCAGGACCGATACGATGATGAGCGGCGCGGCCAGCCCCACGGCACCGGTAATGAACTCGGCGCTTCCGGTCCAGGTGAGGGAGCGCATTCCGCCAAGCATCACCGATGCCGCGACGACCGCCGCTACCAGGATCACTGCAACGGAGAAGGGCAGCGGCAGGAACAAGGCGGCGACCATCGCCGCAATCTTCAGTTCCGCGGCGAGCAACAGGGCCGTGGGTGGAAGCTGCAGCACGCTCGCGGCCATGCGAAGGCGGCGCGAGCGGAAGCGGTGGCCGAGAAAGCTCGGCAATGTGTACGAGCCCGCCTTGCGCAGATAGGGCACGAATAGGACGGCCGCGAGCAGTAGGCCCGCCGTCCAGCCGAGCCCGATCGCAAGCGCATCGAAGCCGAGAAAGAAAATCGTTCCGGTATAGGCGAAGAATCCGACTCCGCCGACCGCGGTCGCAGCGAGTGCGAACCCATTGAACACAGGAGGAACGCGCCGCCCCGAGGTAAAGAAGTCCTGGACATTGAGCGTGTGCGCGCCGACGGCGATAACGAGATACAGGACGAGCGGAACAACGATCATCGAGTCGGCGATCGACGTCTCGCCCCAGCCGAGCTGCTCTAGCATGGCAAGCACGATGACGAGCGAGACCAGCGCACTCGTCACGATGCCGTAATAGGCGCCAAGATGTGGGTTAGGCGCGCGCAGACGCGGGTGACCGCTCATTTTCAGCTGAGCTCCTCGCTCTCGCTTCTCGCCTGGTCGATGTGATCCTGGACGCGGGTGAACCAAAAGCCTGCCGCGACGAGAAGGATAAGGACGCCCTGCGCGAGGAGATAAAAGCCCAAGGGGAAATGCAGGAACGAAAGCTGGTTGAGAAAAGTCGCTCCGGCGACGGCGAGAAAGACGGCCAGCAGGATCGCGGATACGACGGCGATCGCGAGGATCAGCGTGGTCAGCTGATGGCGATCACGCGCGGGATTGTCCGAAACGGGAACGTCCGTCGCCACTTTGTTCCCCTCTCGCTCATTGAGACCGCCAAGCGTTACCAGCAAGCCGGCCCGTTGCAAACTGCACACACACCATTGGCGTTCAAACGTGGCATGCTGGTGGCTCAGTCAGCTCGAGGAGGAGCAGGGATGCTGAAGGAATTCAAGGAGTTTGCCCTGCGCGGCAACGTTGTCGACATGGCGGTCGGTATCATCATCGGCGCCGCCTTCTCGACCATCGTCAAGTCTCTAGTGGACGACATCATCATGCCGCCCATGGGGGTGATTACGGGAGGCGTCGATTTCTCCAGCATGTTCATCCCGCTCAACGGCGAGCACTATGATTCGCTTGCGCTCGCGAGGCAGGCAGGTGCGCCGACGATCAACTACGGCATCTTCATCAACAATGTGATCAGCTTTGCCATCGTGGCCTTCGTTCTATTCATGGTGGTGAAGGCGATGAACACGTTGCGACGCAAGCAGGAAGAAGATCCGGCGGCCGAACCGCCGCCATCACGCGAGGTGCAATTGCTGGAGGAGATCAGGGACGCGCTGGTGAAGCGCTCCTAGACCAAAGGCTTTGCCGCAGTGACCGTTACTCTTGGCCCGCGTGCTTCAGTACTGAGCGCGCGTGCAGGCTTTGATGCCCTCGACATCCAGACCGAACCCGGCGTCGTGGCAAAGACTGCTTTGTCCCCGTCGCGCCACGCTAAGAAATGAATTTGCGGCATTGTGGGTGCGCAAGGATAGGAAAATCTCCCCATCGGCGGTTTTAGAAAAAAATACCATCGATGGCCGAGAATAGAAATGATTTTCTTCCTTTTTGCGTCATCCGGCTTATCGAAAGAAGGATTTTCCACTATGTTCGGCTGTGACGCAGGGGCCGAGACGGCTCCTGCGGCAACGAACACGGGCGAGTTGAGCGATGCGGGCCATTGAGGCTTCCACCGAAGCGAACGTCACGGGTGCAGATATCGCCGGGATTTCGTCCGGCTTGCATCCTGACAAGACCCTGCATTTCCAGTACACGAGCGCGCCGCAATCGCTCACGAAGGTCGCTTAAGTATGTTCCTCACCGTGCATATGCCTGACGGCACCACCCATCGGCTCGAGGCCCTCGACGGCTGGCGCGTCATGGAGGTGATCCGCGACTGGGGTCTCCCCATCAAGGCCGAATGCGGCGGGGCGTGCGCCTGCGCCACCTGCCATGTGTGGGTCGCCGAAGAGTGGCTGTCGAAATTGGTGCCACCGAGCGACGAGGAGCTCGAAATGCTCGACGGCGCGTTCAATGTCGACGAGCGCTCGCGGCTCTGCTGCCAGATCATCATGTCGAAGGCGCTCGACGGTCTCGAGGTCGAACTGGCGCCCGAGAGCCTCGCCGAGACGCCGCAAGAGCGGCTGGTAGTGGGAGGATAGGCAGTGCGGACCTTTCCCATCTTCGTGAGCTTCGAGGGCAAGTCTCCGCTCGTGGTGGGCGGCGGCGAGCTTGCTGCCGTCAAGACGCGCCTGCTTTTGAAGCGTGCGCCATCAGTCGCTGTCGCCGCAGGCGAGATTGTCGCCGAGCTTGCCGCTCTTGCCGAAGCGGGACTTGTGTCGCTCCTTCCCGCTCTTCCTGGCATCGACCAGTTGCGCGGCCGCCCGCTCGTCATCTCTGCCACCGAGGATGATGCGGAAGATGCTCGCGTCTCCGCCATCGCTCGCGCCCTCGGCGTTCCTGTCAACGTGCCCGACCGGCCCGAGCTTTGCACCTTTGCGCTTCCGGCAATCGTCGATCGCGGCGAGGTGACGGTCGCGATCGCCACCTCGGGTGCCGCGCCTGTTCTCGCCCAGCGCTTACGCGCCTGGCTCGAGCAGGAGCTGCATCCGCGGCTCGACGCTCTCGCCAAGCTTGCGGCAGAGTTCCGCGCGCCTGTCGCCGAGAGAGTGCCTTCAGGCACGAAGCGGCGGAAATTCTGGGAGGCCGTGTTCGAGGGCGCCGCCGCCGAAGCCATGCTCGAGGGCGATGACGCCAAGGCCAAGGCGCTGATCGGGGAAGCGATCGAGACGGCCGTCGCCGCCCCGCATTTGCAGGGCCGCGTGCTTCTCGTCGGCGCTGGTCCTGGCGATCCCGAGCTTCTCACCATGAAGGCGGTGCGCGCGCTCAAAGCGGCCGACGTCATTCTCTACGACCGTCTGGTCGGCTTAGGCGTCCTTGATCATGCGCGCCGCGAGGCGGAGCTGATCCCGGTCGGCAAGGCCAAAGGTCAGCACAGCGTACCGCAGAGCGAAATCAATTCGATTCTCATCGCACGCGCGACGGCGGGCCAGACCGTGGTCAGGCTGAAGGGGGGCGATCCCTTCATCTTCGGTCGCGGCGGCGAGGAGCTCGATGCGCTGCGTGAAGCCGGCATTCCGATCGAGATCGTCCCGGGCGTCACTGCCGGCATCGCGGCAGCGGCGAGCCTGCAAATCCCGCTCACCCATCGCGACGTCTCGCACACGGTCACCTTCCTCTCTGGCCATGGGGCGGGCGGTGAGGAGCCGAGCTTCGAGCACCTCGATCTTGCTGCTCTCGCCTCAGGTAAGAACACCCTCCTCGTCTATATGGGTGTCACCACCGCAGGGGTGGTTGCCGAGAAGCTACTCGACGCGGGCTTCGCCCCGTCTCTTCCCGTAATCGCCGTGGAGAACGCGAGCCGCGAGGATGAGCGCCGTGTCGCCGCAACCATCGCCGACCTTGCTGCTCATCCCGAGCGGCTTGGGCTGAAAAGTCCCGCGATTCTCATTTTCGGCAAGGTTGCCGGCCTGCCGGCTCATGGACTGATCGAAGACATTCTCGAATCCGAGGAGCTCAAGCGTGCCTAACGTC
>DATHCZ010000099.1:0-6409 GCA_035319265.1 Methyloceanibacter sp. | reverse complement strand
TCTCTGGATGGCCGGGTTGATCGTGGATTCATCGGGGCGCGCGCTCAGGCCTTGGCCTGACTTCCACGCGCTCGAGCTGCCGAATGCTCTTGTGCCGATCTTCGCCGCGGCACTGCTCGCATCCTTCGTGCCGGGCTTGCCGGGTCTCATTGCCACGGGCTTCGCCGGAGCGCTGTTGTTCGCCTTCGTTTTGCAGGGGCTAGCGGTGATTCACGTCTATAGCCGCGGCGTGCCGTTCCGCGCGTTGCTGCTCGCCGCTGTTTATCTCGGAATTCTGCTGCTGGGTTGGGTTGCCATCGCCGTCGCCATAGTCGGCATCGGCGAGCCGGTGTTTCGCCTGCGCGAGCGCGGTCAGCCACCCTCGACCGGCGGAACGGTCTAACAAGGATGCAAAGATAGGAGTCTCACACCATGCAAGTCATCCTGCTCGAGCGCATCGGGCGCCTCGGCCAAATGGGCGACGTCGTCACCGTCAAGGACGGCTTCGCGCGCAACTTTCTCCTGCCGCAGGGCAAGGCTCTTCGCGCCACCGAAGCCAATCGGAAGCGCTTCGAACGTGAAAGAGCCCAGCTCGAGGCGCGCGATCTCGAGCTCAAGACCGAGGCCGCGGCCGTATCCGGCAAGCTCGACGGCCAGAGCTTCATCGTCATCCGTCAAGCCGGCGACACGGGTCAACTCTATGGCTCGGTTTCGACCCGCGACATCGCCGCTGCCATCACCGAGGGTGGTTTCTCTATCGAGCGACACCAGGTGCTGCTCGACCGGCCGATCAAGGCGCTCGGCGTGCATGCCCTCCGCATCGCCCTTCATGCCGAGGTCGTTCCGCATGTCACGATCAACGTCGCCCGCTCGACGGACGAGGCTGAACGCCAGGCGAGAGGCGAATCGGTCACCGCCAAGGCCATGAGTGAGGCGGAGGAGGATGCAGAAGCCGCTAAGCGCGCGGCCGAGGCCCTGTTCGAGGCCGGCGCCGCCCCTGCCGAGGAAGGCGCCGAGGAAGAGGCCGCCGAGGGCGAGGCGGAATAGGCCTCCCGATCCCACACCTAGGCTCGTCATGCCAAGCCGCGTGCCGCGCATCCACGTCTTCGCCATTAGCAAAGGCGCCATTTTCGTGGATGATGCCCAAGCGCGGCCACGACAGTCATATTTTTCGCTTGTGGGCGCAGCAGTGATGTCCCCGCTGTTCACAGACCTGACATATAGCTAAGCGCGGAGTTTGGGTTACGGTTGCTCATGAGCACGGCACTGATTCTCCCAAGACCACAGCCGGAAACGCCGGTTTTCCGCGCCCCTCCGCATAATCTCGAGGCCGAGCAGGCGCTGCTCGGCGCAATCCTCGTCAACAACGAGGCGATCGATCGCGTCTCGAGCTTCCTAAAGCCCACCCATTTCTATGACGCTTTGCATGCGCGCCTCTACGAGGCGACCGCGAAGCTGATCCTTGGCGGCAAGCGGGCGACCCCGATCACGCTCAAGACTTTCTTTCAGTCCGAGGAGCCGGTCGGCGAGCTGACTGTCCCACAATATCTCGGGCGGCTAGCCGCGAACGCCACCACCATCATCAATGCCGAGGATTACGGCCGCACCATCTACGACCTCGCCATCCGCCGTCAGCTCATCGGGATCGGCGAGACGATGGTCAACACCGCTTTCGATTCGCCAATCGACGCCGAGCCCTCGGTGCAGATCGAGAGTGCCGAACAGCAGCTTTACGAATTGGCAGAGACCGGCAAATACGGATCGGGCTTCGAGCCGTTCTCGTCCGCTCTGACCGACGCCATCGACATGGCGGCCAACGCCTATCGCCGCGATGGCGGCTTGTCGGGTCTCGCCACGGGCTTCACCGACCTCGACCACCGCATGGGCGGCCTGCAGCCCTCTGACCTAATTATCATCGCCGGACGGCCCTCGATGGGGAAGACGGCGCTTGCGACCAATATCGCCTATCACGTGGCAAAGACCTATCGGCGCGACAGTGAGAACGACAACATCGTCGACGGCGCGGTGGTGGGCTTCTTCTCGCTCGAAATGTCGGCAGAGCAGCTTGCTACCCGCATCATCTCGGAGCAGGCCTACATTCCGTCAGAGCGCATCCGCCGCGGCCGCATCGATTCCGACGAATTCGACCGCATCGTTGAAGTCTCCCAGGATCTGCAGAACCTTCCGCTTTATATCGACCAGACCGGCGGCATCACCGTGGCTCAGCTTGCGGCGCGGGCGCGGAGGCTGAAGCGCCAGCGCAGCTTAGGGTTCATCGTGGTCGACTATCTCCAGCTTCTATCAGGCTCGTCGAAGCGCGCCGCCGAAGGACGCGTGCAAGAGGTCTCCGAGATCACCACGGGATTGAAGGCGCTTGCCAAGGAGCTGCATGTGCCTGTGCTTGCGCTCTCGCAGCTCTCGCGCCAAGTCGAGCAGCGCGAGGACAAGCGGCCGCAACTCGCGGATCTGCGCGAATCCGGCTCGATCGAGCAGGATGCCGATGTGGTATTGTTCGTGTTCCGCCAGGAATATTATCTCGAGCGAAGTCAACCCCGCGAGAACACCGAAGAGCACCGCAAGTGGCAGGAAGAGATGGACATGGTGACCGGGAAGGCCGAATTGATCATCGGCAAGCAGCGGCACGGTCCCACGGGCACGGTGACGCTCCAGTTCACGCCGGAATTCACACGGTTCGGCAATCTCGCCGCGTCGGAGCGCCTGCCGGAGCGGCGGGAGTGACGGGCGCGAGCCCGCTCCCTTCCACATCGCGCGACGATATCGAGGATGCGGGAGAGACCGCGATTCTCACCATCGATCTCGATGCGCTCGCCGCCAATTATCGCCGCTTGCGCGAGCTCGCTGCGTCGGCCGAATGTGCCGCCGTGGTGAAGGCCGATGCTTACGGACTCGGCATGGCAGAAGTGGCGCCCGCGCTCTGGCGCCAAGGCTGCAGGACCTTCTTCGTGGCGACGCCTAGCGAGGCCCGCGCGCTGCGCAAGCTTCTTCCCCATGCGATCATCTATGTCCTCGCCGGACTCATGCCGGGTACGGCTGACACGTTCCGCAAACACAATCTCCGCCCCGTGCTGAACAGTGCCGAGGAAATCAGGGAATGGGCGAGCTATTCGGCAAGCGAGGGAGAGGCTCTTCCTTGCGCGGTGCATATCGACAGCGGCATGAACCGGCTCGGCCTGTCGGCGGCCGAGGTCGAGTCCGTCGCCGCCACGCGCGATCTCTGGTCTGCCTTCACGCTCTCGCTGGTGATGAGCCATCTCGCCTGCGCCGATGAGCCGGAGCATCCGAAGAGCGAAACACAGCGCAAGCTCTTCGACGAGCTCCGTGCGCGTCTACCAAGGGCCTTTGCGAGTCTTGCCAATTCGGCTGGCATCCTTCTCGGCCGCTCCTACCGCTATGACCTGGTGCGGCCGGGGATCGCCCTCTATGGCGGCAAGCCCCAGGCCCGGGGACCCCACCAGTTCTCGCCAGTCGTATATCTGAAGGGCCGCATCCTGCAGGTGCGCAACGTCTCCGCCGGTCAGACGGTCGGTTACGGCGCGACGCGAACTTTGACGCGCCCTTCGCGCGTCGCCACCGTTTCGGTAGGCTATGCCGACGGCTTCTTCCGCTCCCTCTCCACCAAGGACGGAGAGGCTGGCTTCGTCGCCTATGCAGGAATCCATGCCGCCCCGATCCTCGGGCGGGTTTCTATGGACCTCATCACCATCGATGTGACGGAAGTGCCAGAGGCGTTCTCGGCCCGCGGCCAATGGGTTGAGTTGATGGGACCCCATGTCTCCGCGCAAACCGTTGCCCAACATGCCGGCACCATCGACTACGAAGTGCTGACCAATCTCGGCGCCCGCGCCTTCCGGCGCTATATCGGCGGCTAGCTCTCCGATGGCCAAGATCTCGCGAGCCTTCGTCTGCCAGGCCTGCGGCGCGGTGACTACCCGCTGGTCAGGCAAATGCGCCTCCTGCGGCGAGTGGAATTCGATCATAGAGGAGGCGACCCCTTCCGGCTCCCCCGCCCTCGTGGCCATCAAAGGCGGTAAGGGGCGGAGCCCGGGTAGGCTCGCCACCTTCGAGAACCTTTCCGAAGCAACGGCGGACGCACCACGCCTGCCGACCGGTATCGCGGAGCTCGATCGCGTGCTCGGCGGTGGGCTCGTGCCGGGCTCCGCCGTGCTGGTCGGCGGCGACCCGGGCATTGGCAAGTCGACGCTTCTGCTTGAAGCTGCCGCCAAGCTTTCCGGAACTGGCGCGCGCGTGGTCTACCTCTCGGGCGAAGAGGCGACGGCCCAAGTGCGCATGCGCGCCAAGCGCTTGGGGCTCGAGCAAGCGGACGTCGCTCTCGGTACCGAGACCAATCTCGCCAATATCATTGCCACGCTCGCAAGCTCGGCACCCCCTGCCCTGGTTGTGATCGACTCGGTGCAGACGCTCTGGTCTGAGAATATCGAGGCGGCGCCGGGCACCATCTCGCAACTCCGCGGCTGCGCGTCAGCTCTGATCAGCCATGCCAAGAGCAGCGGTCCGACGCTTATCCTCGTCGGTCATGTGACCAAAGACGGCCAGATTGCCGGTCCCAAAGTCATCGAGCATATGGTCGACACGGTCCTTTATTTCGAAAGCTTGAGCGGACACCAATACCGCGTGCTGCGCGCCGTGAAGAATCGCTTCGGCCCGACCGACGAGATCGGCGTCTTTGAGATGCGCTATGAAGGACTGAAGGAAGTCGAGAATCCCTCGGCACTCTTCTTGAGCGATCGCGACCGTGGCGCGCCGGGGACCGCGGTCTTCGCCGGCATGGAGGGCACGCGACCGATCCTTGTGGAAATTCAGGCACTGGTCGGCCCTTCGGCTCTCGGCACGCCCCGCCGCGCGGTCGTGGGCTGGGATCCCAACCGCCTGGCCATGCTGATCGCAGTACTCGAAGCCCGCTGTGGCGTAAGGCTCGCCGCCCACGACGTCTATCTAAATGTGGCGGGCGGCCTCAGATTGACCGAGCCGGCGGCCGATATCGCTGCGGCAGCGGCGCTGCTGTCCTCCTTCACAGGACGGCCCGCCCCTGACGACACCGTCTATTTCGGAGAGGTCAGTCTCACCGGCGCAGTCCGGGCCGTTGGCCATATGGATCAGAGACTTAAGGAAGCGAAGAAGCTCGGCTTCGCACGTGCAGCCGTCCCTGCCGTGGCGGGCGAAACCAAGGTCGATGGATTGAGACTCATGCCGATTTCCCAGTTGGATGAACTCGTTCTCTGGTTCGGCGAGGAGCGTTAGGGCTCACCGCATTGCCCAAAAAATGCCCTGCGACAATCAGACGGGCGCCGCCGTTGTGCCATTGCGCGGACCGGGCCATTTGTGCTTCATCGCCGGGAATCGTGATAGTGTCCGCTCGCCCGTCGGAGGAGCCTTCGCGCCATGCCCATCTCCTGGCTCGATATCATCTTGATCGTCATCATGCTCATCTCGGGTTTTCTCGCCATGGTGCGCGGCTTCACCCGCGAGGTTCTGTCCGTCTTCTCCTGGGCCGTGGCCGCCGTTGCCGCGCTTTATCTCACCCCGAAATACTACACCGTTCTCCAGCCTTACATCGACAAGCCGAGCATCGCCCAGATCGTGTTCGCCGCCGCAGTTTTCGTCGTATCGCTGGTCGTGGTGAGCTTGGTCACCTTCCGCATCTCCGACAAGGTGCTGGATAGCCGGGTCGGCGCGCTCGACCGCACGCTCGGCTTCATCTTCGGATTGGCGCGCGGCTTCCTGCTGGTCGCCATCGTCTTCATCCTTTTCACCGCGCTTGCCCGTGACCAGCCAGACTGGGTCCGCAACGCGCGGTCTTACCCAATCCTGCAGCAAACCCAGGTCGCGATCGAATCCCTGCTCCCGATGAACCCAGAGCAATATCTGCCAAGTCACGAGGACCAGGGCGGTTCGCAGCCAGAGACACAACCCGAGGGCCAGCCGCCAGAAGCGCCCAATGAAGGCGCGCCGGCTCAGCCCTCTGATCAGAAGTCGTGAGGAAACGCGTCGGTAGGTTCAGTAAGGAGAGTGTAACGGTCTTCAGGCATTGAAGCGCTTCTCAGGGCGCCTATTTACATCAAGGAGGCGGACGCCCGTGGCAGAGCAGACTGACGTTAACGATCCCGACTTTGGCTGGCTTGAAGAGGACCGGCTGCACGAGGAATGCGGGGTCTTCGGCATCTTCAACCATCCTGACGCCGCCGCACTTACCGCGCTCGGACTTCACGCTCTTCAGCATCGCGGCCAAGAGGCCGCGGGTATCGTGAGCTTCGACGGCGCCCATTTCCATACCGAGCGTCGCGTAGGACTGGTCGGCGACCATTTCACCTCGCGCCCGGTCATCGAGCGCCTTAAGGGCGACGTGGCAATAGGCCATGTGCGCTATTCGACCTGCGGCGACCCCGTCCTG
>DATHCZ010000098.1:0-9762 GCA_035319265.1 Methyloceanibacter sp. | reverse complement strand
CCAGGGCGAAAAGGGAGCCGCGGCACCGGCTGCCGCCCCGGAGACTACTCCGACGGCGCCTGCCGCAGCCACGCCGCCGGCAGAGACAACGCCTGCGCCAGAGGCAGCGCCCTCGGCTGAGACGCCGCCTGCTCCAGCTCCAGAGGCAACACCTCCCGCGGCAACGCCGGCACCGGAAGCAGCGCCTCCCGCTGAGACGCCACCTTCGGCTGAGACGCCGGCGGCGCCAGCTCCAGAGGCAGCGCCCTCGACCGAGACGCCGCCAGAGGTGGTCGCGCCGTCCACCGAAACACCATCAACTCCGGCTGAGGCTCAGCCATCGGAAGATTCGACCCTGTCGAATCAGCCGCAGCCTGTTTATCCAAACGGGCCGCCCGACGCCCAATAATGTCTTGCGTGGCATCGAGCCTCGCATGACCGATAATTCATTTGGCCGCGCGCCCCGCCATGCTAGTTTTTGGCATCTTGGGGCCCGCGGCCTTTCCTTGTCAGCGTGCGGCTGATAGCGCCTTGCCAAGTCAATTTTCCATCACATGGAGATCGTTCAGTCGGTCATGATCTTGCTACGCCTCGCCCTTGTAGTTGTTCTTGCCGGGCTCATGTCTGGACCGCTCCAAGCCGAGGATGCGCCCGTCCACCATCATGCGCTCTCGCTAGTCGGCGAACCGAAGTACCCCGCAGATTTCAAGCAGTTCGACTTCGTGAACCCCGATGCGCCGAAGGGCGGCGTCGTGCGCATGGCCGATATCGGTTCCTTCGACAGCCTCAATCCGGTGCTCTACAAGGGCGAAGCGGCTGCGGGGCTCGGGCTCGTTTACGAGAGCTTGATGGCCGACAGTCTGGATGAGCCCTCGACCTCTTACGGGCTGATCGCCGAATGGGCGAGCTATCCACCCGATTATTCCTCGGTCACCTTCAAGCTGCGCGACGAGGCGCGCTGGCAGGACGGGACGCCGATCACGCCAGAGGATGTAATCTATTCGCTCGGCGTGAACAAAGACGCCAACCCCCGCATGGGCCTCTATTACAAGAACGTCTCGCGCGCGGAGGCTACAGGTCCGAACGAGGTCACCTTCTATTTCGACGTCAAGAACAACCGCGAGCTCCCAATGATCATGGGTCAGCTCACCGTTCTTCCCAAGCATTACTGGACGGGTAAAGACGCGAGCGGCAATCAGCGCGATCCGATGAAGACGACGCTCGAGCCGCCGCTCGGCTCAGGTGCCTATCGCATCAAGGACGTAAAGCCCGGCCGCTCCATCTCCTACGAGCGCGTCGCTGATTATTGGGGCAAGGACCTCCCCGTGAACAAGGGTCAGTGGAACTACGACGAGATCCGCTTCGACTATTACCGTGACGAGACGGTCGCGTTCGAGAGCTTCAAGGCGGGCAATCTCGATTATTGGCTGGAGTCGAGCGCTAAGAATTGGGCGACGGCCTACGACTTCCCGGCTATGCGCGACGGCTTCGTCAAACGTCAGGAGGTGCCGATCGAGCGCACGCAGCCGATGCAGTGCTTCGTGCTCAACATCAGGCGCCCGCAATTCAGCGACCGCCGGGTGCGCCTGGCCTTCAACCTCGCCTTCGATTTCGAATGGGCCAATAAGAATTTGTTCTACGGCCAATATGCGCGAGTGGGGAGCTACTTCCAGGGTAGCGAGCTTGCGGCCGAGCCCGCGCTCCCTCAGGGGCGGGAACTCGAGATCTTGAACGAGGTAAAGGACGGCGTGCCCGCAGAGGTGTTTACCGAGGTGCACGAGAATCCCGTTAATGCAACGCCTGAGGATATGCGGAACAATCTCCGCAAGGCGGCCATGCTGCTCAAGGACGCGGGTTACGAGATCAGGAACGGCGTGCTGACCAACACCAAGACCGGCCAGCCGATGACAGTCGAGTTCCTGCTCGTCTCGCCGCTGTTCGAGCGCATCGTGCAGCCTTACACCGCCAATCTCGACAAGCTCGGCATCAAGAGCACGATCCGCATGGTCGACTCGGCGCAATATACGCGGCGGCTCAACGTGTTCGACTACGACATCGTGGTCGGCAGCTTCGCCCAGTCGGATTCGCCGGGTAACGAGCAGCGCGACTTCTGGGGGTCGGAGGCGGCTGGGCGCGAAGGCAGCCAGAACCTGATCGGCATCAAGAGCCCGTCTATCGACAAGCTCATCGACCATGTGATTTTCGCCAAGGACCGGGCCGAGCTCGTGGCCGCCACGCGCGCGCTCGACCGCGTGCTGCAATGGAACGAGCTCGTGGTGCCGCAATGGTTCTCGCCCGATGCGCGCATCGCCTATTGGGACCGCTACGGCCAGCCCAAGGTGCTGCCACGGCTGACGCCCGGCTTTCTCCAGGTCTGGTGGTTCGACCAGGCGCTCGCCAGCAAGCTTCCGGCGTCATTCACGCAAAGATGACGCGGCACGCGACGGCTGTGCGGCGTTTCCTCGGGTCAGCCGCGCTCCTGCTCCTTGCCTTCCTCGCCTCGCCAACCGATGCGTCCGAGCCGAAGCATGGGCTCTCGGCCTTCGGCGACCTCGCCTACCCGCCGGACTTCACCCATTTTGCCTATGCCAGTCCCGACGCGCCGAAAGGCGGCACCTTCTCGCTGGTCGGCTGGGGCGGCGTCACCACCTTCAACAGCCTCAACAATTACATTCTCAAGGGCGATGCGGCGCAGGGGCTCGAGCTTTTGTTCGACACGCTGATGACACCGGCGGCCGACGAACCCGATGCCGTCTATGGCCTCGTTGCCGAAAGCGCCGAGGTCGCCGACGACCGCATGTCGGTGACGTTCCATCTGCGGCCCGAGGCACGTTTCGCGGACGGCACAGAGCTCACGGCCGACGACGTGGTGTTCTCCTTCGATGCGCTCAAGGAGAAGGGCCACCCGCTCTATCACCAGATGCTCGAAGACGTGGTGAAAGCCGAGGCGCTCGATCCGCGAACGGTACGCTATACCTTCAAGGGCGATCTGGTGCGCGACCTGCCGCTCACCGTCGCGGGACTCCCCATCTTCTCCAAGGCCTATTATTCGACTCACCCCTTCGACCAGACGACGCTCGACCCGCCGCTCGGGTCAGGCCCTTATATCGTCGACAGCCTCGAGCAGGGGCGCACCATCGTCTATCGCCGCAACCCCAATTATTGGGCGAAGGATCTTCCGGTAAATCGCGGGCGCTTCAACTTCGACAAGATCCGCTTCGAATATTTCCGCGACCGTACCGCCGCCATGGAAGCGTTCAAGGCCGGCACCTACGACTTCCGCGAGGAATTCACCTCAAAGGTGTGGGCCACCGAATACAATTTTCCTGCGATCCAGGACGGTAGGGTGAAGAAGGAGGTGCTTCCCGACGAGACGCCGTCCGGTACGCAAGGTTTCTTCCTCAACACGCGGCGCGAGCCGTTGAACGACATCCGCGTGCGCAAGGCGCTCGACCTCGCCTTCGATTTCGATTGGGCCAACCGCAATCTTTTCTACGGGCTCTATATGCGTACCGAGAGCTATTTCGAGAATTCGCCGATGAAGGCCGAAGGCCCGCCGTCGGACGCAGAGAGGACGCTCCTCACCGGGCTCGGCGTGCCGGTCTCAGAGGAGGCGCTCGGGGTCGCATACATTCCGCCCAAGAGCGACGGCTCAGGGCAGGACCGCAAACTTCTCGTCGAAGCCGGCAAGCTTCTCGACGAGGCGGGTTGGACCGTCAAGAATGGGGTGCGCGTCAATGCCAAGGGCGAGCCGCTCAAGCTCGAGATCCTCTATTTCGAAGACGTGTTCGAGCGGCTGATTGCTCCTTACGTCAACAATCTGAAGCTGCTCGGCATCGATGCCCGCTTGCGCATGGTCGATCCGGCGCAATACCAGCAGCGGCTCAAGAATTTCGACTTCGACATCACCACCGAGCGCTACCAAATGCGCAACACCCCGGGCGTGGAACTCAGGAGCTATTTCGGCTCCCAGGCAGCCAAGACCGACGGTTCGCTCAATCTCGCGGGCATCTCCGATCCTGCCGTCGATGCGCTGATCGAGCGGGTGATCGCCGCCAAGAGCAGGGACGAGCTCAACATTGCCGCACGCGCGCTCGACCGCGTGCTCAGGGCTGGTCATTATTGGGTGCCGCACTGGTACAAGCCATCCTTCACCATCGCCTATTGGGACAAATTTTCGCGCCCAGACATCAAGCCTCGTTTCGACCGTGGCATTCTCGATACGTGGTGGTATGACAAGGCCAAAGCTGCGAAACTCGCTTCGACCGCCGCGATTCAAACTGACGGCGGCTCGACGTCCGCCGGCTCACGGCGGCCGTTCCTGATTATCGCCGCCCTGCTTGTGCTCGGGCTGGCGGGTTATCTTGTCGTCCGCTGGAGAAGGCCGACCCGACCACAATGACCGCCTATATCCTTCGCCGCATCCTGCTCATCATCCCGACCATGTTCGGCATCATGCTGGTGACGTTCGTCATCGTGCAGTTCGCCCCGGGTGGGCCGGTCGAGCGTCTCATCGCCCAACTGACGGGCACTGATCCGGGCGCGACGACGATGTTCAGCGGCGGTGGTGGCGATGCGACAGGGCCGCGACCGGGCCAAGGCGGCTTGCCGGGCGATGTCTCGGCGCCGTCCAAATATCGCGGCGCGCAAGGGCTCGATCCCGAGTTCATCAAGAGCCTTGAGAAGCAGTTCGGCTTCGACAAGCCGGCCTATGTGCGCTTCGCCATGATGATCAAGAACTATCTCCTGTTCGATTTCGGCAAAAGCTATTTCCGCGACACGAGCGTGCTGAAGCTGATCGAGGAGAGAATGCCGGTATCGATCTCGCTCGGGCTGTGGATGACGCTGCTCTCTTACGCCATCTCGATTCCGCTCGGCATCCGCAAGGCGGTCATGGACGGCTCGCGCTTCGACGTGTGGACGAGCACCGTGATCGTGATCGGCTATGCGATCCCCGGCTTCCTCGTCGCCGTGTTCCTCATCGTGCTGCTCGCCGGCGGCTCGTTCGTGCAGATCTTCCCGTTGCGCGGGCTCGTCTCGGAAAATTGGCACGAGCTTTCCTGGCCGATGAGGATCGTCGACTATTTCTGGCATCTGGTGCTGCCGATGTTCGCCATGGCGCTCTCGGCCTTCGCCACCACGACCTTCCTGACCAAAAATTCGTTCCTCGAGGAGATCAGGAAGCAATACGTGATGACGGCGCGGGCCAAGGGGCTCGCCGAGCACAAGGTGCTGTATGGCCATGTGTTCCGCAACGCCATGCTGATCGTCATCGCCGGTTTCCCCGGCGCGTTCATCGGGGCGTTCTTCGCCGGCTCGCTTTTGATCGAGACGATCTTCAGCCTCGAGGGGCTCGGCCTGCTCGGCTTCGAATCGGTGGTCAACCGCGACTACCCGGTGGTGTTCGCCACGGTCTATATCTTCTCGCTACTCGGCCTCGTCATCAATCTCATCTCCGACCTGACCTATACGTGGGTCGATCCGCGCATCGATTTCGAGACGCGCGAGGTTTAGCCGGACATGGATGCGCCGATCGACACCACGATCACCGAGGAGGTGGCGGCGCAGGCCACGCCCATAACGCGCCCGTGGTTGTCGGCGCTTCAGCGGCGGCGGCTCGAGATCTTCAAGGCCAACCGACGCGGCTACTGGTCGCTGTGGATCTTCCTCGTCCTGTTCTTCATCAGTCTGTTCGCCGAGTTCATCGCCAACGACGAGCCGATTCTGGTCAAATATGAGGGCCAGTATTACTGGCCGATCTTCAAATCGTACCCTGAGACCGCATTCGGCGGGGTGTTCGAGACGGAGGCCGACTACCGCGATCCGGCGGTCAAGAAGATGATCAAGGACGCCGGAGGCTGGACGATCTGGCCGCCGATCCGCTTCTCCTACAACACGCAGAACAAGACGCCGCCAATGGCGTTTCCGGTCAAGCCGACGTGGATGCTCACCGATGAGGACTGCAAGCTCGCGGTCGAGAACGGTTTCCACCCATGCAATGCCGACCTCGAATGGAACTGGCTTGGCACCGACGACCAGGGGCGCGACGTCATCGCCCGTGTCATCTACGGCTTTCGCCTGTCGGTGCTCTTCGGACTCGTCCTCACGCTGTTCTCCTCGCTCATCGGCGTGGCTGCGGGTGCTGTGCAAGGTTATTTTGGCGGCTGGACCGACCTCCTGTTTCAGCGCTTCATTGAGATTTGGACGAGCATCCCCCAGCTTTATCTGCTCATCATCGTGGCAGCGGTCATAGAGCCGAATTTCTGGATCCTGCTCGGCATCTTGCTCGCCTTCTCCTGGGTGGCGCTGGTCGGCGTGGTGCGCGCCGAGTTCCTGCGCGCGCGCAACTTCGAATATGTCACGGCTGCCCGCGCGCTCGGACTCTCGAATATCAGGATCATCTTCAAGCATCTGCTGCCGAACGCCATGGTGGCAACGCTGACCTTCATGCCGTTCATCCTCAATGGCTCGATCACCACGCTCACCTCGCTGGACTTTCTCGGTTTCGGGCTGCCGCCGGGATCGCCCTCGCTCGGCGAGCTTCTGGCGCAGGGCAAGGACAATCTCCAGGCACCATGGCTCGGATTGACCGCCTTCTTCGTCATCGCCTTGATGCTCTCGCTCCTCATCTTCGTGGGCGAGGCGGTACGCGACGCGCTCGATCCGCGTAAGAGCTTGGGATAGGCCGATGCACGGATCGCATTCGCATCGTCACGACCACTCGGGCCATAGCCACGCCGGCCACGCCCACAGGGGCCATGCTCATGGCGCGGCAGCCCATGCCAATGACGAGCAGCGGATGGGGCTCGCGGCGCTCATTACCGGAGCCTTCATGTTCGCTGAGGTGGCAGGCGGCATCGCCGCCGGCTCGCTCGCTCTTCTCGCCGACGCCGGCCATATGCTCACGGACTTTGCCTCGCTCTCGCTCGCCTGGTTCGGCTTCAGGCTGTCGCGGCGTCCCGCGGACTGGCGGCGTACCTACGGCTTCGACCGCTTCCAGGTGCTGATCGCCTTTGCCAACGGGCTTGCGCTGTTCGCCATCGCCGGCTGGATTGTCTATGAGGCGGCCGAGCGGCTGATGACCACGCCGCAAGTGTCGGGCGGCATTATGGTGATCGTCGCCGCGCTCGGGTTGCTGGTCAATGTCGCCGCTTTCTTTTTGTTGCGTGGCGCGGATCGCGAGAATCTCAACGTGCGAGGCGCCTTTATCCACGTGCTCGGCGATCTACTCGGCTCGGTCGCCGCGCTCGTCGCCGGCACGGTGATTCTGCTCACCGGCTGGACGGCGATCGATCCCCTGCTCTCGATCCTGGTTGCAGCGATCATCGTCAGCAGCGGATGGCAGGTGGTTGCCGACTCTGGCCATATCTTGCTCGAAGGTGCGCCCGGAGAACTCGATACGCGCGCGATCGGCCCCGACCTTGTCGCCCAGGTGAAAGGCGTGGAGGGGGTACACCACGTCCATGTCTGGTCGATCACGCAAAGCCGCCGCATGGTGACGCTGCATGCTTGCGTCAGCGAGGGCGCGCATGCCGACCGGATCGTGCGGGACATCAAGGCACGGCTCGTCGAACGCTTCGGGCTCGACCATGCCACTGTCGAGATCGAGCGCGGCGAATGTGCCGACGCCACACGGGTTAAGGTGAGCCGATGAGCGGCGCCCGGCCCCTCATCGAGGTCAAGGACCTGTCGGTCGATTTCCGCTCGGGCGAAGCGCTCACGCATGCGGTCAAGAATGTATCGTTCGACATCGGCGACGCCGAGACGGTAGCACTCGTCGGCGAGTCGGGTTCGGGCAAGACGGTGACGGC
This sequence comes from Methyloceanibacter sp., assembly GCA_035319265.1. GTDB lineage: Bacteria > Pseudomonadota > Alphaproteobacteria > Rhizobiales > Methyloligellaceae > Methyloceanibacter. The sequence goes on along the minus strand of DATHCZ010000098.1, from coordinate 1,972 downwards.
ACTCTCGATCCTCCGTCTTCTTCCCTACGCTGCGGCGTCGCACCCATCCGGCGCGATTCTATTTAAGGGCGAGAACCTGCTCACGCTTTCTCCGCCGGCGCTCCGCCAGATCCGCGGCAACAAGATCTCGATGATCTTCCAGGAACCGATGACGTCGCTCAATCCGTTGCACACGATCGAACGGCAGGTCGGCGAGGTGTTGAAGATCCACCGTGGGCTTTCCGATCGGGCCGCGCGCGCGTGTGTGCTCGATCTGCTGCAAAAGGTCGGCATCGCCGATCCCAAGAGCCGGCTCGACTGCTACCCGCACCAGCTCTCCGGCGGGCAGCGTCAGCGCGTGATGATCGCCATGGCGCTTGCCAACGAGCCCGACCTGCTCATCGCCGACGAGCCCACCACCGCGCTCGACGTCACCATCCAGGCGCAGATCCTCGAGCTGCTGTCGAAGCTCAAGGCCGAGTTCAACATGGCGATGCTGCTCATCACCCATGATCTCGGCATCGTGCGCAAGATGGCCGACCGGGTGTGCGTCATGAACCACGGCGAGATCGTCGAGCGCGGTGCGATGGCCGACATCTTCGCCGCCCCGAGGCATCCCTACACCAAGCACTTGATCGCGTCCGAGCCGAAGGGCTCGCCGCCGGCCGCCAACCCCAACGCCAAGACCATCCTCGAGGCCAAAGATTTGCGCGTCTGGTTCCCTATCAAGCGCGGCTTTCTGCGCCATGTCGTCGGCCATATCAAAGCGGTCGACGGCATCGATCTCACCGTCAAGGAAGGCCAGACACTCGGCGTCGTCGGCGAGTCGGGCTCGGGCAAGACTACACTCGGGCTTGCACTGCTCAGGTTGATCTCGAGCGACGGCCCGATCGTCTATCTCGGCAATCGTATCGATGGCTATGATTCAAAGCGCATGCGGCCGCTGCGACGCCATATGCAGATCGTGTTCCAAGACCCTTACGGCTCGCTGTCGCCACGGCTTTCCGTCGGACAGATCATCGAGGAGGGGCTAGCCATCCAGAACCCGACCCTGACGCGGGAGGAGCGCGTGGCGAAGGTCGATCAGGCCTTGAGAGAGGTGGGACTCGATCCCAAATGGCGCGACCGCTATCCGCACGAGTTCTCCGGCGGCCAGCGTCAGCGTATCGCCATCGCCCGCGCGCTCGTGCTCGCGCCGAAATTCCTCATCCTCGACGAGCCGACTTCGGCGCTCGACGTGTCGGTGCAGGCACAGATCGTCGATCTCCTGCGCGAGCTTCAGCGCCGGCACAAACTCGCTTATCTGTTCATCAGCCACGACCTCAAGGTCGTGCGCGCACTCGCCAACTCGATCATCGTGCTGCGTTACGGCAAGGTCGTCGAGCAAGGTCCGGCGCGGACGGTGTTCGCCAAACCGAAGACCGACTACACCAAGGCGCTGCTTGCCGCCGCCTTCGAGCTCGAGGCCACACGTGGGGGCGCGGTGGCGACTTGATAAGGAACTCTCAAGCGGTCTGCACGTTGCTCGGAAACAACATCCCTGCAACGGAGGATTGGACCATGCGCGGAGTTCTCTTGTGGCTGATCGGCATTCCGATTCCGGTGATTATCTTACTGTGGCTGTTCGGCGTATTGCACTAGCAACCGTCTAAGGCGTCTCGGCTGCCGTGATGCGCGCCAGCCGCCGCACCCCAATCACCTCATAGCCGGCCTCTCTGATACGCGCCCTCGCCTCGGCGAAGGGCTCGATCTCGACCGTCATGTGATGGGCATTGGCGTGAAGCAGGTCGTTCGCGCTCGTCATGATGCCGACGTGACCATCCCAGAACACGAGATCGCCACGGCGAAGCTCTGCGCCCTCTTGCCAGGGAAGCGGCTCGCCCAGCTCCGCCGCCTGCATGTCGGCATCGCGCGGCGCCTTGTGCCCGGCCGCCTCAACGGCGAGCTGGACGAGGCCTGAGCAGTCGAGCCCAATGCTGGTGCGGCCGCCCCA
>DATHCZ010000097.1:0-2621 GCA_035319265.1 Methyloceanibacter sp. | reverse complement strand
GCCGGGCATTTCAAGTGACTAGATAGGCGCCGAGCCTAAGTCGCGGGCTTCGGCTCCATACCGCCCGTGTCGGGCTCTGGCGGCGCCTTCTTGCCGCGCCCTGCAGCGGGAACCGCAGAGGCTGGTCCCGGCCGCGACGTGACGTCGGCCGCGAACTCGCGCACGGGCGGTTTGCCCTTGAGCAGGTCCTTGATCTCATCGCCCGACAGCGTCTCGTACTCGAGCAGCCCCCGCGCGATGGTGTGCAGGTCATCGAGATGCGTGGTGATGATCTTGCGCGCATGCTCGAACGATTCGTCGACCAGACGGTGGATCTCCTCGTCGACGACGGTCTGGGTTTCGTCGGACAGGTTTTGCGTCCGCGCGATCGAATGGCCGAGGAACACCTCTTCCTCATTGTCGCCATAAGCGAGCGGCCCGAGCTTGTCGCTCATGCCGTATTGCGTGACCATGGCGCGGGCGAGCAGCGTCGCCATCTTGATGTCGGATGAGGCGCCGGAGGTCACCTTGTCGTAGCCGAACACGATCTCCTCGGCCACGCGTCCGCCCATGGCGACGGTGATGTCGGCCTTGAGCTTGGCGCGGGTATACGAGAGCATGTCGCGCTCGGGCAGGCGCATGACCATGCCGAGAGCGCGTCCGCGCGGAATGATGGTCGCCTTATGCACGGGATCGGACGCCGGCATATGCAGAGCGACGAGCGCGTGCCCGCCCTCGTGATAGGCGGTCAGCGTCTTCTCCTCCTCGGTCATCACCATGGAGCGGCGCTCGGCGCCCATCATCACCTTGTCCTTGGCATCCTCGAACTCGAGCTGCATGACCAGGCGCTTAGAGCGGCGCGCCGCAAGCAGCGCCGCCTCGTTGACGAGATTGGCGAGATCGGCGCCGGAGAAGCCGGGCGTGCCCCGCGCGATGACGCGCAAGTCCACATCCGGCCCAAGCGGGACCTTGCGCACATGCACTTTGAGGATCTTCTCGCGGCCGATGATATCGGGGCGCGGCACCACGACCTGGCGGTCGAAGCGGCCGGGCCTTAGCAGCGCGGGATCGAGCACGTCGGGGCGGTTGGTCGCGGCGATAAGGATGATGCCTTCATTCGCCTCGAAGCCGTCCATCTCGACCAGGAGCTGATTCAGCGTCTGCTCGCGCTCGTCGTTGCCGCCGCCAAGGCCTGCGCCTCTGTGACGGCCGACGGCGTCGATCTCATCGATAAAGATGATGCAAGGCGCGTTCTTCTTCGCCTGATCGAACATGTCGCGCACGCGGGATGCGCCCACGCCGACGAACATCTCGACGAAGTCCGAGCCCGAGATGGTGAAGAAGGGTACGTTCGCCTCGCCGGCGATGGCGCGCGCGAGCAGCGTCTTGCCGGTACCGGGAGGGCCGACGAGAAGCGCGCCGCGCGGGATGCGGCCGCCGAGCTTCTGGAATTTCTGGGGATCGCGCAGGAACTCGACGATCTCCTGGAGATCCTCCTTGGCTTCGTCGACGCCGGCCACATCGTCAAAGGTCACGCGGCCATGGCGCTCGGTGAGCAACTTCGCCTTGGACTTGCCGAAGCCCATGGCGCGTCCACCACCCGACTGCATCTGCCGCATGAAGAAGATCCACACGGCAATGAGCAGCAGCATGGGGAACCACGAGACCAGCACGCCGAGCAGCGACGGCACGTCGTCCTCTGACGGCTTGGCGGTGATCTTGACGCCCTTCTGGTTCAGCTTGTCGACCAGATTCGGATCGTTCGGCGCATAGGTCTGGAAGTTGCGGCCGTCGGTGAAGTGCCCGGTGATCTGGTTGCCGGCAATGGTCACGTCTTGAACGTTGCCGCCCTCGACCTCCGAGAGGAGCTGCGAGAAGCTGATCTCGTTGCCGCGCACATGGACGCCGGGGCTCTGGAACAGGTTGAACAGAGCGACCAGGAGAAGGCCGATGAACACCCAGATGGCGAAGTTGCGGAAATTGGAATTCATGAACTGTCCTGACGACGTTTTAGGCGCGGCTCAGGCCTGAAACCGCGTCCCCCCACTGGCTCTTCGGGAGATAGTAACGCTTGTTAACATAGGAACCTGCAGCATTTTTGCCAAGTAAAGCTAACGCAAAGAGGTGCACGCTTTCTCAACAACTTCACGGCTAGGCCGTTCCGCCTTTCACAGGCGATTCGGCGCCAATGAAGCTTGCCCGACACGCGAATGCGGGACCGTGGCACAAACCCGACGAAGAGCCGAGAACCGGGAGACCGACCAAGGCCTCGCCCCTGAAGCAAGCAGGCAGCGTCCGCGATGCAAGTGGCGGCAAAGTGGCGAGGAGGTGAAAACTGTCTCGTAAATCGCGCAAGCCCTGCTCGCCGAGTGCCTTCACCGTGACCGGTCGCTCTTCAGCGCCAAGCTCGATCCTGAAGCGGTTGTCCCACAGCGCCCGCATGCCCGGTTGAAGCGCGATCATGGGGAGACCTTTCGCCCTGACCTCGCGGAAGATGCCGAGCCGCTGGCCAAGAGACCCGATCCGGCAGCGGCCGAGCGTGTGGGTCTTGTCAGGACAGGACGCAAGCGATGCAAGCAGGGTCTCGACCTTGGCGAGACGCAGGGGCTCCTCGCCGCCGCCGATCACGGCGATGAGGCGCG
>DATHCZ010000096.1:0-5651 GCA_035319265.1 Methyloceanibacter sp. | reverse complement strand
GATCACGGCCGCTTGTCGGTAGTTGCCGGTGAACGGCGGATAAAGTGCCCAGAGCGCCTCAGGCACCGAGGCGCCGTCGGTCTGGTAGCCGGTCGGCACGTCCCACTCATTCCCCGTTGGATCGACGAACGAATAGGGCTCCTGCAGTGTCACTTTGCGGCCGTCGGTGTTATCGAACTCGGCGACGAACTTGCCGATGAAACGACCGAAATAATCCTCGGCAAGCGCACCGGAGGCGTAAGCCGACAACCCGGCGGCGGCAACGAAAATGAAGGAGCGTCTGTTCATGGCTTCGCAGCGGATTAAGAGGCCGACGTCTTCATTTCGCTGACATGCATGGCCGTTGCGACGTAACGAAGGCAGCCGGTCTCGGCGAGGAACGGCTGCTGCGTCCACATGCCGAAGCAAGGAGGAGCGGCGTATTTCATCACCGTGCTCTTGGCCGGCTGCCTCTCCCGCGTCGTGCGGTTGTAGTAGGTGCGCGTCACGACGAGATCGGCAAGCGCTTCGTCCGCGGCCTCGAGCGCCTTGTCGAGCGAGACTTGGGTCGAATAGTCGGCATTCTGCAGGATGCCGAGAAACTGCTCATAGGCATCGAGGACGCGCTGCTTGTCGGCATCGTCGGTAATATCCATGAAGCCCGACTTGTAGAGCAACGATGCTTTGACTTGATCGCTCGAGAGCAGCCCGAGCAGCAACCCGGTCGCCGCCTTGGCCGAGAAGCCGGCGAGCAGAGCCTGCCCGTTGGCGCTCATCGGGTCCTTCTCGTTGAGCAGAGTCCTTACGGACTCCTTTACGCTGTCATCGCCCTCGGCGTAGGCGCGCCCGATGTCGGTGGCGATCGCCTTGGCGACCGCATCGCGCGGCATATAGAGACGGAGCAAGCCCCAGGCGAGCGTCGCCACGGTCATGGGTCGCGCGATCAAGGCCTCGTTGTTCTTCGGGCGATAGGCCTGCCAGCCTCTGACGTCCTCGTCGATGAAATCGAGTGCGACGCCTTGACGGTCGGTCGCCGACAGGATGAGCGCCTGCTCGGCGCTGATTCCCCCATCGTGCTCGCCGAGCTCGAGGAGATAGTCCCAGCCGATCGTTGGATGTTGCCGCCGCTCCTCTGCCGACATGCCGGCATAGCCGGGAGCCTTGATGAAGTTCGCAATCAAGCGGCCCAAGGGCGTGTCGCCAAAGCGGCTCTGCTTTAACAGCGTGCCGCCATTGTCATCCTCCTGCGGCCCGAGATTGGCGACGACATATTGACCCTCGGCGCAATAGAACGCGCCGTGCTTGGAGAGGAACTTGTCCGCATCGAGCGTGGCAAGCGCGGCCGCCACGTCGCGTGCCGATTGCTGGTCGTATACTTCCAGCGGATTGTACATGTAGTCGCGATATTGCGGGTCGGGGTCACGGTCGGCAAAGGGAACGAGGATCGCGGCACAGCAATCCCACATATCGGCGTTGTGGTAATAGGCCTTGAGGTCCTTCTCGGGGATTGGGTCTTCGACGCCAGCACTGTAGTCGATCGCGAGCAGATGGGCGTTATAGGTGCGGTTGGCGACGCCGAGCTGGCCGTAATTGCTCGGCCAGTCGCTCTTCACCGACATCGGCTTGCCCTTGTCATTGTAGCCTTCGGAGAAGCCTCCCACATGCGTCGCGCCGGCTACCCCGTCGGCGACGATGTCGTCCGGCTTGCCGCCTTGTGCCTGATGATCGAAATGCACCATCTGTTTGGCGAGCCGCATGTTCTTCGCGGCAAGCGCGTCGACGATTTTGTCGATATTGGCGTGGCCGATGTTGATGTCCTGACCGTTCACAATATCCTCGCCATAGAACACGATGCGGTTGCCGAGCTCGGCGCCCATCCGGTGTTGATGAGCGGGCGTGCGGATCACCACCAATTCGCTCAAGGCATCGATCAGCGGCTGTGACACCGAAGGCGGCGCCGCCATCGCCTTGACCATCCCCGCCATGATCAACTTGACCGGCAGGAAGGTCTTGCCCTCATAGACTTCGCCCGCCGCCTGGAACGGTCCGACCAGGGGCTTGCCGCTCGCGTCGCGCGGCTCAGCGAGGAAGGGATTGTATTCGCTGTTGATGACTTCGAGATTGAGCGCCTCATCGGCCGGGCTGACCAGAGCCGCGACTTCGGGCGGGAGCTCGACGGCAAGACCGACGGGATCGAGCCTGCCCGTCTCGATCTGGCCCGAGCGCGTGACCTTGATGCCGCCGAGGTCGATCGGGGAAGCGTCGCGCAGCACCGAGTTGAGCCTCGCCTTGAGGCTCTCATCGACCGTCGTCCACCGCGTCGGAGCAACGAACTGCCAATCGGTGGGGAGGCCGTGCTGTGTCGATTGCGCCAGCACCTGGTCGGGATTGGCGGAAGTTGTCGACGCTTCGGGCGCGGCTCCAACCGCCTTGCGCACCAGCGAAGACAGCAGCACACCCGCTACTCCGAGCATCCCGAGCACGGTGCGACGATCCATGCAACCTCACTCCAACCCTTGATCAGATCCGCCGCGACGTTTATGCCCGCTAGGATAGTCCTGTGCCAGAAATCAGCAAGCAAGCTTGCGCGATCCGGTAAATATCAGCGCTAAAGACTGAACCCACTCCCGGCGAACACCTCCGAACGCCCCCGACTACGATCATAGTCAGAAGCGAAGGCGGCGATCGCGTCGGCGATCTTCGCGCCGCCGGCGACCGAGGGCTCGATTGGCGTGGCGAGATCTTGATCGGTGCGGCAGATCAACCGGAGATCGATCAGAGCAAGCCCGCGCGCCGAGGCCTCACGTGTGATGCATTCGTTGAAGATGGTGAGCCCGACCGAAGCGAGACGCCGCTCGGTCATGTTGGGAAGTCGAGCGTCATAAATGGTGCATACCGCGGCGGGGAGACTGCGCGCCACGACGTCGTCAAGCAGCGCACCATAGTCCTCCCTGAATTGCTCGCGCACGACCGCAAGTCGTCCGAGTGCCTCTGCCACCGAGCCTGCGCTCTCTTCGAGCAGATTGGCGCAATGCAGTGCATCGTTACCGCCCGCGCTCACCACGAGATGGGTGGCGTCGTCGGGTGAGTCTTTGAGCTGAAGCCTGACCGCCGCGGCCACCGAGCCGTCTATGGCCGCGAGTGTCGCTCTGCTTCCGGCGGGCAGACGCCGGCGAAGTTGAGTCACCACGTCCGGTCCTCCGGCCACGTAAGCCGAGTTGTCGAGGATGGAATCGCCGAACAGCACGATGTGCCGAGGAGCGCTGTTCGTTGCTCCGGCAGCCGCGCGGTCGGGCAAGGACATGGCCGCGGCAGCGACGGCCGCGCTGCCGAGAAAGGTACGGCGATTGGCTGGACCGCTGAACATTGAAATCTCCTCTGTTACCTGCCAGCGACACGCGCCCCAATTGCGTCCCCTCAACCTAAGAAAAGGGTGCGGGCGCAAGGCGGGGGAACCCTGCGCCCGCTACGCTGAAAGGGAGGGGTACTGACAGGCCGGGCAGGAGCGGACCCGGGCCCATTGACCCTTTCAGCTCATCGGCGCCGACTCGGTGGGACGAGCGGCGTGCCGATCGGTGTTACGCACACACTTCAGTTTTCGTTGGCCTGAGGGACTAGGGGCCCCGTTGGCACCTCTGAGATGTGAGGCCTGCTTTGACCGCTTTGTGAGAGCCCTCACAAAGCGGCCTGAACCCGCCGGCCTATAGGATGTGCTTCGAACCTGCGCATTGCGGGGCATGACTCGCTCCGCGTTAGCGCTCTAGATTGGCCCGTCACAGGCGGAGAGCCCTTTGCCGGTCTACGACGCGTTCATTTCCTATAGCCACGCCAAGGACAAGCCGGTCGCCGCCGCGCTGCAATCGGTGATCCAGAGGCTCGGCAAGCCCTGGTACAAGCGCCGGGCTTTGCGTGTCTTTCGCGATGACACCTCGCTCTCGGCCACGCCGCAGCTCTGGCCTTCGATCGAGCTGGCGCTGTCCCAATCCCGCTATCTCTTGCTGCTGTCCTCGCCCGAGGCTGCGGCCTCGCCCTGGGTGGCCAAGGAGGTGGAGTACTGGCTCGCTCACAAGAGCACCGACACGCTGTTCATTGGCGTGACCAACGGCACGCTCGACTGGGATCAGACGACAGGGGATTTCGTCTGGACCAAGGACCCACCACTCCCCGAGATTCTCAAGGGGCGCTTCCCGGCTGAACCGAAATGGGTCGATTTGAGCGCCTATCGCGACGGCGCCGATCCACGCAATGCGCGCTTCATCGAGGCCGGCGCCGACTTTGCCGCCGCCATTCACGGCACACCCAAGGAGGACCTCCTGTCGCAGGAGGTCCGCCAGCAGCGCCGCGCGCTCTCGCTCGCGGTTTCCGCCGCGGCACTTCTCCTACTGCTTGCGATCGGCGCAGTCACCGCCGGCATCATCGCTCGCACGCAGCAACTCCGCGCCCAGAAGAATTTCGCCGCCGCTAAGGACACCGTGGATTCGCTTATCTTCGATATCACCCAAGGGCTGCGCCATGTCGAAGGAATCAGGATCGATAGCCTGAACAAGATCCTCGGTCAGGTGCGCACAACCGTCGATCGCCTCGCCTCGACCGCACCTGACAATGAGGCGCTCCAACGCAGCCAAGCAGCGATGCTGGATGAGTTCGCCACGACCTATCTCACCGCTGGCAATCTGGCTGAGGCACTTCGCAGCGCTGAGGGAAGCCTCGCCATCGCGCAGCGGCTCGCTGCCGCCGATCCCGCCGACAACAAGCGGCAACGAGACGTATCCGTCAGTCTCATCAAGGTCGGCGACGTCAAGCTCGCCCAAGGCGACAACCGAGGTGCGCGCGCGGCCTACGACGAGGCTCTCGCGATCAGGCGTCGCGTGGCCGAGACCGCCAAGAGCGACCCCCAGGCCGAACATGACGTGGCCGTAGCGCTCAGCCGCATCGGCGATGCGAAGACCGGCCTTGGCGACGGTGCGGGCGCGCTCGCTGCTTACGAGGAAGGCCTCGCCATCGACCGCCGCTTGCTCGATGCCAACAACAGCGACACCGCACGCCAGCGGGACATTGAGGTCGGGTTGCAGAGCCTCGGCGACCTCAAGCTTCAGGAAGGAGATCGTGCGGGTGCGCTTGCAGCCTATGCCGAGAGCCTCGGCCTCGCCCGCGCTCTGGCAGCGTCCGACCCCGGCAATACGGCATGGCAGCGTGACGTCTCCGTCATCCTCAACCGGACCGGCGACGCGAATCTCGAACTGGGTGATTACGCCGCCGCGCTTGCATCTTACGAGGACTCCCTGGCCATTCGTCGGCGCTTGGCCAAAATCGATGAAGGCAACGCCGCCTGGCAACGCGACGTTTCGGTCGGCCTCTCCAATGTGGGCAGTGTCAAGCTGGTTCTGGCCGACAATGCCGGCGCGCTGGCAGCCTACGAAGAGAGCCTCACCATTCGACGCGCTTTGGCAGCGGCCGACAAGGCCAACACCGAAGCGCAGCGCGATCTGTCCGTTGCTCTCGATGATTTGGGAGACGCACGAGTCAAGGCGGGCGACGCAACGGCGGCACTGGCTTCATATGAGGAAAGCCTCGCCATCAGGCGCCGCTTGGCGGCCGCCGACCCAACCAACACGGAATGGCAGCGCGATCTCTCCGTCAGCTTGATCAAAGTAGGAGACGTGAAGGCTGCA
>DATHCZ010000095.1:0-4046 GCA_035319265.1 Methyloceanibacter sp. | reverse complement strand
GGGGTCCTGCGCCAACGGGGGCGGCTATTATCACTATTCCTACTCGGTGGTTCGCGGCTGCGACCGCATCGTTCCCGTCGACATCTATGTTCCAGGCTGCCCGCCGACGGCCGAAGCGCTCGTCTATGGCGTGCTCCTCCTCCAGAAGAAGATCAGGCGGACCGGCACGATCGCGCGCTGACCGTCCCGTCCGGGAGCACTGATGGACGAAGCCCTCAACAAGCTATCCGCTTATCTCGCCGACCGTCTCGGAGGAAAGCTCCGCAGCGTCACGCTCGCGCTCGGCGAGCTTACCATCGAGATCTCGCGCGACGACCTCATCGAGGTGATGACGATCCTGCGTGACGATTCCCTCTGCCGCTTCGGCTGCCTAATCGACATTTGCGGCGCCGACTATCCCGACCGGGAAGAACGCTTTGACGTCGTTTACCATCTGCTCAGTCCCTGGCTAAATCATCGCATTCGCCTGCGCCTCAGAACCGATGAGGCGCATCCCGTACCAAGCCTGATCGGCCTGTTCCCCGGCGCTGACTGGTTCGAGCGCGAGGCCTTCGATCTCTACGGCATTTTGTTTGCGGGACATCCGGATTTACGGCGAATCCTCACTGACTACGGCTTTCAGGGCCATCCTTTGCGCAAGGACTTCCCGCTCACGGGCTTCGTCGAGCTTCGTTATGACGACGAACTGAAACGCGTGGTGTACGAGCCGGTCAAGCTGATGCAGGAGTATAGGAGCTTCGATTTCCTAAGCCCGTGGGAGGCCATGGATACCGCCATTCCTGGCGATGAGAAGGCGGTCGAGGCGCGCGACCGGAGCGACAAATCATGAAGCCATCACTCCAAGCGGGCCTGAAACACCGCTTCGCCTATACCGTGCCCGCGAGCAAGACCGTGCCCAAGCTCTATCCAGAGTCGCCCGAGCTCGCCGCCATGCCCGAGGTGTTCGCCACAGGCTTCATGGTCGGGCTGATGGAATGGACTTGCGTTCAACTGCTGGAGCCGCATCTCGACGCTGGCGAGGGAAGCCTCGGCACTCATATCGACGTATCGCACAAGGCGGCTACCCCGCCCGGAATGACGATCACGGTCGACGCCGAGTGCATCGAGGTGAGAGGGCCGCGGGCCAAGTTCAAACTGAGCGCCCATGATGGCCTCGACGAGATCGGCTCAGGCACGCATGAGCGCTTTATCGTCGCCTGGGACCGCTTCAATCGCGGCGTCGCCGCCAAGCAGGCCAAAGCCGCAAGCAAGGTCGACGCATGATGGCCAACATCAAGACCGACGAGGCTGAGGCCAAGAGCCAAGCACGCGACGGCGAGGACCGCAAGTTCACCATCAATTTCGGGCCTCAGCATCCCGCCGCGCACGGCGTGCTCCGCATGGTGCTCGAACTCGACGGCGAGGTGGTCGAGCGCGTCGATCCGCATATCGGGCTGCTGCATCGTGGCACCGAGAAGCTGATCGAGCACAAGACCTATCTCCAGGCGCTTCCTTATTTCGACCGGCTCGATTACGTCGCGCCGATGAACCAGGAGCATGCCTATTCGCTCGCGGTCGAAAAGCTGCTCGGCGTCACCATACCGAAGCGTGGCCAGCTCATCCGCGTGCTCTACTCCGAGATCGGCCGGCTTCTGTCGCACCTTCTCAACGTTACCACCCAGGCCCTCGACGTCGGGGCGCTCACGCCTCCGCTCTGGGGCTTCGAGGAGCGCGAGAAGCTCATGGTGTTCTATGAGCGCGCGAGCGGGAGCCGCATGCACGCCGCCTTCATCCGTCCCGGCGGCGTGCATCAGGACCTCCCACCTGAGCTCGTCGCCGACATCTATGCCTTCTGCGATCCGTTCCTGAAGACCTGCGACGACATCGAAGGACTTCTCACCGATAACCGCATCTTCAAGCAGCGCAACGTCGATATCGGTATCGTCAAGCTCGACGATGCCTGGGCGCGGGGCTTTTCCGGCGTCATGGTGCGTGGGTCTGGCGCAGCCTGGGATTTGCGCAAGGCGCAGCCTTACGAATGCTATTCAGAGCTCGAATTCGACATCCCCATCGGTAAGCACGGCGACTGCTACGACCGTTACCTCGTACGCATGGAGGAGATGCGCCAATCGGTCCGCATTATGAAGCAATGCTGCGAGCGACTCTCGACCGAGATCGGCCCCGTCAGCGCCGAGAACCACAAGATGGTGCCGCCGAAGCGCGCCGAGATGAAAAGCTCGATGGAGGCCTTGATCCATCACTTCAAGCTCTATACCGAGGGCTATCATGTGCCGGCCGGCGAAGTGTATGTGGCAGTCGAGGCGCCCAAGGGAGAGTTCGGCGTCTATCTCGTCTCTGACGGCACCAACAGGCCTTATCGCTGCAAAATCAGGGCTCCGAGCTTCGCCCATCTCGCTGCCATGGACTTCCTATGCACCGGACATATGCTCGCGGACGTCTCGGCCGTACTCGGGTCGATCGACATCGTGTTCGGGGAGATCGACCGATGAGGCTCTGCAAGTCTGAAACAAGAAGAAGAGAATCGAGTCTATGAGCATCCGACGGCTTGCCGCCGATCAGCCCGAAGCCTTCGCCTTCACGCCCGAAAATCTCGATTGGGCCAAGGGTCAGATCAAGAAATATCCGGAAGGTAAGCAGGCCTCTGCCGTGCTTGCCCTGCTGTGGCGCGCACAGGAGCAGATGGGAGGGTGGCTGCCCGAGCCAGCGCTTCGTTACATCGCCGATATGCTCGGCATGGCCTATATCCGCGTCTACGAGATCGCGACCTTCTACACGATGTTCAATCTCGCGCCGGTCGGCCGCTATTACGTGCAGGTGTGCGGCACGACACCCTGCTGGCTGCGCGGCGCCGACGACATCAAAGCCGCCTGCCGGGAGCTGATCGGCGAGCCGAACCATGTCACCGAGGATGGGCTGTTCTCCTGGACCGAGGTGGAGTGTCTCGGCGCTTGCGTCAACGCGCCGGTCGCCCAGATCAACAAATACTATTACGAGGACCTTTCCCCCGAGAGCCTCGTGCGCCTCCTTGCCGATGTGAAAGCCGGCCGCGAGATCACCCCGGGCCCGCAGAACGGGCGACACTCATCCGAACCGGCCGGCGGCGCGACCACGCTTCTCGACCCCGAGCTCTACCGCAACGAGTTGCCCGACGACGCCCCGCCCAATTACCAGCTGGAGTCGCCCGCAAGACCCGCCAAGGGCCGGAAGCCGAAGGCCGCGCAGAAAGACAAGTGATGCTGCAAGACAAGGACCGCATCTTCAAGAATCTCTACGGCCTGCATAGCTGGCATCTGCGCGCTGCGCGCGCGCGCGGTGCTTGGGACGGCACCAAAGCGATGATCGAGAAGGGTCATGAAGCGATCATCGAGGAGGTGAAAGCCTCGGGCCTCCGCGGCCGGGGCGGGGCGGGCTTCCCCACCGGACTTAAATGGTCGTTCATGCCCACCAAGTCCGACGGACGTCCCAATTATCTTATCGTCAATGCCGATGAGTCCGAGCCCGGCACCTGCAAGGATCGCGACATCATGCGCCACGATCCGCAGCTCCTCATCGAGGGTGCGTTCTTGGCCGGCTTCGCCATGCGCGCGCATACCGCTTACATCTATATTCGCGGCGAGTTCATCGCCGAGCGCGAGATACTGCAAACCGCGATCGACGAGGCCTATGCCGCCAAGTTGATCGGTCAGAACAACGTCAATGGCTGGGACTTCGATCTTTATCTCAGCCACGGGGCGGGGGCTTATATCTGCGGCGAGGAGACGGCGCTGCTCGAGAGTCTCGAAGGCAAGAAGGGCCAACCGCGTCTGAAGCCGCCGTTCCCCGCCAATGTCGGGCTCTACGGCGCGCCATCCACCGTCAACAATGTCGAGACCATCGCCGTCGTTCCCGACATCCTGCGCCGGGGGGCCGCGTGGTTCGCTTCGCTCGGACGTCCCAACAACACCGGCACCAAGCTCTTCTGCCTCTCCGGTCATGTGAACAAGCCGTGCAATGTCGAAGAGGAGATGGGCGTCGAGTTGCGCGAGCTGATCGACCATTATGCCGGC
>DATHCZ010000094.1:0-26994 GCA_035319265.1 Methyloceanibacter sp. | reverse complement strand
AGCTTGCGCAATTCACGATGCCTGACCGGGTCGTCTGGCCAAGACGTCAGCCGGACGGAGACGAGGGCCCGCCTGCCAAAGGCTGGCGGGTAGAAGGCGCCATCCTGGTGCTCAGGGTCGACGGGCCCCGCGCCATCGAGGTGCAGCATCGCTCGGGTAAGATCCTCGAGCGGGTCAACACCTATTTCGGCTATCGGGCCGTCACCGAGATCCGCATCGTGCAAGCTCCAATCGTCAGGGCAGAGCCGTCCTCAGCCAGGGCGCCGGAGGCAAAAGACCCGAAGATCCTGCCCGCTCCGGCCTCGATAGAGCACGAAGGACTGCGGCGCGCTTTGTCGCGGCTGGGCGCCTTCGCCCGTTCCCAGCTCACGAGGGGTTGACGAACCTCGCATTTCTCGCTCTTGCCAGGGAGCGGTCCTATCAACGAATGTAGGCGCGCCCAAGTCAGGGGCCGGGCTGCACAGCTAGAGATGGAGTAGAGAGCGTGGCGAAGACTGAAAAACCAGCGGCCGGCAAACCCGCCGCGGACGAGACGCCGAGCGGCGCATCCAACTTGATTAACATCGTCCTCGTCTGCGCGCTGGTCGCGGCAGCGCTCGTCGGCGGCTATGTCTATTTCGTCAAAGGCGCTCAGCGCGATCCGGACGCGCCGAAGAAAGACCCCGATCTCGCCGAGCTGATGAAGCCGGGTGCGCTGCCCGACATGTCGCTGGGAAGCCAGGATGCTCCGAACGTCATCGTCGAATATGCCTCGATGACCTGCCCGCATTGCGCCCAGTTCGACAAGGTCATCTTCCCCGAGCTCAAGGCCAAATATATCGACACCGGGAAAGCGCGCCTCATCTTCCGCGAGTTTCCGCTCGATGGGCTCGCCGCGCGCGCCTCGATGCTCGCGCGCTGCGCTGGGCCCGACCGCTACTTCGCCATGATCGACGTCATGTTCCAGACGCAACCGACTTGGGTGGTGGAGGGACCCGAAGCCCTCGACCACCTGCTCCAGCTCGCGCGCCAGGCCGGATTCTCCAAAGAGAAGTTCGACGCCTGCCTCGCCGACAAGGATCTTTTCAAGAAGATCGTCGATGAGCGCCAGCGCGCGAACGACGTGTTTCAGGTGGACTCGACGCCTACGTTCTTCGTGAATGGCAAACGCATGTCCGGAGAGCATCAGCTCAAGGATTTCGAGGCGATGTTCACCGGCATCGAGAAGCCTGCCGACGGCACGCCGCCAGCGCAAGGCGGTACCCCTCAGGCGGAGGGAACGCCGGCGCCCGCTGAGGACAGCGCCGCTCCGAAAAGTGCAACTCCCGCTCCTGCTGAAGGCAGCGCTCCTCCTCCCGAAGGAGGCACGAGCGAGCCCCAGGGAGCTCCAGCGCAGTAAGCGAGCGTGACCGTGCCTTTCAAAGCGGCCAGAGCCTCAATCGCGTTCGTTCTTCTGCTCTTGCTTGGGGGCTGTGGCGGAGTCGCGAGCGGACCGACTCCAGTCGCGACCGAAACGGCTCTCAACGCGACGCCGGACGCCGACGTGATGGCTGACGGACCGCTCGGCGAACGAACGCTCGGGAAAGCGAACGCACCGGTCACGGTCATCGAATACGTCTCGCTCACCTGTCCGCATTGCGCCAACTTCCAGAAGACCATCTTCCCGCGCGTGAAGAAGGAGTTCATCGACACGGGCAAGATCCGCTTCATCGTGCGGGAGTTCCCGATCGGCCACACCTCAGGGCACGCTGCCATCATCAATCGCTGCGCGCCGGAGGATAAATATTTCTTCCTCTTGAACCAGTTCCTCACCCGCCAACCCGAATGGGTGAGTCAGGAGGTACGCCCGGACGCCATCTATGCGGTCGCCAAATCGAGCGGCATGAGCCGCGAGACGTTTGACAAATGCCTATCGAATCAAACCATTATCGACGGGTTGAACGAAGTTAAGCAGCGGGGGCGGAAATACGGGGTAATCGGCACCCCGACCTTTTTCATCAATGGCCGAAAAGTGGCGCAAGGCGAGGTCACGTTCGACCAGATCAAAGCCTTGATCGAGGCGCCACCGCCGCCGTCCTCCTCGTCTTGAAGTCGCGTGTCATTCCCGCGCGTTCGGGGCTTCGGCCAGCAGGCGGGTCAAGCCGGGCAATGACGAATGCGTAAACGCTTGTTAACCAATTGGATCTCAGATCTTACCTAACGCTTAAGGACGCCTAACACGTGCAGATCACCCGACTCCGCCTCCTCGGCTTCAAGTCCTTCGTAGAGCCCACCGAGCTTCTGATCGAGCCCGGGCTGACCGGCGTCGTCGGGCCTAACGGCTGTGGCAAGTCGAACCTGCTCGAGGCTCTGCGCTGGGCCATGGGCGAGACCTCGTACAAGAGCATGCGCGGCTCGGCGATGGAGGACGTGATCTTTGCGGGCTCGCAGGATCGCCCCTCGCGCAACATGGCCGAGGTGACGCTGTTCATCGACAACGCCGCGCGCACCGCCCCCGCCGAGTTCAACGATTCCGACCTGCTCGAAGTGACGCGGCGCATCGAGCGCGAGGTGGGCTCGGCCTACAGGGTCAATGGCAAGGACGCCCGCGCCCGCGACGTGCGTCTTTTGTTCGAGGATGCGGCAACCGGCGCCCGCTCGCCTGCCCTCGTGCGGCAGGGGCGGATCGGCGAGATCGTCAACGCGCTGCCGCAGGAGCGCCGGCGCGTGCTCGAAGATGCGGCCGGCATCGCCGGCTTGCACAGCCGCCGCCATGAGGCAGAGCTCAGGCTGAAGGCGACCGAGGCCAACCTCGCCCGGCTCGCCGACCTGATCGGCCAGCTCTCATCGCAATTGCAGGCGCTCAGGCGTCAGGCACGCCAAGCGCAACGCTACCGCGAGATCTCCGGCAAGATTCGCGAGACCGAGGCGCTTCTGCATCACCTCCACTGGGAGGCCGCTTGCGCGCTGGTCGAGCACGAGGAAGCGGCCTTACAGGCGGCGCTCGGCGTCATGGCCCAGGAGACGAAGGCCGAGGGCGAGGCGCTTCGCCAGCAGGCGGAGGCGGCAGAGAAGCTTCAGCCGCTCCGTGACGAGGAGGCTGCCCGCGCCGCGGTGCTGCATCGACTGAGCGTCGAGCGCGATGCGCTCGAGCGCGAGGAGGCGCGCGCCAAGGCGCGTCAGGCCGAGCTCGAGACGCGGCTCGCACAGGCCTCGCGCGATCTTGCCCGCGAGGAGGAGCATATCGCCGAGGCGGAAGGGATGTTGCGGGGGCTCGGTGAAGAGGGCCGGCGGCTAGAGGCTGCAAGCTCGCGCGACCACGAGATGCCGCAGCTCAAAGACGCAGTCGCAAAGGCGGCGGCGGCGCTCGCTTCCGCCGAGCAGGCCCTGACCAAGGCCACCGGCGATCTTGCAGAAGCGCGCGCCAGGCGCGGCCGGATCGAGGCCGAGCAGACGGGCTTGAGAGATCGTCTAGCGCGATTGGAGTCTGAGGCGAGCAGCGTTGCCGAGTCGCTCACCGAGCTAGAGGGAGAACTCGCGGAGCATGGCGATGTGGCTAAGCTCAACGCAAATGCCACGAGCCTTGCAAGCGCCGTCCAACGATCGGAGGCGGAGCTTGCCGCTGCTGAGGCCGAGGAACAGAGGGCGCGAGCTCGCGAAACCAGGGCGCGCGACCTGGCTTCGGCTGCCAAGCTCAAATGGCAAGAGCTTGAGACCGAGTTCGCCACTGCCGTCAAACTACTCCAGCCCAAGAATACCGGCGAATGGTCGCCAATCGTCGAACAGGTTCGGGTGAAGCAAGGGTATGAGCAGGCGCTTGGCGCGGCGCTCGGCGATGATCTCGACGCCGCCGCCGACGAGTCTGCTCCGGCGCATTGGCGCTTGACCGCGAGTGCGGAGGATCCGGCTCTGCCCGAGGGAGCGACGCCCCTCAGCGAGTTCATCGAGGCGCCTTCCGTGCTTCGTCGCCGGCTCACACAGATCGGGTTAATAGAGCCAGAGCTTGGCTCGAGCCTGCAAACTAAACTTAAGCCCGGGCAGCGGCTCGTCTCCCGCTTTGGCGACCTTTGGCGCTGGGACGGTTATAGCGTGCGTGCCGGCACCGCCATGGCGGCCGGAGCGAGGTTGATCGAGCGTGGGCGGCTTGCCTCGCTCAGCGCCGACGCCCTGGTGGCCGAGCAGCGCTCGAAGGCCGCCGAAATCGAACTAGATGCGGCCGCCAGAGAAGTCATGACCAGCAGTGAAGCGGTCAAGGCAATCCGGCAGATCGTCAAGGAAACGCACTTGCAGCTTGACCGCGCCCGTGAGGCTATCGCCGTCACGGAGCATAAAGGCCAAGCGAGAAGCAAACAGCTCGGTGCTCTCGCCGAGGCAAAGCACCACACCCACGCCGCATTGGAAGAGGTGCGTGCACAGTTGACCAATAGCGCGAACGCTCTCGGCGAGCTTGCCTCGCTTGGCGCGCTCGAGGCCGCGCTCGAGGCCGCGAAATCGTCGGCCGCCGAGCAGCGCACCATTCATGCGCGAGCCGAGGCGGCGCTTGAAGGGTTCGAGCGCGAGGTGAGACTGAGGCAGGAGCGCATCCAGGCGATCGGCGCCGAGCAGGCGCTGTGGCAGAAGCGCATTGCCAATGCGCGTGAGCAGATCGCGACGCTGCGCGCCCGCGAGGAGGAGACGAGCGCCGATCTTGCCACGCTCGCTAATCTGCCGGCCGAGATCGAGCAGCGGCGTTGCAAACTTCTCGATGCGATCGGGGCGGCTGAACGCGAGCGCAGCAAGGCGGCGGACGATCTCGCTCTTGCCGAGACTGCATTGAAACGCTTGGAAAAAGCCTTGCGCGAGGTGCAGGAGCGTCTGGCAGGAGCACGCGAAAATCGGGCGCGCACCGAGGCGCGTCTCGAATCGGCGCGCGAGCGGCGTGCCGAGTGCGCACATACAGTTCGCGAACAGCTCGACTGCGCGCCAGAAGCTTGTCTCGCGCTCGCGGCGCTGAAGCCGAACGCCCCCATCCCCCCTCTCGCCGAGGTCGAGGCGCGGCTGGCAAAGCTCAAAGGCGACCGCGAGCGGCTCGGCGGAGTCAATCTCAGGGCCGAGGAGGAAGAAGCCGAGCTTTCAGCCAAGCTCGAGGAGATGGAGCGCGAGAAGGCCGACGTCGAGGAAGCGATCGTCAGGCTTCGTCAGGGCATCTCCAATCTGAACCGCGAAGGCCGCAAGCGGCTGCTCGAAGCTTTCGACACGGTCAACGGTCATTTCCAGCGCCTGTTCCAGACGCTGTTCGGCGGCGGTACTGCCGAGCTCAAACTGGTCGACTCGGATGACCCTCTCGAATCGGGCCTCGAGATCTTCGCCTGCCCGCCGGGCAAGCGGCCGCAAGTGCTGACGCTGCTGTCGGGCGGCGAGAAGGCGTTGACCGCGCTTGCGCTGATCTTCGCCGTGTTCCTGACCAATCCTTCGCCGATCTGCGTGCTGGACGAGGTCGACGCGCCGCTCGACGACGCCAATGTCGACCGCTTCTGCCTCCTGATGGAGGAGATGGCGCGCTCGACCGACACGCGCTTCCTCATCATCACCCACCACCCGCTCACCATGTCGCGCATGAGCCGCCTGTTCGGCGTGACCATGGCCGAGCGCGGGGTGAGCCAGCTCGTGTCGGTGGACCTGGAAACGGCAGAGCGGCTCCGCGACGCGAGCTAAGGGGCCGGCTCACGCCCTCGCGTTTCGTGGGTTTTTTGTGGGGCCGGGACATTCCCGACTTCCTTGACAGGGCCAAATCCCAAACTAAAGTGCGCGCCAAGCTTAAGGACCAGCCGGTCCTTTAGGGCTCTCCCGGATATTGAGCAGCGCCAATGGCCGGAGCCGACAAGACGTCCGGCCGGAAGCAAAGCGGCCGCGACCAAGACGGCATTCGCCGGAGGCTCGACACGCTTGGGGAGCGGCTGGCGGAGGTGAAGGCACGTAATGCGCCACCACCTCAGCCTGATGCCACGGCCCGCGGCGAGGCGCTCGGCTACGCTCTGAGATTGGGCGTCGAGCTGGTCGCGGGCGTGGCCGTTGGGGGATTCATCGGCTGGGCGCTCGACCGGTGGCTGGGGTCGGCGCCATTCCTGATGGTGGTGTTCTTGGTGCTTGGCGCCGCCGCCGGGATGATGAACGTGTTTCGGGCGGCCAAGGCCATGCAGGCCAAGGCGCCGCCTGCCGGCAAGGACTTGCCGGACGATTTGGACGACGACGAGGATTAGGGGCGTTTCGTGTTCGAGGCATATGCCGCTGAAGGAGCTGAGCACGGCGGGGCTGGCGCTGGCAGCCTGCCCAATCCCATGCATCAGTTCGAGATCAAGCGCCTCATCCCGATCGAGCTGTTCGGGTTCGACGCCTCCTTCACCAACTCGGCTCTGTTCATGGTGATCGCGGCATCGATCATCACCCTCTTCACCATGTACGCCATGCGTAGCCGCGCGCTCGTCCCCACGCGGCTCCAGTCGGTGGCCGAGCTCTCCTATACCTTCGTCGCCAACATGGTGCGCGACAATGTCGGCACCGACGGGATGAAATATTTCCCCTTCGTGTTCACGCTGTTCATGTTCGTGCTCGTGCTGAACATGCTCGGCATGGTGCCCTATTCCTTCACGGTGACGAGCCACATCATCGTCACCTTCGCGCTCGCCGCCTTCATCTTCCTCGGCGTTACCGCGATCGGCTTCTGGAAGCACGGCGCACATTTCTTGAAGTTCTTCGTGCCCGAGGGTGTGCCACTGGTGATGCTGCCGCTGCTCGTGGTGATCGAGGTGATCTCTTACCTGACGCGGCCGCTGTCGCTGTCGGTCCGGCTGTTCGCCAATATGATGGCCGGCCACACCATGCTGAAAGTGTTCGGCGCCTTCGTCGTCGCGCTTGGCCTCCTGGGCGGCTGGGCACCGCTCGCTTTCATGGTCGCCTTCACCGGCCTCGAGATCCTGGTCGCGTTCCTCCAGGCTTATGTTTTCGCCATCCTGACCTGCATCTATCTCAACGATGCGTTGCATATGCACTAACCGTCACAACCAGCAACATCGTCACAAGGGAGAGAGAAATGGATCCATCAGCAGCAAAATTGATCGGCGCGGGGTTGGCCTCGATCGCGCTTGTCGGCGCCGGCGTCGGCATCGGCACGATCTTCGGCAATTATCTGCAAGGCGCTTTGCGTAACCCTTCCGCCGCTCCGAGCCAGTTCGCCAATCTCCTGCTCGGCTTCGCTCTCGCCGAGGCCACGGGCCTGTTCGGCCTCGTGGTGGCGCTGATCATTCTGTTCGTGTTCTAGGACGCACCGGGACGCGGTTCGCAAGGGCCGCGAAGCGACCATGCCGCAACTCAATCCGCTCGACTGGGCGCCGCAGATCATCTGGCTCATCCTTACCTTCGGCATTCTCTATCTGCTGATGGTGAAGGTGGTGCTGCCGCGCATCGGCGGGGTGATCGACGCGCGCGCCGCCCATATCGCCAAGGATCTCGCTGAGGCCGACAAGCTCCGGCGCGAGACCGAGGAAGCAATCGCCGCCTACGAGCAGGCGCTCGCCGAGGCCAAGCAGAAGGCGCATGCCATCGTCGATGCGGGCCGCGCCAAGCTGAAAGAGGAGATGGCAGCCGAGCGCACCAAGCTCGACCAGCAGCTTGCCAAGAAGAGCGCCGAAGCCGAGGCGCGCATCGACGCCGCAAAGGTTTCAGCCATGAAGGAGGTGAGCGCGGTGGCAGCCGACGTCGCCGCCGACATCGTGCGCCGGCTGATCGGCAGCGTCCCATCCAAGGCCGAGATCGAGAAGGCCGTCCAGGAAGCGCGGAAGGACTGAGCCATGGACTTCATCCTCGAGCCGGAATTCTGGGTCGCCGTATCGTTCTTCCTGTTCCTCGGCGTCGTGGCTTATTTCGGCTTGCACAAGAAGATCGCCGCGGCGCTCGATGCCAGGGCGGCGATGATCGCCAAGGAGCTCGAGGAGGCGAAGCATCTACGACAAGAGGCGGAGACGGTGCTTGCCGACTACAGGCGCAAGCAGGGCGACGCGGCCAAGGAGGTAGAAGCCATCATCCGCCTTGCCTCGAAGGAGGCCGAGGAGCTCGCGGCGGAGTCGCGCCGCTCGATGACGGAACATTTCGAGCGGCGCATGAAGCTCGCCGAGGACAAGATCGCCCGCGCCGAGACCGAAGCTTTGCTCGAGGTGCGCGCCGCGGCCGCCGATGCCGCCGTCGCGGCGGCGCAGAGCGTGATCAAGGCGAAACTCACGCCTGAGACGGCAGACAGCCTCGTCACGCAAGGCATCGCCGCGCTCAAGACCAAGCTGAACTAGCCGCGCGCGGGCGCGCTACTGCATCAGCCATCCCCAGAAGGACGACGACTGCGGTTTCTGCTCGGGTTCGGAGGCGGCGGCCGCGGCTCGCTTGCGCGATCGCACATGGTGACCTCCGCCGACATAGCCGCTGTAGATCCAACCCTTCTCCGACGTCTCTGGGTTGCTCACTTGAATCCAGCCTCGTTTTCGGTCGAGCACCGGTACCTTCGCGCCTTTGGCAATGACGCCGATGACGCGTGACGACGATGACGGTCCGTCGCGCAAATTGACATAGGCGGAAGGCTGCACCCAGTTCGCTGCTTGTCCGTCCGCCGGTGCCGATGCCTCGGGAGTCTGCTCATTCCCCGGCGAAGAGGCTGAAGCCGGTTCATTGGACGGCGCTTCCTCGGCGGCGGCACCATCATCCTCGTTCGGTTCCGTTGCGCCGGCCGCTTGGTCACCGCCATCGTCCCCGGTCGATTGCGCCATCGGACTCTGAGCCGTAGGCACAGTTGGAGCCGGCGTCACTTTCAGCACCGTTTCGGTGTCGGTGATGACCTTGTCGTCAGGGGTGATGAGGCTGATCGCCACTTGCATCTCGCCATGCGCGGTCGATGGCAGGGCGAGATGCAGGTCGCCGATCTGGTCCGATGTCAGGTTCCATTCACTGTCCCCATAAGGCCGTCCGTCGGACAGAGTGCTTCCTGAAGGCAGTCCCTTTATGGCGATGATGCTGCGCGCAGGAACGCCGTCAGTCCCATCGAGAGCGATCGGAAAGCCGATCGTCTCGCCTGCCGTTGCTTCGAGCATGGCAGGTGTCGTGAGCACGGCAGTCGGGGCTGCCGGTTGAGCCACCGCCTGCGGCGGGACCTCTTGCTTCGTCCACGGCGGATCGATCAATCCGAGCCAAAGCACGACGGCCAAAGTGATATTCGGAACCAGCGCAGCGAGGATGAGCCCGACGACGAGGGTGCGCACCCAAGAGCCCTGCGGAAACGGAGGCGCGATGGAGCTGTCGGGCGCTGGAGCATTGAAGCGGGTTACGCGGGAGGGTGGAGGCTGCTCGGTGCGGCGGGAAGCGTCCTTCCTCGCCTCGGGCGGACGCGCTACCCGCTGCACGGATGGCTGGATCGGTCCAACGCGTTGGCTGTTGAGTTTATCTCCGATGGGGCGATGACCCCCGGCCTTATCGCCTTGCGCGACGACATTGAGTTGCGCCATGTATTCGCCAGTCGTTTGAACGACCTCTCCCCGTTGGCGAATGGCTCCCTCGCAAGCCGGGAGGATTCGCATCCCTCATCTGTCCAATTGTCACTGACGCGACCGGAACGCGTGGGATGGCAGCGCGACACGGCGAACGAAAGGGCCGCTTAAGACAGCGACCACGCTCTCGCTAATGCTGCACTCCCTCGCAGCGCTTAACCCCAAGCAACTCGCCGAGGTTCCTCCGTCGCGCCGATTTAATGATCGTACCCAACCGCACATCGCCACCTGGGGACGAACTCTCAAATTCTATCAACAGGAGGGATCAATTTTTTGGCGTTAAAGTGAAAACAGCGAGGCGGACGACTGCCGGCTCGCGGCCATGCACGCCGGCAAATGAGCACAAGACTCTTTAGCCGGCGCCGGGCTGAGTGCGCTCGAAGGCAACGAAAACCTTGTAGTCTTCGGGCCTGGTTCCGACCTGGACGGGGAAAGCGATCTCCCGCACCATCGAGAAATAGCCGACCGGGTCACCTTGCGGTACGGTGGCAGCGACCGTCATTTTGTCGGTGGCGAGCGTCTTCTGGTCGGTGCCGGCGACGCGAATGCTGACCGGCATGTTTACCGTCCCGGGAGCGCCCTTGGGTCCGAGCAGCACGCGACCGGCGAAGCCGTAACGAACCACCACGCGATCGGAATAGATCTGGCACTCGCGCGCCATTTTGGTGATCTCGCCCCGATGGATCACGGCGAGGTTGTCGCCGACGTGGTCGGGTTGGTAGATGGTGAGCAGGCGGTCGCGGGGCCACGCTACCACCTGCGGGCAATGGGCGCTCATACCGCCCGGCATGTCGCTGCCCGAATCGGCCTTGGCCGTCTCGAGCAGCCGGTCCGCGGTCACCGTCGAGGCCGAGGTGTCGGGGCTGCCGGTGCTGAAGGGATTTGCGAATTTGGAGACGGCACAGCCGGAGAGGAGAAATGGCACCGCGAACAGCCCGGCGAGAAGGCCCCCACGCAGCCACCAAAGAGCGTCGGAACGCCTCAACTCACCCCGTCCTTGGCTTGACATGCCAGGCATCCCCGCCTGATATGCCCGGGCTCGACTTGATTTTTGACCCTCTTGTCGCGAGCTGCCGGTCTCCAGCAATGGGCGCCAACCTAACCGTACTCGGTAAGCGCCACAAGGTCCGACTTGACGCGCCTGTGACACGCTTAACCTCTTCCCTGGCACAAAAATGACGGGCATGCCGAAATCTGCCGGATGGCCGCTTAACCGCCCTCCTCTCACCATCTTTCTCGCGGCCCCGCGGGGCTTTTGCGCGGGCGTTGATCGGGCGATCCAAATCGTCGAGCTCGCGCTCGAACGATATGGCGCACCGGTCTATGTGCGTCACGCCATCGTCCATAACCGTACCGTAGTCGAGGATCTGAAGGCCAAGGGCGCGATCTTCGTCGAGGAGCTCGACGAGATTCCCGAGACCAACGCTCCGATCGTCTTTTCAGCCCATGGCGTGCCGAAGGCGGTGCCCGAGGCCGCCTCGCGCCGACGCATGTTCGTGCTCGATGCCACCTGTCCCCTGGTCGCAAAAGTCCATGTCGAGGCCGGGCGTCAATTCGCCGAGGGACGCGAGATTCTGTTGATCGGGCATGCGGGGCATCCCGAGGTGGTGGGAACGATGGGTCAACTGCCCAGGGGCGCCGTGCATCTGATCGAAACCATCGAAGATGCCCGGGCATTTGCACCATGCGACGCCGACAGGCTCGCCGTGCTGACCCAGACGACGCTGTCCGTCGACGACACGCGCGGGATCGTTGCGGTGCTAAAGGAGCGCTTCCCCAATCTCATCACCCCGAACAAGGACGACATTTGCTACGCCACGACCAATCGCCAGGATGCGGTGAAGCGCATCGCGCCGGCGTGCGAGCGCATGATCGTGGTCGGCTCGCCGACGAGCTCGAATTCGCTGCGTCTCGTCGAGGTTGCCGAGCGCGCGGGCTGCCCTCATGCCGTCCTGGTCGAGCGCGCGGACGAGATCGAATGGACCGCTTTCAGCGGCATCAAGAGTCTCGGGCTGACGGCCGGCGCCTCGGCCCCGCAGGTTTTGGTCGATGAGATCATCGACGCCTTCAAGAAGCGCTTCGAGACGAAGATCAAGACCGTCACCACGGCCGAGGAAGACATCGCCTTCAAGCTCCCGCGCGAGCTGAGAGAAGCGCCGGCGCTTTAGATGGCCGTCTATACCGACGTCTCTGACGAGGAGCTCGAGGACTTCATCGCAAGCTATGCCATCGGCGCGTTGACCTCTTGCAAAGGCATCGCCGAGGGCGTCGAGAACTCCAACTATCTCGTCCATACCGAGAGCGGGCGCTACATTCTCACGCTTTACGAGAAGCGGGTGCGGCGCGAGGACCTCCCTTATTTCCTCGCGCTGATGCAGCATCTCGTCGCGCGCGGAATCTCGTGCCCGCTGCCGGTCAAGGACCGATCGGGGCGTACGCTCAAGGAACTCGCCGGGCGCCCCGCGGCGCTCATCACCTTTCTCGAAGGGTTGTGGGTGCGGCGGCCCAATATCGAGCATTGTCACGCGCTCGGCGACGCGCTCGCCCATTTCCATCTGGCCGGGGCCGACTTCCCCATGTTCAGGGCCAATGACCTGTCGTTGCCCGGCTGGCGCAAGCTGGTTCAGTCGATCGGCGCCGGAGCGGACGAGGTGGTGCCCGGCCTTGCCGCCGAGATCGACAAGGAACTTGGCTATCTTGACAAGCGCTGGCCTGCGGACCTGCCGCAAGGGGTGATCCATGCCGACCTCTTCCCCGACAACGTGTTCTTCCTCGGCGACAACGTATCGGGGGTGATCGATTTCTATTTCGCCTGCAACGACACGCTCGCCTACGACGTCGCCATCTGTCTCAATGCCTGGTGCTTCGAGTCAGACGGCAGCTTCAACATCACCAAGGCACGCGCCATGCTGCAAGCCTATGAGGGCGTGCGCCCGTTGAGCGAGGCCGAGCTGAAATGCTTGCCGACACTCGCGCGCGGGGCGGCGCTGCGCTTCTTGCTGACCCGCACCTATGATTGGCTGAACACCGACGAGAGCGCGCTTGTCCGCACCAAGGACCCCAATGAATATCTGCGCAAGCTCAGGTTCCATCAGCGTGTCAAATCTTATCGCGATTACGGTCTCGGGAAGCATTGAGGATGGCAAAGCCCAAGGTGATCATTCATACCGACGGCGCTTGCTCCGGCAATCCGGGCCCCGGCGGCTGGGGAGCGATCCTTCAGTCCGGCGAGCATCGCAAGGAGTTGTCGGGTGGCGAGCCCATGACCACCAACAACCGCATGGAGCTGACCGCCGCCATCAAGGCGCTCGATGCGCTCAAAACGCCGGCGGAGGTCGAGCTCTATACCGACTCGAATTATCTTCGCGGCGGCATCACCGGCTGGATCAAAGGCTGGAAGAAGAACGGCTGGCGCACCTCGGATCGCAAGGCGGTGAAGAATGTCGAGCTTTGGGAGGAGCTCGACAAGGTTGCGAGCCGGCATGACATTCGCTGGCACTGGGTCAAGGGCCATCACGGCCATGACGACAACGAGCGGGCCGACGAGCTTGCCCGCCAGGGCATGACGCCATTCATGCCCGAGCGCCGCAAAAAGCGCAGCGCAGACGATTGAGGGTATCGGCTACAGTTGCTCCAGCAGATGCGAGGCGCCGGTGACGTCGCACACGCCGGGCGAATCCTCGACATCCAGCACCTTCACCACGCCGTCGTCGACCAACATGGCATAACGCTTGGAGCGCGTGCCGAGCCCGACGCCGCTGCCGTCGAAATCCATGCCGATCCGCTTGGTGAACTCGGCATTGCCATCGGACAGGAACAGCACCTTGCCCTTGCCGCCCGAGTTCTCCTCCCATGCCGCCATGACGAAAGGATCGTTCACGGCGACGCAAGCGACCGTGTCGATGCCCTCCTTCTTGAAATGATCGGCGCTGTCGATGAAACCCGGCAGGTGCTTCAAATGACAGGTGGGCGTGAAGGCGCCCGGGACGGCGAACAAAACGACCTTTTTGCCAGCGAAAATATCCTTAGTTGTCAATGTCTTAATGCCTTCGGGCGTCATGATCCTGAAGGTGGCCTCGGGCAGGCTGTCTCCTTTGACGATGCTCATTGGTGCTCCTCCAGGGCTTGCGTGCCGGGCGGCGCGCACCATACCGGCTCAACTTCGTCAGGCCAAGCGCGCCCTCGCCCTTCGAGATGGGTGAGGACTTAGTGCCTCATGGTGAGGAGCGGGCGAAGCCCCGCGTCTCGAACCATGGGCCTTCACTTCGCTGACCAATTCATTTCGGTCGATCCCAAGTCTGAGACCAAGGTGAGCGTCAAGGTCTTGCCTTTCAACGCGGCAGCTTCGGCCGGCGAACCGAAGTCGACGATGAAGCGCTGTTTACCGTCGGCGACCGGCCCACCCGGCTTAGGCACCGGCACATAGGTCTCCTCGCCATTGATGAAGAGATCGGTCCCTCGCGCCCCTTGCGGAAAGACAGCGTCGATCGTGATCTTTGGGTTGGGCGCATCGAGATCGGCCGTCACGTTCTCGACCGCAGGCAGGAGACCGGACGCCGCTTCCTTGGGCGTGAGCGCGAGAGCGTTTTCGAGCAGCGTCGCGTCGCCCTTTCCTTCATCGAGGGCAACCACGAGCGCGAGGCTCACCTCATTAGGGATGCAAAGATTCTTGCATAGGCCATATGCGAACGCGAGCTTCAGCTCGACCGGCTCGCCCTCGTGCTCCGGCGTGATCTTGACGGGAAAGATGACCTCGTCGTCGTAGCCGATCGCCGTGCCGTTCGCATCGGCGATGCGATGCGGTGCTGGGTATAGCAGCTCGGCCTGTTTGAGATTCTTGGAGCCTTTGAAGTCGAAGCTCGGCGGCACGCCAGAATCGCCGGGGTTCCTCCAATAGGTCTTCCAGCCCGGATCCATGCGGAGCTGAACGCCCGCGACCAGGCTCGGCTTGCCATCAATATCAGGCGTGCCCGAGACGAGCCGCACTTTCGAATCGTTGGATGAGACCCAAGCGGATTCGCCCGGGCTCGCGGCAAGACCGATGCTCGGCGCAGCGATGCACAATAATGCGCCAACTACGAGGCCAAGCCGCGGCGCGTCGAGGGAATGGGAAAGGAGAGAGTGAGGCATGACTTCCGAATATCTTGCGCGGGACGGGAGGACTGTAGCCGGAGGGATAGTGCAACGCGACCTCGGGCGGCGCGGCAACGTCTCACTCTTTTGTGAGGACGGTTGCGACGAAAAAGCCTCGCTCAGCGTTAATTCAGCGTTGCCTCTTCCCAAGGGGCAGAACTGTTGTAGTCTTATCATCATGCCAGCCCGAAGCGCACAGCGGTCACCCCGCGAAGGCTATCTCGACGGCCAATTGCTGATCGCCATGCCGGCAATGGGAGATCCGCGTTTCGCCCGCTCCGTCATCTATATGTGCGCGCACTCCGCCGAAGGCGCCATGGGCATCATCATCAACCAGCGCGCGCCCAACATCAATTTCACCGAGCTTCTCGAGCAGCTCAACATCGTGCCGCCGCAGGAGCGCATCAGGCTTCCCGAAGGACTCATCGGCATGGCGGTGCATCTCGGCGGACCGGTCGAGACGGGGCGCGGCTTCGTGCTGCACAGCGCCGACTATTTCAAAGCCGAGAGCACGCTGCCGATCGACGAGAGCGTGTGCCTCACGGCGACCATCGACATTCTGCGCGACATCGCCAAGGGCACCGGCCCGGACAAGGCGCTGCTGGCGCTCGGCTATGCCGGCTGGGCACCAGGCCAGCTCGAAAGCGAGATCCACGCCAATGGCTGGCTCAACTGCCCGGCCGACCCCGAGCTGATCTTCGATCCCGAGGTGGACCGCAAATACCACCGCGCGCTCGGGAAAATCGGCATAGACCCGATCCGCCTCGTCAACGATTCAGGTCACGCCTAGGACGTTGGACGCGGCACCGGCAACGCCTGGATCTGCGCCGTGGCCGGAGGCTGCACGTCGATTCCCTTAGGCGCCTGTGGGGTGCGCGCTCTCTCGCGCTCCTTGCGCCGACGGTGGCTGGCGAGGGCGGCGAGGAGATCGGCCACGTCCTTGGCCGCCATGGGCTCGCCGTAATAAAAGCCCTGGCCGTATTCGCAGCCGATCGAGCGGAGATAACTCGCATCGGCCGCCGTCTCGACACCCTCGGCGACCACCTCCTTGCCGAGCTCGTGGGCGAGAGCGATCACCGAGCGGAGAATGAGCGGGGTAGAGCCGTTGAGCCCGCTGTCGCGCACCAACGAGCGGTCGACCTTGATCGTGTCGCAGGGGAAGCGGTGCAGATAGCTCAGCGAGGAATAACCGGTGCCGAAATCGTCGAGCGCGAGGCTCGCGCCGAAGGTCTTGAGCCAGGTGAGGATCTCGACGGCGCGCTCGGGATTTTCCATCACCAGCGATTCGGTGATCTCGAGCTTGAGCGTGCCCTTAGGCACGGCCTCGCGCGCCAGCATCAGCCTGATCTCCTGCACCATGTCCTGGCGGAAGAGTTGGCGGCTCGAGACGTTGACGCTGACGAAGAGCGGGTCGCGGTCGCGCGGCAGAACCTTGTGCCAGCGCACCGCCTCCTCGAGCGCCTGGCCGAGCACGTAGCTGCCGAGCTCGACGATCAGGCCCGATTCCTCGGCGAGCGGGATGAAGTCCTCGGCGCCGAGCCGCCCGCGCGTCGGATGATCCCAGCGGAGCAGCGCCTCGAAGCCGGCCAGCTGGTTCGAGGCAAGCCGCGTGATCGGCTGGTAGAGCACTAAGATCTGCTGGCGCTCGATCGCTTTTCTGAGATCGCTTTCGAGCGGAAGCTTGCTCTCGTCCTCGCCGCGCATCGAGGGATTGAAAATCTCGATGCGGTCGGCGCCCGAGCGCTTGGCGCGCAACATGGCGATCTCGCCCTCGCGCACCAGATCCTGCGCCGTCGCTTGCGTGCCGTCATGCACGACGATGCCGATCGAGGCGGTGAGGATAATTTCCTTGGAGCTGATCTTCATCGGCGTCCTGAGCGCGCGGCGCACGCGCTCGGCAAGGGTGGCGACCTGATGCGGATCGCTGCCCGAGATGAGGAGGATGGCGAACTGGTCGCCGCCGAGCCGTGCAAGAGTGTCTTGCGGGTTCAGGTGGCGGGCCAATCTCCGGCCGAGCGTGAGCAGCATGGAATCGCCGATGACGAGACCAAAGCTCTTGTTGACGTTCTTGAAGCGGTCGATGTCGATGAAGATCACGGTCGGGCGATTGGCCTGGCCCTCGCGCGCGCGGGTGATCGCGCCCGCCACGCGGTCCATGAACAGCTCGCGGTTGGGAAGCCCAGTCAGGCTGTCATGCACGGCATCATGCAACAACCGCTCTTGCGAGCGCTTAAGGCTCGTCACGTCGCGCAGCAGCCCGACGCAGCGAAGGAGCCGCGTATTCTCGCTCGGCACCGCATGCGCTTTCAGGTCGTACCAGAGATAGGTGCCATCATGACGCCGCAGACGAAAATCAAGCATAAGGT
Organism: Methyloceanibacter sp.; assembly: GCA_035319265.1. GTDB lineage: Bacteria > Pseudomonadota > Alphaproteobacteria > Rhizobiales > Methyloligellaceae > Methyloceanibacter. The sequence continues at coordinate 9,974 of DATHCZ010000094.1, read as the reverse complement.
CGCCACCCTGCTTCTCCTGTAACGACCACAACATCAGACGGAAGCGCTCGCGGTCCGAGGCATGCATGTGGTTGAGGAACTCCTCGACCGTCACGTTGAGGGCCCCCGGGTCGAGGCCGAGCTCCTTCTCCACCTCCTCGGCCACCGTGATCTGGTCCTTGCCGGCGCTCCACTGGAAGATGTGGGCGCCGGAGCCATCGACGGCGAGCGACTTCATCTGCACGAGACTCGGCGGGCCGAGCTGGAGCGACCCTCCGGCCGAGCGGAAGGCGAATTGCGTCACGGTGAAACCGAGCAAAACGAGAATGAGCACCAGGCCGGCAACCAGCCCCGAGATGACAATGTCGCCAGACAGCTTGCCGAGCACGATCATAGCGGCGCCGAACAGCCATACGATCAGCAAGAGCCAGCTGGGGATGAGCGAGAGCGCGCGGTCTTGGCCGCGCAAGGCGAGAAAGGCGATCAGCCCGGTGCCGATGCCGGCGATCGCCACGGTCGAGGCGCGCGTCAACCCCGATGCCAAGGACGGATCGACGACGGCAACAACGATCAGACTGAATTGAGCGGCGATCCAGCACCAGAACAAGGTCTTGATCCAGCCGTGCCACAGCCCGATGCGGAGGAAGGTGTAGAGGAAGAGGACGAGGCTCGCCGCCAGCCCCGCCTCGGCCGCCGCGCGGTAGAGGGCTATGCGGTCCGGCCCTACCGGGAAGAGCTTGTTCCAAAAGCCAAAATCGACGCAGAAATACACGAGAGCGGCCCAGGCGACGAGCGCGGTCGCGGGAAAGATCGCCCGGTGATTGGCGGCGAAGATCGCGGTCAAGAAGATCGCCAGCAGTCCGGTGATGCCGAGCAGCACGCCGTTGAACAACATGCGGTCCTGCTGTTTCGACTGGTAGGCGTTAGGGTCCCAGAGGTTGACCCGGGGAACTTGGGCGGAGCTCAGCTCGGCGGCGAAAGTTACGGTCTGGCCCGGCTCGAGGTTCAGACGGAACATGTCGGCGCGATCGCTCTTGAGCGGCTCAGGACGAAAGCCGAGGGATGGCGTCACCGCGGCAATGCGGGGCGCGTCGAGCTCGGGCCAAAACACGCGCGAATTCGCGAGCGTATAACGCGGCGCGACCAGCCAGCGCACGATCGGCTCGGAGGTCGCGTTCGATAACGCGAAAACGAGCCAACCAGGATTGGTGCCGGGCGTCGCCGCCTGCACCGCCATGCGACCGATATAGCCGTCCGGGCCCGGGGCCGTCTCGAGTTGGAGCTTATCGCCGCGACCTTCGTAAAGCTCTCCCTTGGTGGTGACGTCGATCTTGTCTTGGTCGGGCGTCACGGAGATCGCCTCGACGGCGCGGGCCAAGCCCGACGGCACGAGCAGCAAGGCAACAAGAGCGGCGCGCAGAAGCGCGCCACCTCGGCCGCCCCGGCGAGGATGCCAGCCGGCTGCTTGCCCTGCGCTCAAGCCGCTCAACTCACCAACCCTCCCGTCTTGCTCGGCACTTCCCGGCGGCACTAGCGGCGCGGGTCGCCGTCGAGCAGCGCGTAAAGCAGATGGTCTTGCCAGACGCCATTGATCCTAAGATAGCGGCGCGCGAGACCCTCGCGCTTGAAACCGGTCTTCTCTAACAGCTTGATCGAGGCCGCATTGGTCGGAAGGCACGCCGCTTCGAGCCGGTGCAGCTCGAGGGAGTCGAACACGAAGGGGACCACGGCGCGAACGGCGGCCGTCATGTAGCCCTGGCGCGCATATGTGGCGCCGATCCAATAGCCGAGCGTGCAGGACTGAGTGACCCCGCGACGCACGTTACACAGGGTAAGCCCTCCGACGAGCGCCCCGCTCGTGGCCGAGAAGATGAACAGCGCATAGCCCACATCCTCACGAAGATCACGGAGGTAGTGGCGGACGCGGCGGCGGAACGAGGCGCGCGAGAGCTCATCGTTCGACCAGAGCGGCTCCCAGGGGGTGAGGAATTCGCGGCTCGCAGCCCTGAGCTCGACCCAGGCGGGATAATCCGACATCTGCGGCGTGCGTAATACAACCCGGTCGGACTCAAGCACGGGACCGAGGTCGCTCGCGGACGCTGCTCGCAACAAAGCCATAGTTTGAAGACCCCCTTCAAGCGGCCTGGCTCGACGGAATTGTGAATTTTTCCGCCACCCTATCGAATCTTGCAACATGAAGAATGGGCCCAACCGTGGCAAGGCTGACCGGGGAGCCAAGAAGCGCAGCAACCAAGGCTTGCAGGTCAGAGGCCTGGACTTGCTCCACCTTCTCGATCAGCTCGGTCGTGGTGAGGGGACGCCCATGGATGAGCACCTGGCGGGCAAGCTGCTCGGCGCGCGCACTCGAGCTTTCGAGCCCTGCCAGCAGCCCCATCTTGAGCTGAGCCTTGACGCGGGCAATCTCCTCCTCGCGAAAGCCCCGCTCGGCAGCCTTGAGCAGCTCCTCGCGGATGACGGCGATCAGCTCATGCGCCCGATCCGGACCGCCGGCGGCATGGACCGCGAACATGCCGCTGTCGCTGAGGCCGCTGGCAAAGGCGTAGATCGCATAGCAAAGCCCGCGCCGCTCGCGCACCTCCTGGAACAGGCGCGAGGACATGCCGCCGCCGAGCGCCCCGGCGCAAATCTGAGCCGTGAAATAATCGGAATGGCGATAGGGCGGCGCCTCGAAGGCGAGCACGAGATGGGTCTGCTCGAAGGGCTTGTCCGAACGCCTCGTACCGCCGGCATAGATAGCCCGCTCCGGCTCAGGCGATGTCGCCGCGTCGAATGACGCAAGACGCCGCTCGGCCTCGGCGACGAGCACAGCATGGTCGACCGCGCCGGCCGCGGCGAGCACCATGTTTGGAGCGTGATAATGGGTCGAGAGATAAGCGCCGAGATGGGCGCGCTTGAAGCAGGCGACGCTCTTGGCCGTGCCGAGGATAGGCCGTCCCACCGGTTGGTCAGGGAAGGCTGCTTCCTGCACCAGGTCGAACACGATGTCCTCGGGCGAATCCATAGCGGCCGCGATCTCCTGGAGGATCACATCGCGCTCGCGCGAGAGCTCGGTGCGGTCGAAGCGCGGTTCGAGGATGATGTCGCTCAAGATGTCGAGGGCGAGCGGCAAGTCCTTGCGCATCACCCGCGCGTAATAGGCGGTGGAGTCGACGCCGGTCGCCGCGTTGAGCTCGCCGCCGACCGCCTCGATCTCTTCGGCGATGTCGCGGGCGCTCCGCCGCGCCGTCCCCTTGAACGCCATATGTTCGAGGAAATGCGCGACGCCATGCTCGCCGCGCGTCTCGCTCCGGCTGCCGGCGCCGATCCAGATGCCGAGCGAGGTGGTCTCGACCTCGGCCATGGCGTGACTGATCACGGTCAGACCATTGGCAAGCTGTGAGCGCTCGACGCTCACGCGCCAACCCCGGCGCGTCGCCCACGCGACTTATGAGTGCTGCCTTGCGAGCGCGCCCGGCTGGTGATGAAGTCGGCGACCGCCGCATAGTCGTTGGCAAGGACGGCGCAGCGCTCGTGCTGGCCGAGCCGAAGCCGCAAACGCTCGGGCTGTTCGGGCGTGCGGCCCGTCGCGCGCTCGACGAGCTCAGGGAACTTGGCCGCGTGCGCGGTCGAGAGAATCACCATAGGCGTGGCACCGAGGCCGCTCTCCTCGCGCGATGCGGCGACGCCGACCGCGGTATGTGGATCGGCGATCACGCCGGTCTCCTCTGCCAGCCAGCGAATGGTCATTTCAGTCTCGTGCTCTCCCACCGAATGGGCGGCGAACAGACCGCGCAGGCTGGCAAGCTCGGCGTCATTCAGGCGGAAGGCCCCAGTCTTGCGCAGCTCGTCCATCAGCGACCTGACGCGGCCAGCATCGCGGCGGGCAAGCTCGAACAGAAGGCGCTCGAAATTGCTCGCAAGCTGGATGTCCATGCTCGGGCTTGAAGTGGCAATCACGCCGTGCGGCTCGTAAACCCCCGAGCCGAGCGCCCGGGCAAGACTGTCGTTGAGGTTCGTGGCAATAACGAGGCGCGCGACCGGTAAGCCCATCTCTCGTGCCGCGTAACCGGCGAAAATATCTCCGAAATTTCCGGTCGGCACGGAGAAGGCTATGGCGCGGTGAGGTGCGCCGAGCGTCACTGCGGCGGTAAAGTAATAGGGGATTTGCGCGAGGATGCGAGCGAAGTTGATCGAGTTGACACCGGTCAAGCCGAGGCTGTCGCGAAGCTTGGCGTCGGCGAACAAGGCCTTCACGATGCCCTGACAGTCGTCGAAGGTCCCCTCAAGCGCGATGTTATGAACGTTGGGCTCGGCTGCCGTCGTCATCTGCCGGCGCTGCACGTCGCTCACCCTACCCTTGGGGTGAAGGATGAAGATGTCGATCGCCTCGAGTCCGCGAAACGCCTCGATCGCCGCCGCGCCCGTGTCGCCGGAGGTGGCGCCGATCACCGTGGCATGGGCGCCCTTGCGCAACAGGGCACGGTTCATGAGCCTCGCCACCACCTGCATGGCGAGGTCCTTGAAAGCGAGCGTCGGCCCATGAAACAGCTCGAGCAGGAATTCGTTCGGCCCGATTTGACGGAGGGGCGCAACGGCGGGGTGATGGAAGCTGCCACAGGCCTCTTCGACTACCGCCTCTAGGTCGGGGAGGCAGGGATCGCCGTCAAGGAACGGACGCATGACGCGGCAGGCGGCATCGGCATAGTCGAGGCCAGCGAGAGAGGCGATCTCACCCTTGGTAAGCTTCGGCCAAGCCTCCGGCATCAGGAGGCCCCCGTCGCGCGCCATGGCGGCAAGGAGCGCGCCCTCGAAGGAGAGCGGCGGCGCCTCGCCGCGCGTGCTGATAAATCTCACCTCTGACCTCAACCTAAAAATGGGCGGTTGCGGGCTGAACCTAGCCTTGCCGAAGCGCCCCCGCAACCAGACCAAGCGGCTTCGCCGTTAGGGTATCCTCCGGCGATAAGCGCTTCTAACGTAAACGAGATAGATGATGATGACCGCGCCGGCGAGCAAGAACCAGGTGATGGCGTATTGCAGATGGTTATTGGGGAGTTCGAGACGGGTCTGGCCTCCCTCAGGCCAGCCCCCCGGTATGTCGCTTTTCTCGGCTTCGAGGAAGAACGGCGCAGGGTCCATCGTTGCCGTGGGGAACATCGAATGGGTCAGACCGGAGAGATCGCGCCAAAACCATTGATTGGCATTCGGGTCGTTGTCAGGGGTGAACAGGCCCTGGGTTTCCGGGAGACGGACCAGCCCCGTGACGTCGACGTCTCCGTCCAACTGTCCGGCGGCGCGGGTGGAAGCCTCTCGCAGACGATCCGGCACGAAGCCCCTGTCGACCAGAACCAAATCGCCCTCGACGGTGCTGAATGGCGCGATGACGTGCCAGCCGGGCTCGCCGTCGGTCGACAGGGCATAGAGGTAGCGTTCCTTGTCGTTATCGAAGCGCCCTTTGACGCGCACGCGATAATAACTTGGATCTTTGCCTGTCCGGACCAGGCCGATGGCCTCTTGCAGCGTGATGGGCGTTCCCTTAGCGCGAGCTTGGATCTCGGCGATCAGCCCTTCCTTCCAGGCGAGCCGCTTCAGTTGCCACACGCCGAGCCCGATCAGAAGGGCAAGAGCCGCCAGCGTGAACAGGGTAAACCAGGCGAGACCCTTGCGCGTCATGAGTTGCGCCTAGCCGGACGCGAGCTTGCCCTCTTCGGCCTTGTGCTTGAACTGAAGAGCGATGAGAACACCCTTGAAGGACCGGAGAAGAATGAGCGGCAAGATGATCGAGAGCGAGCCCCAGGCGAGAGCATGTACCCAATAGGGCGGCGAATAGAGCACCTCGACGATCAGCGCCGCACCGACCACGATGAACCCCGTCACCAGGATGACGAAGACGGCAGGGCCGTCTCCGGAATCGGCGAAGTTGTAATCGAGCCCGCAAACATTGCAGCGTGGGGCGAGCGTGAGGTAACCGGCAAATAGCTTGCCGCGACCACAGTTGGGACAGTGGCCGGCGATTCCCGCCCACAGCGTTGCTCCAAGCGATCTCGACTCCTGTCCGGCTCTCGTATCGTCCATCGCCATAGCCTCAAATAAAAAGGGGGCAGCCCGTAAGACCGCCCCCCTTGGAAACGGTGCGGGCCCGCGGTTTAGCCGGCGGGATAGTTGCTGCCGGCGCCCCACACGTAAATGCAGGTGAATAGGAACAGCCACACCACGTCGACGAAGTGCCAATACCAAGCGGCCGCCTCGAAGCCGAAATGTTGCTTCGGAGTGAAATCGCCCCGCATCGCCCGGATCAGCATCACGGTGAGGAAGATGGTGCCGACGATGACATGGAAGCCGTGGAAGCCCGTGGCCATGAAGAAGGTCGAGCCATAGATATGGTGGGCGAAGGCGAAGCCTGCATGGGAATATTCATAGGCTTGGCAGGTCGTGAACAGGACGCCGAGGATGATGGTGCAGAGCAGCCCCATGACGAGCCCGCGCCGGTTGCCCTCAAGCAGCGAGTGATGCGCCCAGGTCACGGTCGTGCCCGAGGTGAGCAGGATCAAAGTGTTGACGAGCGGCAAGCCCCAGGGATTGAAGGTATGGGCGAACCAGCCGAGACCGGCGACATCGGTGTCGGCGCTCGGAATGGGCGGCCATTGCCCGCCCAGCACCTGAGTGCGCGCATAGGTGACGGCATCGCTCGGATAGAGCGCGGCGTCGAAATAGGCCCAGAACCAAGCGACGAAGAACATCACCTCGGAGGCGATGAACAGGATCATACCGTAGCGGAGGTGGAGCTGCACGACGGGCGTCTCGTAGCCCTCGTGCGCCTCCTTGATCACGTCGCGCCACCAGCCGAACATGGTGAAGATGACGAGGACGATGCCAGGGATGATGTACCAAAGATGCGGGGTACCGGCCTTCTTCGACACGAAAAAGAGTAGGGCGCCAATCGCGAGTGAGAAGGCACCCGCGGCGCCGACAGCGGGCCACGGGCTAGGATTGACGAGATGGTAGTCGTGCTGATTGGCGTGGGTGTGAGCGTCGGCCATTGTTCTCTCCCAATCCTCCCAAACGTAGCGAGGCGGCGTCCGCCTCAAAGGCTAAACCTCTAATCAGGATCCCGAACTGCTGCCGGGCGATGCGGCGACGCCCGACCCGTTATCGGCTCGGTAGAACGTGTAAGACAAGGTGATCTCGTCGATGGTGTTGGTGTCCTCGTCGTCGACGATCTTGGGATCGACGAAGAAGGTCACCGGCATCTCGACGGTCGCGTGCGCGGCGAGCGTTTGCTGCTTGAAGCAAAAGCATTCGATCTTGGTGAAGTAGCGCCCGGAAATCTCCGGGGACACGTTGAAGACGGCCTGCCCGGTGATGGGCGTCGCCGTGTTGTTGGTCGCCTTGAAGAAAGCGAGCGCCGTCTCGCCGATCTTCACGTCGATGTAGTTCTGGTCGGGTGTGAAGCTCCACGGCAGCGAGCTGTCGACGTTAGCGTCGAAGCGTACGCGGATGACGCGGTCGAGCACTTGATCAGGTGCCTTGGCAGCGCGACGCGGCTCGCCGGTATAGCTCGTTGCCTGGCAGAACATGCGATAGAGCGGCACGGCGGCGAAGGCGAGGCCCAACATGCCGGCGGCGACGCCTGCCATCATGAACGCCGTCAGCCTGCGGCCAGCTTCCCGCTTCTTCGTATCGTGCTCCTGCCCGCTCATGATGTTAGCAGCCGCTCAGATCGGCCGGTCGGCCACATGGCCGCCGAGCCTGACGATGGTGACGATGAAGAACAGCACCACGAGGCCAAACAGGACCCAGGCGATCGCGAGAGATCGCATACGTTGGCGGCGTTTGCGTTCCTTTTCTGCATCTTGCATCACGACGTCCAGAGAGAAGGAAGCGACCCGCCGACGCCGAAGGCATGCTCGACGAGCAGCACGGCGAACAGCAGGAAGAGATAAAGCACCGAATAGGCGAACAGATCCTTCGCCGCGCGCGCGGCCCTCTCCCCTTCCCGCTCGCGATAGCAGGCATAAGCGAGCACGACGAACAGAGCGCCGAGGATAGAGGCGGCGGCCGCATAGAGCGTGCCGCCGAGGCCGATAATGGCGGGGACCATGCCAAGCGGAGCAAGGATCAGGCTGTAGATGAGAATCTGCAGCCGCGTCGCATCCTCGCCACTCACCACCGGGAGCATCGGCACCCCCGCCCGCGCATAGTCGCGCGTCCTCAGGATCGCGAGCGCCCAGAAATGCGGCGGCGTCCAGAAGAAGATGATGAGGAAAAGGACGATGGGGGGAAAGCTTACGGTCCCGGTCGCGGCGGCCCAACCGATCATCGGCGGCAACGCGCCGGCGGCACCGCCGATGACGATGTTCTGCGGCGTGGTCCGCTTGAGCCACATCGTGTAGACGAAAACATAGAAGGCGATGGTGAAGGCGAGCAGCGCTGAGGCGAGCCAATTCGCCATCAGCCCGAGACAAACTACCGAGCCCAAGGCCAGTACAGCGCCAAAGGAGCGCGCTTCTGACGGGGTGATCTGACCGCGCGGAATCGGGCGCGCGGCCGTGCGTGCCATGGCCGCGTCGATGTCGGCGTCGTACCACATGTTGAGTGCGCCAGCGGCACCCGCGCCGGCGGCGATGCAAATGAGCGCGGCAACGGCAAGCACCGGATGCATCGACCCGGGCGCCACCACCAGCCCGACCAGCGCGGTGAACACCACGAGGAACATTACGCGCGGCTTCATCAGCACGACAAAGTCGGCGACGTCGCCTCCAGTCGCGGGATCGAGTTCGGTTGCAATCGCTTCGACCGTGATCTCGGCCATGGCTTACTCACTTAAGGCCCGCGACGGTCCCGCGAGCGATCCGGCGTGCGCGAGCGGCGCAAGGAGCCCCTGCCCCGCTTCCGCGTGCCATTCTTGCCTCATTGGATACGTGGCAGCGTCTCAAAAGTATGGAACGGCGCGGGCGACGGCAGCGTCCATTCCAGCGTGGTTGCGCCAGCGCCCCAGGGATTGGCGGCCGCGCGATCCTTGCGGGCGAAAGTGAGGATAACCACGATGAAGAACACGATCGTGCCGGCGAAGGCGATGTAAGAGCCGAGCGATGCGATCATATTCCATCCGGCGAACGCGTCCGGATAGTCCGCATAACGGCGCGGCATACCGGCGAGTCCCAAAAAGTGCATGGGGAAGAAGGTGAGGTTCGCACCGATGAACATCAGCCAGAAGTGCAGTTTGGCCAACCCTTCTGGATACATGTAGCCGGTCATCTTTGGCGACCAGTAGTACCAGGCTGCAAAGATCGAGAACACCGCTCCGAGCGACAGCACATAGTGGAAGTGCGCCACGACGTAATAAGTGTCGTGGAACGAGCGGTCGACGCCGGCGTTGGCGAGCACCACACCCGTGACGCCACCGATGGTAAACAGGAAGATGAAGCCGAGCGCCCACAGCATCGGGGTGCGGAAGCTGAGCGAGCCGCCCCACATGGTGGCGATCCAAGAGAAGATCTTGATGCCGGTCGGCACGGCGATGACCATGGTGGCGAACACGAAGTAAGCCTGCGTGTCGACGCTGATGCCCGCGGCATACATGTGGTGCGCCCACACGACGAAGCCGACCACGCCGATGGCGACCATCGCATAGGCCATGCCGAGATAGCCAAAGATAGGCTTGCGCGAGAAGGTCGAGACGATCTGACTGACGATACCGAACCCGGGGATGATGAGAATATAGACTTCGGGATGGCCGAAGAACCAGAACAGATGCTGCCACAGCAAGGGATCGCCGCCATGGGCCGAGTCGAAGAACGCCGTGCCGAAATTGCGGTCGGTCAAGAGCATGGTGATGGCGCCCGCGAGAACCGGTAGAGACAGGAGCAGCAGGAAGGCAGTGACGAGCACCGCCCACACGAAGAGCGGCATCTTGTGCAGCGTCATGCCAGGCGCGCGCATGTTGAAGATGGTGGTGATGAAGTTGATGGCGCCAAGAATCGACGAGGCGCCGGCCA
>DATHCZ010000093.1:0-4289 GCA_035319265.1 Methyloceanibacter sp. | reverse complement strand
CTCGCGCCGGGCTTTCGCGCCGACCCGGAAAAATTCGCGCTCGCGGTGCTGCTCGCGCGCATCGCGCTTCCTTATCTCGTCTGCATGTCTCTGGTCGCGCTTTACACCGGCGTTCTCAATGCTCTCGGGCGCTTCGCCATTGCCGCCTTCACGCCGAGCCTCCTCAATGTCGTACTCATTTTCGTGCTTCTTGGCCTCGTCGCCACCGGCGATGCCGACAAGGGGCGCGCCGGCGTGGTGCTTGCTTGGGGCATCGCCGCATCAGGCCTGTTGCAGATCGTCGTGGTGGCTCTGGCCGCGGCGCGCTTCGGCATGAGCTTGCCGCTCGAGCGTCCGCGGCTGACGCCCGACATGCGGCGCCTGATGGCACTTGCCGCTCCCGGCATCGTGGCGGGCGGCATCGCACAAATCACCGGCGTGATCTCGACCATCATCGCCACCTTGCAAGACCGCGTCGTGTCCTGGCTCTATTACGCCGAGCGCATCGTCCAGCTCCCGCTCGGCGTGATCGGCGTCGCTGTCGGCGTCGTTCTTCTCCCCGACCTCAGTCACAAGCTTCGCTCCGGCGACCATCAGGCGGTCATCGCGAGCGAGAATCGCGCTCTCGAATTTGCCCTCCTGCTCACGATCCCCGCGGCAACGGCGCTGCTCCTTGCCGCCAGCCCGATCATGCGCGTGCTGTTCGAGCACGGCGCCTTCACCGCCATCGACACCGATGCCAGCGCCGACATGCTCGCCGCGCTCGCCCTCGGCCTGCCGGCTTACGTGATCATCAAGGTCCTGCATCCGAGCTTCTTTGCCCGCGAGGACACCAAGACGCCGATGATCTTCGCCGCCATCGCCATGGTGGCCAATGTCGCTCTGAGCTTCACTCTCTTTGAGCTGATCGGCGGCACCGGCATCGCCATCGCCGCCACGCTGTCAGGCTGGATCAACGTTGCCCTGCTCGTCGTGGCGTTGAAGCAGAGGGGGGAGTTTGCTCTCGACGACGCCTTTCGCCGCGCCCTGGCCGGCATCCTACTGGCGACCGCCTGTATGGGGATTGCCGTGTTCGCCATGATGCGTCTGCTCGATCCCTATTTCGCGCCGTCTAACGGCATCCCGACGCAGGCGGTGGCGCTCATCGCTCTCGTGGCGAGCGGGCTCATCGTCTATCTCGCCAGCGCGGAGCTGCTCGGTGCCGCCAAATGGCGCAAACTCTTCAAAGACATCCGCGCCTAGAAGACGTTGGCGGCGATGCAGGCGTGGTCTATGCTGCAGTGCAGCATTCGACTTAGGGGAGGATCACCATGCAAGGCCGGCCGCGCCGGAGCGTGCTCTATATGCCGGGCTCTAACGAGCGGGCCCTGGAAAAGGCCAAGACCATTCCCGCCGACGCGTTTATCTTCGACCTCGAAGATGCTGTTGCGCCCGACGCCAAGGTCCATGCCCGCGAGCTTGCCTGTGCCGCGGTGAAGAGCGGCGGGTATGGCGGCCGCGAGGTGGTGATCCGGGTCAATGCGCTCGAGACGCCGTGGGGCACCGCCGATTTGCTCGCCGCCTGCGAGGCCGAGCCCGATGCCATCCTCGTGCCTAAGGTCGTGCATCCCGGCGACATCATCAGTGCCGCCAAGATTCTGCAAGGCGTGCATGCGCCGGAGAAGATCAGGCTATGGGCGATGATGGAGACGCCGATGGCGATCCTGAATGCGCGCACCATCGCCGCGACGGCGGTTCACGAGGAGAACAGGCTGTGCTGCCTTGTGATGGGCACCAATGATCTCCTCAAGGAATCGCGCGCACGTGCGCTTCACGACCGTGTTGCCGTCATACCGTGGCTCGCCATGACGCTCGTTGCCGCGCGCGCCTATCGGCTCGACATTCTCGACGGCGTCTACAACGACTTCAGGGACGAGATCGGTCTGCGCGAGGAGTGCGAGCGCGGACGCACGCTCGGCATGGACGGCAAGACGCTGATCCATCCAAGCCAAGTTGGTCCCTGCAACGAGATTTTCTCCCCGACCGAGGAAGAGGTCGAGTGGTCGCGCAAAATCATCGCCGCCTTCGCCAGACCCGAGAACAAAGGCATGGGGGTGATCGTGGTCGAAGGCCGCATGGTCGAGCGATTGCATCTTTCCATGGCCGAGCGGACCGTCTCAATCGCCGATCAGATCCGCGAGATGGAGAAGGCGTGCGGCGAAGGACTGCGCCAAGCCGTCAGCGTGGGCAAGTAGAAAATCCGGACGCCCGGTCAAGTACTGCGGACGCTCGATCATTGGCATTGCCGAGCGCGGAACGTAGCTACGCCGACACGCCGCGTTCCTAAAGACCTGCGGCGATCGCAGCAACGCCAGGAGAAAGTCTCATGGATCTTTATGTCATTCGTCGCCCGAGCGCTTGGGCGAGCCTCAAGGAAGTCGAAGCCATCGGCGCCAAGTCGGCCAGAATCGGCAACGATGAGATGTCGGACCGCGTGCGCTGGATCCGCAGCTACGTGGTCAAGGAGCCCGATGGCCGGTTCGGTTCGGTGTGCATTTATCAGGCGCGAGATCCCGAATCGATCCGCGAACACGCACGGCGCGTCGGCATGCCGGGCGACCAGATCTTCCCCGTGGTTACCACCGTCATCGCCCGCGACGATCCGAAAGAGGCAACCAAGGCGGCTTAGAAAATGGCGGCGCCGTCGCTAGCGGCGGCGGCGTATCGCCGTCACGGGATCCTGAATTCCGGGCAGGCTTATTTCCCCTCCCACCGGAGGGGGACGCAGCCAGCTCTGAGCCCTACATGCGCCCCCAACCGCCGTCGAAGGATGCGCGGCTGACGCAGCAAACCCCCTAAGGAGTTGACCATGCAGAAAGCCTCCATCATTGCACTCGCCCTCACCAGCCTCGGTGTTTTGACCACGCCGGCCTTCGCCTCGAAGAAGTGCCACAGCAAGCTCTCGCATTGCCTCTATAAGAGCAACTACTGCACCGACAAGAAGGATTGCCAGTTAGAGTGCCTCGACCAGTACAACTATTGCACCATGGACCATGACATGGGCCACTCGCCCGTCGAGTAGCCGGAAAAAATGTAGCCATCCGGAAGTAGCAACCCAAGCGACCTTAAATAGCGGCGCCGTCGCCCTCGATGGCGCCGCATCCTTTTCGCGAACGCTTGCGCCAGCCCTTCGGCCACGCCATAACCCGCGGGGACCAAAGGGCCAAGCGATGCAAAAGACCAAGACCAAGACCCGCGTCTTCTCCGGCGTGCAGCCGACCGGCAATCTGCATCTCGGCAATTATCTCGGCGCCATCACCAGATTCGTGGCGCTCCAGGCCGAGCATGATTGCCTCTACTGCGTGGTCGACCTCCACGCCATCACCGTGTTCCAGGACCCCGACGAGCTCAGCCGCAACACGCGCGAGGTGACGGCCGCCTTCATCGCCTCGGGCATCGATCCTGAGCGCCACATCGTGTTCAATCAGAGCCAAGTGTCGGGCCACGCCGAGCTCGCCTGGATCTTCAATTGCGTGGCGCGCATCGGTTGGCTGAACCGTATGACCCAGTTCAAGGAGAAGGCCGGCAAAGATCGCGAGAACGCATCAGCCGGTCTCTATGTCTATCCGAACCTGATGGCGGCAGACATCCTGCTCTATCACGCTACCCGTGTTCCGGTCGGCGAGGACCAGAAGCAGCATCTCGAGCTTGCTCGGGACATTGCCCAGAAATTCAACAACGACTTCGCCAAGACGATCGCGCGCGAGGGTTATGCCGAAGGCTTCTTCCCGCTGCCCGAGCCGCTCATCACCGGCCCCGCCACCCGTGTGATGAATTTGCGCGACGGTACGAAAAAGATGTCGAAGTCCGACGAGAGCGACATGACGCGCATCAACCTGACCGACGACGCGGACGCCATCGCCAAGAAGATCAGGAAGGCCAAGACCGATCCCGAACCGTTGCCGTCAGAGGTGAAGGGGCTCGAAACGAGGCCCGAGGCCGACAACCTCGTCGGCATCTTCGCCGGCCTTGCCGAGACGTCGAAGGACGCGGTGCTGCGCGATTTCGGCGGCGCACCCTTCTCTAAATTCAAGGAGGCACTTGCCGAGCTTGCGTCGACGAAGCTCACCCCGATCGGCGACGAAATGCGGCGGCTCATGGCCGACCCGGTCGAGATCGACCGCATCCTGGCCGACGGCGCGCACCGCGCTCACGCCATCGCCGACCCGATCCTCGCCAAGACCAAGGACATCGTCGGCTTCATCAGGAGCTGAGACTTAGCGTCATGCCCGCGAAAGCGGGCATCCAGTAATCACTGTCGTCGGCGTCTA
>DATHCZ010000092.1:0-6175 GCA_035319265.1 Methyloceanibacter sp. | reverse complement strand
CCAGCGAGACTCGCGATGTCGCCGCTGAAGCTAAAGGTCTGAGGCGAGGACTCCTCACCACCCAACACGATCGAGCCGCCACGCCGAGAGCCGGTGATGCCGTCTTGTGCGTTCCAGTTGCCAAGCGAGACGTTGATGAAGGACGAGCCTTGGTTGTCGCCTTTCCCCACGAAGAAACTTGTCTGGAGCCAAACTTGACTTTGATCGGAGGCGCCGGCGTTGTCCTTCTCGAGGAGAACCAAGGGCGAGACGAAGCCGATTCCCTGACTTACGTGGTCAGAATTTTCGTAAGAGTTCAATCCAACGAACGCTGACGCCACCGGCGAAGAATTGCTTGAGGCGAAAGGCCCGAAAGCGCCGGCTTCCAAGATGTCGGGAGTCAGCGCGAAGCTATAGATCTTGCCGCTCGGCGCGGCGAAAGTGTAGCCCGTGCCGCCGAACGCGAGCAGCCTGTCGGGGTGATTGTTTGAGTCCAGATTGGTCGCGGCGACGATGTCATAAGCGAAAAAGTTCGGCTTCAAGACGGAAAGACCAGTGTATTGCGTCGTCTGACCCGCCTGGCTGAGCGAAGCGTTGTCGGAAAGGTTGATCGCGCAAACGCCGTCCGAGCATTGGGACAAGGGGAACGTGGCCGGAAGATCAATCGTGGCAGGCTGGAAGTCGTTAGAGCCGTCGATGAGGCCGGTGACGGTGGCCTGCAAGCGATCAGGACCCAGGTTGAACGTCCAGATGAAGTCATCGGCGTTGACCTCTGGGCGGTCATCCCCACCAAGGAGGTGGTGATCGTCGCCCTGGTTGTCCAAAGGGATCCCATATGCCGTGTAGACATTCGGCGGCGACAGCACTCGCGCATTGACATGTATGGGCGGCGGCGGGTTGTCTGGCGTGCCCGGCGTGTCCGGCGTGCCGGTTGGTCCGCTTGGCACGTCCGGGGTTCCTGGGGGAATCGCATTGTTTATGTCCTGCTTCTCCTGATTG
The DNA here is from genome assembly GCA_035319265.1 of Methyloceanibacter sp. Lineage (GTDB taxonomy): Bacteria > Pseudomonadota > Alphaproteobacteria > Rhizobiales > Methyloligellaceae > Methyloceanibacter. Next base: position 5,197 of record DATHCZ010000092.1, on the reverse strand, counting down.
TTGATGTCACCGTTGATTTGGGTGTCGGTGGATCAGGTCTTGCAGGTTAATCGTCTCGACCAGCTTTTGCTGGGGGGACCTTGGGTCGTGGTCGTGGCGCCGCCCGTGTTGCCATTGGTGAGCTGTGCCATGACGGAATTGATGTCGGCTTGAGTCGTCGGCCTGATCGTCGGCGTGCCGCCTGAGGTGTCGATCGAGTTGCCGGGCTGGAACACGGTGTATTGCTGCCCGTTCTTGCCGGTCAGCGTCATGTTCTCGCCGAACAGGAACGAGTAGACCTTGCCGTTGGTCTGGAACATGCCGCCGCGGATGGCGAGCGCGCCTGAGGGCGTGTTCACGACGACGCCGCCCTCGTTCTTCGAGATCTTGCCGCCGACGAAGCGCATCACGCCCTTGGAGAAGGAGGCGACCACCTCGCCCGACTTCTTATTGGGGTCGTAGACGAATCTGTCGATGACGAGGTCCGAGCCCGGGCCGACGGTGAAGGTCGAGCCGTCGACCAGGAGCACCTGCACCAGGCCGCTGGTCGTGGTGTTGATGCGCTCATTGAAGAAGATCGACTTGCCGATATTGAGCTGGGTCTGCGGCGAACCGGAGAGACTCGAGAAGGCATCGGGATTGACGGCGGCGGCGACGCCGACCTTGTCGGCATGAGCGGCGCCGATCGCCGCGAAACCAAGACATAGTCCAAGCAACCGCGCGGTGAGCTTGCTCCATTTTCCCTCTCCCCACGGGGGAGAGGAGAACCGCAGACGTGTTGAGGAGGCGCCCATTGTCATCCCTCAGAACCTCTTCTGGACCCCAACCAGAGCCGTCAAATCGGTGAACGCATATATATCATAATTCGATTCCTGGTCGCGATACTCGACCTGGGGCACCAAAGCCCAGGTTTCTGCCACCGGCAGAACGATTGCGCCGCGGGTCCAGAACACGTGATCGACCTCGGCCTCGTTCACGTTGATGGTCGGATCGGGCTCGTCGTAGTCCCGCCGAACGAGGCCAGCGCCCCATTGGAACGTCCAGGGATATTGCGCCTGCCACAGCGGATTGTTGAAGGTCCAGGCGAAGCCGCCCGAAACCGCGATCTCGTCGTCGGCGTAGAAGGCTGCCTTGGCCGCCTCGCGCTGGGCGTAGGCTTGCGTGGTGAGCACGAAGCCTGGAGTGAGATAATAGGAATAGGTGATGCCGGCCCGGGTTTGCCACCCGGTGCGGAGCGAGTTGGTGGGAAAGTCCGAGGTATCGTTGAACTCGCGGTCGCGCGTCTCGATGCGCGCATCGAGCACGCTCTTCTCGGCGGCAAAGCTCAGGAAGCGCACGCCGGCGCCGGGCGCGCTGAAATAATAGTCGTAGCCGAGATAAGCGAGATCGCCGATGGCGTAGATGTAGCCGCGCGAGTTGTCGAGGCTAAAGCGCTTCAGGTTGAAGCTCGGGCCAAGCGTGAGCTCGAAGAAGTCGAGGCTCACATTCTGAAGCTGGTTCTCGAAATAGGCGGTCGAGTAGGCGAGGGCGTCGAGCTCGATGCGGTCGCCTTGCTTGAGATTCCAATTGTAGTGCAGCGTGCCGATATTGAGCGCGCTCCAGCCTGGTTTGCCGACCGACTGCTCGTCGATGGTGAAGTCGATGCCGTTCAGCGTCACGCTCTGCGTGCCGGGGCCGGCGTTGGCGTTGCTCTCCCAGCGGATGGCCGAGAAGATCGTCGCCGAGAAGGGCGGCGGGTCGGCGGTGAGGGCAAGCTGCTGGAGATAGAGCTTGATCTGGTTAGCGATCTCGGGCGGGATCTTGGGATTGGCGAGCGCTTGCGCGAAATAGGAGCGGGCGACCTCGTAGGCGCCGATCCGGTAATAGAGGACGCCGAGCTCGAGCTGGAGACGCGGCGTGTTCGGCGCGTAGATCAGCATGCGCTCGAGCGTCGAGATGGCGCCCTCGTAGTCGCCGACCTGAGACGAGAGTGTCGCGTATTCGAAGGCGAGGTCGAGATCGTTAGGCCGCGCGATCATCTGCTTGAGCAAAGATTCGCGGCGCGCCTCGACGTCGGGCGGTCCAAGCCGCTGCACGGCAACGCTCGATGTTCCTTGAGCAAAAGACGGCGTGGTCGCACTCGCGACGATAGCGACGATCGCGAGCGCGATCGCCCACTTGATCCACCCCGTCATGACTTGACCGCTCGGCCTTTCTTTCGAGGCGGTCCGCGGTTGATACCGCAAAGCCGCCCCTCCCGCGGAGAACGTTAGCCAGTTAACCCTTAGCCAGCAAGGGCCGCGGGCCGTTTTCTGAATATTTTCAAAGGTCCTGTGGCAGAGTGGGCACGCGATTCGGCGGACATGGTTAACGTCATGGCAGAGGGCGAAGACGATCAGAAGAAAGTGTTGAGTTTCATGGCTCTGCCTGGAGCCTATCCCGATCACCCGGCAACCGTTGAGCGCATCGACACCCATGCCTCCAGCGTTTTTCTGGCCGGGTCCTTCGCCTACAAAGTGAAACGCGCGGTGAAATACCCGTTTCTCGATTTTTCTACTGTGGCGCTCCGGCACCAGGCCTGTCTCAATGAGCTTCGCATCAATCGGCGGACCGCACCTGATCTCTATCTTGATCTTGTGCCCATAACCCTCGCGTCCGGCGGGCTTTTTCGGCTTGGGGGCGCGGGAGAGGCGGTCGAGTGGGCGCTTCGCATGCGCCGATTCGATCAGGCGAGCCTCTATGAGCGCATGGCCGTCGAGGGGCGTCTCGAGGTTTCGGCGATGGGTCCGCTGGCCGCGGCGATCGCCGCCTTTCACGCCATTGCCGACCGGTGCCTGACGCCCCGGCAGGCGGTCTTGCCGCTCGACGGCGTGCTCGCCGAGAATCAATCGGTGCTTGCCGCCAACTGCGATCTCTTTCCGCCGGCGGAGGCGGCTCGGCTCACAAAGGCGAGCCGGGACGCGCTTGCCGCGGTCGCGCCGCTGCTCGAAGCCCGGGCGAGCGGAGGCTATGTGCGTCACTGCCACGGCGATCTTCACTTGCGCAACATCGTCGAGATCGCGGGCAAGCCGGTCCTGTTCGACGCCATCGAGTTCGACGATTCTCTCGCCACGATCGACGTGCTGTACGATCTCGCCTTCCTGCTCATGGATCTCGGCAAGCGCGGGCTTCGGGCTCACGCGAATGACGTCCTCAACGCCTATCTCGACATCGAGGGGAGCACCGGCAACCTGCTCGGGCTTTCCGCGCTGCCGCTGTTCTTGTCGATGCGCGCCATGATCAGGGCGAAGGTCGAGCTGCTGCGCGGGGATAAAGGTGAGGAGGTGGCCAAGGCGCAGGCGCGTGAGGAGGCGCGTGCCTATTTCGAGCTTGCGTGCAGCTTCATTGCGTCCGCCGATCGTGCGCAGCTCATCGCCATTGGCGGACTATCGGGGAGCGGAAAGTCCGCCGTTGGAAGGCGGATTGCGCGCCGAATTGGCGCCTTTCCCGGCGCGGTCCATGTGCGCAGCGACGTCGAGCGCAAGCGCCTGTTCGGCGTGGCGGCGAATACGCGGCTTCCCGATCGCGCCTATGCGCCTGAAATCTCTGACGAAATCTATGCCATCTGCCGCAAGCGCGCGCGGCTTGCGCTCAGGGCCGGAAGGAGTGTGATCGTCGATGCGGTGCACGCGAAGCCGGAAGAGCGCGCGGCGATCGAGGCTGTCGCTGTGCAACAAAACGCTTGTTTTACAGGGCTTTGGCTCGAAGCGCCGGCCGCGATGATGCGGGCGAGGGTGGCCGAGCGGACGGGCGATGTGTCAGACGCGACGCCGTCTGTGGTCGAGGAGCAGCTCCGCTACGAGATCGGGCCGCAAAGTTTTGGGGTCATCGACGCCGCGCTTCCGCTTGATCGCGTCGTCGCCGCCGCGCTCGATGCGATTGGCGCGACGACAGGCCGGCGGTCCTAGTTTCATCTTTTCCTAACCCTCTTGGATCGACAGTACAGCGCGCGCCGCTGCGTGGACCTCATTTCGCCAACGAGGCCTGTCGGCGCGTTGCGTAAGCCCTTTCGGGGGGCCCGAGATTGAGCGTGGTGGTGGAGCGTAAGCCCGCGAGGGAAGCGGGCGGCGCGAGCGTGCATGCGGGTCTTTCGGCTCGTGTCCGCTTGGGTCTTGCGCTCGCGCTCATCGCAAGCTTTGGCGCCTTCGTCGCCGCGTGTGGGGGAGATGGCGAACGCCTCGGCGAGCGCGTCATCCCTCTCGGCCAACCGGTACCAAAGGGCGGCGGTGTCTACATGCTCGGCAAGCCCTATCAGGTCGGCGGCATGTGGTACACGCCACGCGACGAGCCTGGCTACAACCGGGTCGGCAGGGCTTCGTGGTACGGCGAGCTGTTCCACGGACGCCGCACGGCCAACGGTGAGATCTACGACATGGATCGGCTCTCAGCGGCAAGTCCCACGCTGCCGCTTCCGGTCTATGCGCAGGTCACCAATCTCACCAACGGGCGGTCGATCGTCGTGCGCGTCAACGATCGTGGACCCTATGCCAATGACCGGATCATGGATCTCTCGCGCCGCTCGGCCGAGGTCCTCGGCTTCCAGAGCGATGGGACGGCGCTCGTTCGCGTCAAATATCTCGGTCGCGCGCCCCTCAACGGCGACGACCGATACGAGCAGAAATTCTTGGCAAGTCAGAGGTGGATGCAGGTCGCGGCGAAGGGGCGCACAGCCAAGGGCGAGCGACAGGCAATCAACATAGCAAGCTTGCCGCCGGAGAACCCGGAAATTCTGCAAGCTCCGTGGAGGGAAGCAGCACCCGTTCAGTCGGCTGCCGCGACGCCCGCGACCGCACAGCCAAACGCCGCATCCTATGGCTGGACGATCGTCTCTCCGCCGAAGGGGGCGGAGGCCGCACCGTTCGACGCCCCGCTTTATTGGCAGGCAAGCCCGCGGGTCGCTGAGAGGCCGCAAGTCGTGGCCACGGGCTCGCTTCCGCAACCGGCAAAGCAGACTAGACTGGCGGGCGGTTTTTTGATCCAGGCCGGCTCGTTCAAGAGCCGGGAAAACGCCGATAAGGCTAGGGCCCTGCTTGCATCGGTCGCGCCGGTCGAATTGGCTGAGATCGAGACAGGCGGAAATGTTTATTTCCGTGTCAGGGTCGGACCGTTTCCCGACGGTGCCGCGGCCGAAGCAGCCCTGGCGAAGGTGACGCAAGCGGGCTATCAAGGCGCCAAGATTATCGCCAAGAACTAGGGCTTT
>DATHCZ010000091.1:0-13362 GCA_035319265.1 Methyloceanibacter sp. | reverse complement strand
ACCTCGGGCGTCGGCACCTTCAACGCCAAGTTCGACCATCTCGCCGAGCTGATCGGCAAGGAGGCAGACAAGGTGCTCGCTGGCCGGGGCGCCAAGGCAGCCTAGGGATGATTTGCTGTCTCGTTGCCCTTGCCCCTTTTCGCGCGGCTCGCTAGACGAATGTGCCGAATTCTTGTGCGCAGACCATTAGACCATCCGGAGCGTTCCAATGACGAAGATCTATCCCCAGCTTGACATCCCTGAGACCCTTGCCGCCGGCCCAGGGCCGGGCAACACCGACCCGCGCGTGCTCGAGCGCTTCGCCAAGACGGGCGTGGCCGACCACATGCAGAAGGACGTGCTGCGCGGCATGATCGAGGCCAAGGAAATGCTGCGCGAGCTGTGGGGCACCAAGAATGTCTACACCTATGGCGTCGCCGGCACGGGCTTCTCGGGGCTCGATTGCGTGCTTTCCCTGATCCTTCCGGGCGACAAGGTGGTGGCCTTCCCCAACGGGACCTTCTCGGGCATCGACAGTCTCACTATCCGCATGAAGGCTTCGACCGCCGAGGAGTTGGCGGCCGATTCCCTCAACCCGAAGCCGAAGAGCGTGACCGTCGTCGAGACCCCGCACGGCCAGTCGGTCACCGGCGAGATCGTCGACAAGGCGCTCGCCCAACACAAGCCAATGTGGGCGTTCATGGCGCATTGGGAGACCGGATCAGGCCGCGTCAACGACCTCAAGGGCTTCAACGACGCCTGCCTCAAGCACGGGGTCATGGGCATCTGCGACGCCGTGTCGAGTCTCGGCGTCGGCGACTTCAATATCGACGACTATCCGGGCATCGTGGCCTGGGCGTCGTGTCCGCAGAAGGGCGTGCTGTCGCTCCCGCTCACCTATGCGCCGGTCAGCTTCACCGACAAGGCGATCGAGATGGTGAGGAAGCGCGGCTGCCGCAGCTATGTGCACCACCCGATCCTCGATGCGCGCCACTGGGGAATCATCGACGGCAAGGACGGGGCGCCGGCCTATCACCAGACCCATTCCTGCTACGCGGTGGCCGCGTTCCACGAGGCGCTCCGCATCATTCTCGGCTACGGCCGGCGCCGCAAGGCCTCGGACTATGCCTATCACGAGAAGGCGCTGCGCCAGGCGGTCGAGGCTATGGGCTGCGAGGTCACCTCGAACATGCCGAGCCTCGTCGTGTGCAATCTGCCCGGCAAGCTCCGCGGCAAGGAGAAGGACCTCGTGCAGGGGGCGCGTGCGCAGGGCTTCGGCATTTGGCCGACGCTTTCGGAGCCGGTGCAGGTCCGCATCGGCATTCTCAATCAGCTCTCACCCGAGCAAATCGGCGAGATCGTGAGCCGCTTCGCCGACGCCATGCTTGCCATGGGCGCCGAGTTCGACAAGCAGAAGGTGATGGGCCAGCTCAAGTCGTACTACGCGAAGGCGGCATAAGTTTCCGTCGCGGGGAAAGACCCGCCCCGGAGGCGGACATGAGTGCAAACCACTGTAGGCGCGGCATGGCTTTGCGGACCGCGCCCGCAGTGGTTTTTCTTTTGATCGTCGCGCTCTTTGCCGCCGCGGCGATCGGTGGGCGCGCGAGAGCGCAAGGCACCGACGATCTCGACCGGATGAACCACGAGATCGAGCGGCTCTACGGCGAAAACAAAATCGCGGCAGCCGTTCCACTCGCCGAGCGTTACGTCGATCTTGTGCGGCAGCGCTACGGGGACCAGAACCCCGAATTCGCAACGGCACTCACTTGGCTCGGGTCGCTCTATGAGGCGCAAAGTCGCTTTGCCGAGGCGGAGCCACCGCTGAAACGTGCGCTCGCAATCCGCGAGGCGGCGTTCGGCCCCGATCACCCGCTGGTTGCCACGAGCCTGAGCAACCTCGCCAATCTCTACCGCAGAGAAGGACGCACCGCCGAAGCCGAGGCGCTGGAGAAACGCGCGAAAGCCATCCACGAGACGGCGCTTGGCTCGGACGAGTTCGAGGCTCTTCGACGCCAGATCCAGGATTTGCGGTCGGGCGGCAAGCAGGCGGAAGCCGTCGCGCTAGCCGAGCATTACGTGCAACTCGCCAAGGAACGGTACGGCGAAGATCAACCGGACTTCGCGCCGGCGCTTCTCCTGCTTGCCCAGCTCTACGCGTCTCAGTCGCGTCCCGCCGATGCGGAGAGGTTGTTCAAGCAGGCCCTTGCCATCCGCGAGGCGGCACTCGGTCCGGACAATCTGCTGGTGGCCGACGCCCTTGTGCCACTCGCCTATTTTTATCAGGCGCAAGGCCGCTATCAGGACGCCGAGGCCGCCTTCAAGCGCGCGCTCGCGATCCGCGAGAAGGCGTTCGGGCCGGATAGCCCAGAGATCGTCAGCAATCTCGAAGCTCTCGCCGGCCTGTACGACGCAACTGGCCGCAAGGCCGAGGCGGATCAGATTCGGGCCAGGATCCACGCGATCCATCAGAAGTCGCCCGAGCCGCATTTCATGATCATCGAGCAACCGTCCTACGCGGTCGTCAAAGTGTATTACGCTACTGATCGCGCGAAGACGGCGAGTTCCGATCCGGCCAAGACTTTCGCCGGAGATCGTGGCGATCTCTCATTGGGTTTCTGCACCGTGAGCATTCCGAGGGATCACCGCATGGGTGAGCTCGAGACTCCGTCGATATGGCGGCTCGAGTTCAGCAACGATCCGGAAAATTTTGTGGTGCTGCTGTCGGTGAACGAGACCGATCAGGCGAATTTCTACAAGGATGTGACTGCCAGAGTGCGTGCCTCGCCCGGCAAGAACGCGTTCATCTTCGTGCATGGCTACAACGTGACCTTCGCCGACGCGGCACGGCGCACGGCGCAGCTCGCATACGATCTCGGCTTCGACGGCGCGCCGGTGTTCTATAGCTGGCCGTCGCAGGCACGCTATGCCTCATACAAGGTCGACGAGACTAACGCCGAATGGGCCGTGCTCGACTTCAAGAATTTCCTTGAGCAGTTTGCCAAGCAATCGCAGGCCGACAATATCTTCCTGATCGCCCACAGCATGGGCTCGCGCGTGCTCGCGGGCGCGCTCAAGGAGCTCGTGGCCGAGGACCCGGCGATACGCCCGAAGTTCAAGGAGATCGTTTTCGCCGCCCCTGACATCGATGCCGATACATTCAGGCGCGATATCGCACCCAAGATCTTCAGCCCGACGCGCTCGGCGACGATGTATGCCTCGTCAGGCGATTACGCGCTGATCGCGTCCAAGACGTTCGCGGGCTATCCCCGCGCCGGGGACGCAGGCGGAGGCGTGACCATCGCGCCCGGGCTCGATACGATCGACGCGAGCGGTATCAGGACCGATTTCATCGGTCACAGCTATTTCGCCGACTCGACCTCGGTGTTGGGGGATCTTCGCGATCTCATCCTTCTTCGTAAGCGGCCGGAGCAGCGCCCGCGGCTGTCGCCCCTCATGACGGGCGGAAGCCGCTATTGGACCTTCTTGCATTGACGCTCGTCGTGCGGCTAGGCCGTCAGGCATCTCGTTAGGCACAGCCAAAACGCGAAGCTAACTTATCCCCGCGCCCCGAACCTCGCGTAGCATTGCTCCACCTCGTCCAGTCAAAGGGCGCGATCATGAGGCGTTCGTGAGAGCGGGATGAGGGGCGGCGCCCGCGAGCTGACGATGCACGTCGAGCACTCGGGCGGCGACAGGGGCTCCGCCCGGGTCCACTACGAGACCCCGCCAGGAGCTGGCTCGAAGGCTGAATGCGCGTCGTATTCAGCTGAAGCGCGGCCCGTCGTCGTAAAGACGCCGAGATTGGCGCGCCGAGAGGCGCCCGCCGTGGTCCGAAAGGATCGCGGACACCATAGGTTTGCGCTTTTCGGCGCGCCATCCCCCTCGGGACGAGACCGAGGGCGAGCTTGCTCTTTGACATGACCTCGCGCGCAAAGCGCGGCGAGGCGATGAACCACGCCTAGTCAGGCGAAGGCCGTTCCTTGCGCGTAAGGCGGAGCAGGAGGCGAAGCGCGAGCCACAAGAACAGCACGACGAGCAGCAGCGCGATCAGCGGTGCGGCAAGCGCGAGAATCGAAACGAGCAGCGAGCCGCCAAGCTCGGTGGTGGCGACGACAGGGTTGCCGAGACCGCCGGTGAACACCGTGGATTTTGCTCTCAGCAGCGCCGTCGTGCTCTGGATGAGGCCCGCGACGCCGCCGCCGGCGATGATCGCCGTCGCCCATTTCACCATCGGTGGGAGATCGGTAATGACGGCCGCGGAAACGACCGTGCCGGCCACGAGTGCGGCCGGCGTCGCCAAAGTGTCGAGCAGATTGTCGACGCCCGGAAGGTAATAGCCGAGGATCTCGGCCACCGCCGCGACGCCGAGGAGGATCAGGGCAGAGGGCGTGCCGAGCCAGGCGAAGCTCTCGGCGAGCGGGAGATGGCCGGTATTGGCGGCAATGCTCACCACGAGCATCGGCAAGAACACGCGGAACCCAGTCGCCGCGGCGAGTCCGATGCCGAGCGCTACCGATAAAGCAACGTCAAAATCCGACACTAAGCCCTCATCAGCTCTAGCCGCGAACGCAAAGCGGCCGCGCGCATCATTCATGCGCTACCGCTTCGCTACTTGAGCGCAGGCCCATCATGGCTCGACGCACGTCGCGAAGACGTGGAACCCCGGCGCTTTAAGTTGCTCGTCGTGCTGCAAAGCGATCCGCGCTTCGCGACAGGCAACCATGGTCGTGAAGTCGACTACGGTGGTTGTTGCCGCGCTGCCGGTCGTACCGGAGGCTCCATAAATGGCGAAGATAAGCATCCTGCGCCCCTCTGATTCGGCTGCCTGAGCCGCGTTGAGCGCAAATCCGCAAAATACGAGAGCAAGAATGAGACGCGTCATTGTATCCCTCATACTCGGTTGCCAGTCCGCCTGTTGGGTTCGCCTCCCGGGCCTGTCTGCCGCTTTTTGCAGCATACACATTTGCCCTGCGGGAGGGGAGCGGAGGCCCGTGCGCAGGTCACGCGAAACCCACGCCCTCGCTAAATTTTGGCCACAACTGAACCCGACAGTTGGTCTTGCGCGTTATCCCTTGAGGGAAGAGTACGTTCGGGGGAAATCTATGATCGATCTTTATCGCCTCTTGGGCGTCAAGCGGGGTGCGACCAAGGAGGAAGTGCGTAAGGCCTATCGGCGCAAGGCCAAAATCTCCCATCCCGACAAAGGTGGATCGGCTGAAGCATTCAGCGCCCTCACGGTGGCGCACGAGGTGCTGTCGGATGAACGCCGCCGCGAGAAATACGACGCGACCGGCGAGATCGAGGCGGCCAAGCCTAACAATTTCGACGGGAGCGCGGTCGAGGTCATCGCGCAGAAGCTTGGGCTCATCATCTATGCCGAAACCGAGTTGTCTGAGCTCGATATCGGCACCCTGATCGAACAGTCGATCCGCGACGATATCGCGCGGCGGCAGGCGAGCATCGCCGAGCAGAGCAGGGCCATCGAGCGCACGGCGAAGCTGCGCGCGCGGGTCAGGCGTAAGGCGGAGGGCGCCGACAACATGCTCGCCCGCGTGCTCGATTGGCACGAGCGCTCGAGCAAGGACCACATCAAGAAGAACGAGGAGGCGGTTTCCTCGATGGAACGGGCGCTCGAGATCCTCGAAGGCTATCTCTTCGTCGACGATCGGCCGGCGGTCGAAGCCGATAGCGAGGACCAGGTGGCTGCGGCCTTGCGCGATACGATCGCAACGCTCGACGAGCTTGCGGCAATCCTTGCGGCACGGCCTAAAGAAGCGGCGGTCGGCTAGGCCCTTCGCCCCGTCAAACGGATATTCTCGCTTATGTCGTGCTTCAGCCGCTTCCGGCCTTGCGAAGGTGCTCCGAATCATGGGAGAACAGAACAAGAACTCAGGCGTGGGTTTATGAGGATTTGCTATGGCGAGGATCGCTGCCGAGCGGATGCGGGCTCACGTAGCCGTCGGTGCCGTGAAAATGCCGAGCACCCGGCTCAGGCGCGCCCTGCCGCGCGTGCGGTTTTGTGCTCTCGAGGGGACGGTGCGCGTGGTGATCGAGGCCGACAGCGAGGACGACGCCCGCTATCTCTGCCGTGACATGGCTTTCGAGTTCATCGGCCTCTGCGACTGATCTAAGCGACCGTCCGTCCCGCTCAATCCTCGCGAGGATGGGCTTGACGCCAATCAGAGGGGCGGTCGAAGGTCCCGCGCCAGATGCCGCGCTTCGCGTCCTTCGCCTCGGCCTCCGCGGCCTGATAGGAATTGCCGGCCTCTCCGCCGAGATCGACGGCGTAGCCCGCCCGCACCATCGCTTCACCGAGATCGGGGGTGCCTTGAGCGCTACAGACCGCAACGATGCGTCCATAGCTGTCGTTCGAGCGCGCCTCGCAGTTCACGCCGCCAGGCTTCATCAGCGTGGTCAGCTTAGCTTTTGCCGCGCGCCCGCAGAGCCAGGATTTGCCGCTCGCATCCTTACAGGTTTGATGCAGCTCGGGCGCGTCGATGCCGAAGATGCGGTACTGATCGCCGTTGCCGGCGCGAAGCGTATCGCCATCGATTGCCGCGATTTTGGCGTCGGGTCCAAAGGCCGGGGGCTTGTAGCTGCAATAATGCTCTATGAGGAGCGCTACGATCACAACGAGGGCGAGTGCGATCAACTTGCCCAGCGACTGGGCAAGCGCCTTTGAGGATTGTCCCTTGTCCCCGGAGTCCTGGGTCTTTTGGTCAGTCACAGGTCAAGCAGGTAGCGTAGATTCGGTGCCGTCGCCACTCCACATCAATCGGCGATGAGCCCTGCGCGAATACCCGCGAGCGCGCGCAACTGCTCTTCGCTGAGGGTGGGGAACCGCGGGTTTATCGCCTCGATCCGCTCCACGATCGCTGCCGCGACCACGATGCGGGTGAACCATTTCTGGTCTGCAGGAACGACATACCAAGGGGTATCCTCGGTTGCGGTCCCGCCGATCATCTCCTCATAAGCCGATTGATATTCGTCCCAGCGCTGGCGCTCGCCGATGTCGCCGGCATTGAACTTGTACTGCTTGGCCGGATCGTCGATGCGCTCGAGCAAACGTTTCTGCTGCTCTTTCTTGGACACATTCAAGAAGACCTTGATCAGAGCGGTGCCGTTACGCGCGAGGTGGCGCTCGAAGCATTTGATGTCCTCGTAACGCTCGCTCCAGATGTTCTTGGTGATGAGCTTCGGCGGCAGGTCTTGCTTGTCGAGAATCTCCTTGTGCACGCGCACGACGAGGACCTCCTCGTAGTAAGAACGGTTGAAGATGCCGATATGTCCGCGCCGCGGCAGCGCGATTGCCGCGCGCCACAGGAAGTCGTGGTCGAGCTCGAGAGGGCTCGGCTGCTTGAAGGGGTGGACCTCGCAGCCTTGCGGGTTGACGCCAGACATCACGTGCTTGATGACGCCGTCCTTGCCGGCGGCGTCCAGCCCCTGAAGCACCACGAGAATCGACCATTGGTGCTCGGCGTAGAGCCGCTCCTGAAGATCCGAAAGCCGCTTCACGCCGTCGGCGAGGAGCGCCTTGGCCTCGTCCTTCTCGATATCGAGCCCGCAGTGGTCGGAGGGGTCGAAGCGCGCGAGCTTGAACCCGCTTCCAGTCGTCACGCGGTAGCGCTTGAGAATGTCCGAGGCGAGGAGTGGTGCCATGAGGCTATCGGCCGAGGTGGTTTGCTGCCGCGAGCACGGGAACCCGCGTGGCTCCAGCCGAGTTTGTCAGCAAAACAAGGAGGAGACCATGCGGGAACATCGGGATGTCATCACCTGTGCCGTAGCGACCGCCAACGGCTTCGCCATGCCCTATCGCACGCGTCAAGCCCTTGGGCCAGCGGATAGTGAGACGGCCGAGCAGAGCGAGGAGACGCCGGTCATGCGCGGACCGTCTCGCGGTGGCGTACTGAGGACTCTTGCAAGAGGCGTGCGCGATGCCAAGTCCTGAGGGCAAAGACGGTTGCTCGACGCGCGGCACCAGCGCCGCGGATCAATTCCCGTCGATGCGCTTGCCGACGATGGCGATCGTCTGCTGGTAGACTCCGGCTGCGTTCCAACCCTCAATTGCCGCGAAGTTCGGCTCGCCAGGCTGATAGCCGGCACCGCGAATCCAGCCATGACCTTTGAGGAAGTTCGCGGTTGACGCGAGCGCGTCAGCCTTGGTGTTCAGATTAATAACGCCGTTACCGTCGCCGTCGACGCCGTAGAGCAGGATATTCTTCGGCAGGAACTGAGTCTGTCCCACTTCACCGTGCATGGCGCCGCGTGTGCCCGAGCTCATCACGCCGCGATCGACGAGCTCGAGCGCCGCGTAAAGCTGGTCGGTGAAATATTCCGGACGGCGGCAATCGTAGGCGAGCGTCGCCACGGCCGAGACGGTCGGCTGATTGCCCATGAAGGTACCGAACCCCGTCTCCATGCCCCAGATGGTGAGAAGCGGTCCCGGCGGCACGCCGTAGCGCTTCTCGATGGCGTTGAATAGTGCGGCGTTGGCGGATTTCATCGATCTGCCCTTCGCGGCGATAGCGGGAGCGCCACGCTTTGCCATGAACGCGTCGAGCGACAGCTTGAAGCTGTGTTGGCCGCGATCCGCTCTAATCGTCCCGGTGGAATAGGTCGTGCCCATCAAGGCTGAGATCGCCTGTGGCCCGACGCCTCGCCCTTGTGCCTCCCTGGCGAAGACCGCCTTCCAATTCTCGAAGCCCGCCGGCGTGTTTCCGCAGGGAGCCGCCGCAGCGGGGGTGGCAAGCAACACAGCGGCAGCAAGCGAAGCCGCAACGCCAATCCGCATGTCCGTCATCGAGGTTTAGCCCTCCAGGTCGCGCACAAAGAAGGGCGCCGGACCCACCCGTTCCAGGCGTCGTTGCCCCCCAGCGGGCCACAAGCTATCGCGACGGCGCGTGGCTTGGCAATGTCCCTAGGCGGGAAGGTTGGAGAGCGATTTCGCCCTTTTTCCGCGGTCTCTCGGGCAAAGGGCGTCTTATCTACTCGGCGGCTTCGGCGACCGGCTCGATGCCGGCGAGATAACGCTCGACGTCGAGCGCCGCCATGCAGCCCAGGCCAGCGGCGGTAACCGCTTGCCGGTAGACGTCGTCGGCAACGTCGCCGGCGGCGAACACGCCAGGCACGCTCGTCGCCGTCGAGCGGGGATGAGTGATGATATAGCCGGACGTCTTCATGTCGATCTGGCCTTTGAACAGGTCGCTCTGAGGCGTGTGTCCGATGGCGATGAACACGCCGTCGATCGGGAGCTCGATGATCTCGCCGGTGAGAGTGCTCTTGAGCTTGACACCGGTCACGCCGAGCGGATCGTGCTGACCCAGCACCTCATCGAGCTCGGTGTTCCACATAATGTCGATCTTTTCGTTCTTGAACAGCCGCTCCTGGAGGATCTTCTCAGCACGGAGCACGCCTCTGCGGTGCACGAGGATCACTTGGCTGGCGATGTTGGCAAGGTACAGAGCCTCCTCGACGGCCGTGTTGCCTCCGCCCACCACGATCACGTTCTTGCCGCGATAGAAGAATCCGTCGCAGGTCGCGCACGCCGAGACGCCATAGCCCTTGAACCTGTGTTCTGAGGGCAGTCCGAGCCAGCGGGCTTGCGCACCGGTCGCGATCACCAGTGAGTCGGCGGTAAATTCAGTGCCGCTGTCTCCCTTGAGCCGAAATGGGCGTCGGCCGAGATCGGCTTCGACGATATGGTCGCGGATCATCTCCGTGCCGACATGTTCGGCCTGGAGCTTCATTTGCTCCATGAGCCATGGCCCCTGAATCACATCGGGAAAACCCGGATAGTTCTCGACGTCGGTGGTGGTGGTCATCTGGCCGCCGGCATGAAGACCCTCGATCAGAAGCGGCCTTAGCATGGCACGCGCGGCATAGATGCCTGCCGTATAGCCAGCCGGGCCCGAACCGATGATGATCAACTTAGCGTGGCGTGATGCCATGTAGCCCTCTTAGGTCACGAAGGTTTGCAAGAGGTAAGCGCGCGGACAGTCAGGCGCAAGCGGTTGACGCGCACGGCTTGGTGATCGGAAATTTAGCTTTTCGTTTCAAGGTGAAGCGCCCGCCCGATGGCGAGGCGACATTGGCGTCGTTGATGGGGCGCGCAGGTCCAGCTTTCGAACATGCCCTCGAGGGCACGGGACGTACCGCGCCCTCGCATCAGCGCGTGAAGCGCGCAAGCCGATCGGGCGGAAGATGGATCTTAAGCCGCGCCGGCAGCAACCGCATTGGCGCCCCTTGACACGCACTCGCTTCGGCTGAAGGAGAGGCCGACGGCCTCCGCTACGGCAGTGACGATCCAGGTCTTTTCCGCGCCCAGGCTTTTCGACTCGGCGCTGCTGGGAGCCGCCTTTCTGCGCTCGGCAGGCGTCCCGCGTCCTGATTAGAATTTCCGGAACGTCGATGGGTCAATTTCTTTTCGATTCTTTTGCTCAGAGGACGTAAAATTGCGCGTGAGCGAGAGGAAGGTTCCACATGCGTCGAGCGCGCCTTGATGCTACCGATTGGCTGATCCTGCGCGAGCTTCTCGCTGACGGGCGCATCACCAATGTCGAGCTTGCGCGCAAGGTGGGCATCTCGGCGCCCCCGTGCTTGCGCCGCGTGCGTGCGCTCGAGGAGGCGGGCATCGTCAAGGGCTTCACCGCCATCCTGAACGACAAGGCGCTCGGCTTCGACGTCACCGCCTTTGCCATGATCAGGCTGCAGAGCCAGGCCGAGGCGGATCTCATCGCCTTCGAGGAGCGCGCGCGGAGCTCCTCGATCGTCCGCGACTGCTACATGTTGTCGGGCGAAATCGATTTCCTGCTGAAGTGCGTGGCACCCGACCTTGGGGCGTTTCAGGACTTCATCATTCATGAGCTAACCGCGGCGCCGAACGTTGCGAGCGTGAAGACCTCGCTCGTGATCCGTGCCTCCAAGCACGCGGCCGGCGTGCCCCTCGAGCTCGCAGGCGAGGGCGCCCCCACGACGATGCGCGCGCGAAGCTGATCGACGCGATGACGCCAAGGGTGTCGTATGAGCATTTCCACCTCCGGCAATCCTGTCCTGGTCGAGGTGATCAGGGGTTCGCTCGTCGAGAGCTACCATACCGGCGCGATCGCCGTTGCCGATCCGAAGGGATGTCTTCTGCTCGCGTTGGGCGATGTCGAGCGTCCCATCTATCCGCGCTCAGCGGTCAAGGCGATGCAGGCGTTGCCGTTAATCGAAAGCGGGGCGGCGGACGCGTTCGCACTTAGCGAGGACGAACTTGCGGTCGCTTGCGCCTCTCACAGCGGCGACAGAGAGCATATCGAGGCGGTAGGAAGCCTTCTCACCAAGGCCGGTCTCGACGAGGGCTATCTTGCCTGCGGCGCGCACTGGCCGATCAGCGAGGATGCAACACGCGAGCTCCTGAGCACGCGCCGGCGCCCGCGCGCAATCCACAATAATTGCTCGGGCAAGCATGCGGGTATGCTCGCCACGGCGGTGCATCTTGGGTTCGAGACAAAGGGGTATGAGCGCCCCGACCATAACGTGCAGATCATGATCGCGCGGATCGTTTCAGAGACTTGCGGAGTCGCGTTGGACCGCTCTCGCATGGGCATCGACGGCTGCTCGGTGCCGACCTTCGCACTTCCGCTCGCGGCCTTGGCCGTGGGTTTTGCGCGGCTCGGAAGCGGAGAGGCGCTCGCCCCTGGGCGAGCGTCGGCTGCCCGGAGACTGCTCCATGCCTGTTGCTCAGAACCCACTCATGTCGCGGGGGAGGGACGCTTCGACACGATCGTGCTCCGAGCTCTCGCGCCCGGTTGCTTCACCAAGGGGGGCGCCGAAGGCGTGCATTGCGCGGCGTTCCCGGAACTTGGACTAGGACTCGCACTGAAGATCGACGATGGCGCGAAGCGCGCGGCGGAGCTTGTCATGACCGAGGTCATCGCGGCGCTTTTGCCTGAGGCGAAGCTGAGCCTCACCGGTCAGCTCACCGACGAAATGCTGAACTGGCGCGGCAGCGTTGTCGGTCGCGTCGCACCGAGCGAGCGGTTGCAGCGTGCGACTCACGAGCTTGCAGTCGCGCGTTAGCGCGCGACGTTGGTAGAGACAACGAGGTTGCGATACGCCTCGGCGCTCGCCGTGGCGAGATCGGGGCCGGTTGGCGTCGCACCGTTCATGGCGCGGATCGCTCCATCCTTGGCGCCGGTGATCAGATTGTCGGTGATGAGGGCCGTGCCCGCCAAAGCCTCGGTCGAGACGCCGATACCGATATGGGCATTGCGGATCAGATTGCCCGTCACGCTCACGTCGCGAAGATAACGGCCCCAGCCGATCATGATGCCGTAGCCCGGAGCAGTCTCGATGACGTTGCCGCTCACCGCGCTGTCGGCCTCGACCGCGATGCCGACGCCGCGCGAGTCGGCATCCTTGCGGAAGAAGATGTTGCGGATGAGGTTGCCCTGTACGACGGCGAGCCGGCCGCCCTCGTTGAAATTGGTGACAGAGATGCCCATCGCCGCGTCATCAACGATGTTGTTGGCAATCACCGCGCCCTCGAAGGCAAACTCCGCATACAGAGCGACCTCACCGAGTCTCGCGCAGGAATTGCCAATCATCTGACAGTTCGAGCCGGAATTGGAACGGATTGCCGAGAAGGCGCAATCGGTGACGCGATTGTTGCTTACCATCACCGAGCCTGCACGAAACACGTTGATCCCATTGCCGTTTTGACCGCTGCCGCCGCTCTTTGCGGTGATGCGCTCGATGCGGTTGGCGGTGACGATGGTGCCGTCCTCGCCGACGGCGGAGCGCCAGACGAGGATGCCGTTGTCGCCGCAGTCGCGCACGTGGTTATGGCCGATCTCGAGCCCCGTTGCGTCCTCGCTGAAGAGGCCGGCGCCGCGGATGTCGCCGATCTCGCAATCGGTAATGCGGCCCGAGACTTTGCGGAGCACGACGCCGTCCGCAGCGCTGCCGACGATGAGGCAGTCCGATAAACTGAGACCTTTGACGCCCTCGGCGATGAGCAGCGCGCCGCCGTCGATCGGCTTCGCTTCGCCTGCAAGCGTGAGGCCAGTTAAACGAACGCCCTCTGCGTTCTCGATTGAGATCAGCGCGCCGCCACCATTATAGCGAAGCGCGGATTTCCCTGGCACGCCCTGGATCTCGGTTCCTGATTTCAGCTCGAGCTTCGTGGTCGTATAGTCGCCTGGCGGCAGAAAGAGGGGCGTACCGGATCGCGCGGCCTTGTCTGCTGCCTCCTGGAGGCTTGCGGTCTGATCGATGCCGCCCCCGGGCACGATGCCATAGGTGCTGAAGGGCGCCGGCATCTCCGTCTCCTCGTGCGCGGCTCCCGCGCGAGGACCTACCGCAGCGGCAAGGCCCACACCGATCCCACCCAACACCAAATCG
>DATHCZ010000090.1:0-19340 GCA_035319265.1 Methyloceanibacter sp. | reverse complement strand
GAAGGCACGATTCACGGCTTCATGAATATGGGCCGCGTGCTCCGCTCCGCGCATGGCAGGGCGCGCAAGCGGCTCGCCGAGTGGCTCGTCGAGCAATTGCGTGCGTGAAGGAGACGCAAAGAGGGGAACTGGTAGCGGAGGAGGGACTCGAACCCCCGACACGCGGATTATGATTCCGCTGCTCTAACCAGCTGAGCTACTCCGCCATTGGCTTAGGCGGCGGATGCTAGTCCGCCGATTGGCTTGCAAGCCGCCGATATAGGGAGCGCCAATAATTGCTGTCAAGCAAACGACGGCAATGCACCAGCGCGCGCGCGACCTGCCACTTGACCCTCACCCTGATCGGCTCGGGCAGCCGCGGGCGTACGGGAGCGAACTGCCTCGACCTCGCCGGTCGCCTCGCACCAAGGGCCGCCTGCGGCGCCACGCCAAAACCAGGCTCCTTGACGAAGCGAAGCATGGTGAACAAGCCGAGGGGACGGAGAGAACGCCGCTCGACCAGCCGCAAATCATCGCACACGAGCACCCGGTCGAGTCCAAAAACAGGCCGCCAGCCGAGGAGATCGCCGAATGGTGCGAGCTTCTGCTCGAACCAGCCGCGGAAGCCATCCTCCTCGCTGAAATGGTTGACCAGGATCACCTCGCCGCCGGCGGCACAGACCCGCTCGAGCTCGCGCATCACCCTCTCGGGCTCCGGCACCACGGTCATGACATACATCGCGACCACCGTGTCGAAGCTCTCATCGGGGAAAGCAAGCGCGCCGGCATCCATCTCATGCAGACCGGCAATGTTGTCGAGCCCGCGGCGCTCGACCTTCTCCCGCGCCTTGTCGAGCATCTCGGGCGAGAGATCGATGCCGGTCAGAGTGAGATGACTGCCGTAGCACGGCAGCGATAATCCGGTGCCGACACCGACTTCGAGCACGCGGCCCTTGCGACTATTGATGATCTTGACCGCGTGCTTGCGTCCGGCCTCGGCGATCTGACCGAAGGTGAAGTCATAGACCGGCGCCCAGCGGCGATAGGCATGACGCACGGCACTCACATCCATAACAGGTGCTCTCGAGGCCAAGGCTACCCTCTCCAACGTTGCAGGACCGAGCGAGATCCGGCCCTAACGCGACCCGGCCGCAATTGCCTCTCCGGCGCCGCGTTGCGCAGGCGCCCGAAAGCCATCCTTGGCCAACCATGCTCCTCCTTCGGCGGACTTGATCCATCCACCGCCGAGAAGCCGCTCCCCACCGTCGCTTGCGGCATAGAAGACGCAAGCCTGTCCCGGCGAGACCCCTTCCTCGCCATAGGCGAGATCGACGATCGTCTCGCCATCTTCGAAACTCACGCGTGCCGGCTGCAGCGCCCCGCTCGAGCGGATACGCGCCAGCACTTCATCTCCGGACTGAACAAAGGCCTCGAGAGGCTCATCGCCTAGCCAATTGACGTCGCGGAGCAAGATGCGGCGGGTGCGTAGACACTCTTTCGGCCCGACCACGACCTCCCTGCGGGAGGCGTCGAGCTTCAGCACGTAGAGCGGCTCCTGCGCAGGAACGCCGAGCCCGCGCCTCTGGCCGATCGTGTAGTTGATGATGCCCTTATGGCGACCGAGCACGCGGCCATCGATATGGACAATATCGCCGGCCTCGGCGGCGCCGGGGCGCAGGCGCTCGATCACTTGCGTATAGCGCCCGGTCGGCACAAAGCAGATATCCTGACTGTCGGACTTATCGGCGACCGTTAACCCAAAATCGCGCGCGAGCCTGCGCGTCGCCTCCTTGGGGCGATCGCCGAGTGGAAAGCGCAAGAAGGCAAGCTGCTGGGGCGTGGTCGCGAACAGGAAATAGCTCTGATCGCGCTCCTTGTCGGTGGCGCGGTAGAGCTCCCATCCAAAAGCGCTAGGCCTGCTCCTGACATAATGGCCGGTGGCGAGCACCGCAGCCCCGAGCCCTTCGGCCGTCTCAAGGAGATCGCGGAACTTGATCTTTTGGTTGCAGGAAATGCAGGGAACCGGCGTCTCGCCCTGAAGATAGCTGTCGGCGAACTCACCCATCACCGCCTTGGCGAAGCGCGCTTCGTAATCGAGCACGTAATGGGGGATCTTAAGCTTGTCGGCCACGCGGCGGGCATCTTGGATGTCTTGTCCGGCACAGCAGGACCCTTTCCGGCCGACCGCCTCTCCGTGATCGTAAAGCTGGAGGGTAATGCCCACGACATCATAACCCTCCTGCTTCAGGAGAGCCGCCACGACGGAGGAATCCACGCCTCCCGACATGGCAACGACCACGCGGGTCTTGGCTGGGCTCCCGGACAGGTGCAGGCTGTTCAACATAGTGGGCTTCGACGATGCCACGGGCTCAAATCTCTCGGATGACGCCGGCCCGGCACTGTCATGGGCCCTTCACACTATAAACGGTCCGCCCCGGCCGTGCGCCGTTTTCTTTGGCACCTTAGCTTTGCCTCGAAGATAGGCATCGCGTGGCCATTAAGCAAGGCAAGGAAGGCGCGCCAAGGCCTTGGCGCCAAGCGTTGGATGCGAGCAATCCACTGTGAATTCAGCAAGTTTTGGCTATTTCCTTGCCGCTTCCTTTACCTGACAGCTTAGGCAAATCTTAAACGCGGCTTGCTAGGGTCCCAATCAACGTAGGCTCATCGAGCGAGTGTTGTGAGTACGATGACCGAGCATTACAGGCCGCGTGTCAGATATGTGATTGGGCCCGATGGCAGCCCCCTCACCGTCGCCGATCTTCCGCCCCGCGATACCAAGCGGTGGGTGATCCGGCGCAAGGCTGAGGTCGTTGCCGCCGTGCGCGGCGGTTTGATCAGCCTCGAAGAGGCTTGTGAGCGCTACACGCTGACAGTCGACGAATTCCTGAGCTGGCAGCGCTCGATCGACAAGCACGGCCTTCCTGGCCTGCGGGCGACCCGCATTCAGGATTATCGCGGCTAAGCTAGCCCTCTTTACCTTCTGGTTTCGGATCGTGGCCTCATGGTTCGAGACGCAGCCTTCGGCTGCCCGCACCATGAGGAGCGAGTCCCTCAGCCTGAGGAGGGCCGAAGACCCGCCCCAAGGATGAGGCTTTCAGTGGGACTGGGCGGCCGCGGTGACCTTTGGCATCGCTTTGCTGCAATTCGTCTCGCCGCGCCTCCAACGGTCGATGTCGTATTGCATCTTGGCGGCAAGCTGGGGCGGCATGCTGCGATTCTCGGTGGTCACCACCGTGGCATTGCCTTGCTCGTTGAAATTGATGGCGTAGGTCTCGATGCCCGCGCGGCCTAATTCAATCTTCTGGTGGACGGTGATCTGCACCTTGTCGCCGTTGGGGCTGACATCGGCGCGATAAACGTGGTTCGGCAGAAGCGGGGCGTCGGCGTTGAACCAGCAGCTCTTGATGCGGCCGCCGAGCATCACATAGGCATCGACCGGCTTCGCGGCCGCGATCGACATCCTGCTCGTCGACGAAGCCGGGACAGGTACCGAGCCCGTGCTCTCCTCGGCCGCTTGGGGCGTTCCGCCGCCGAACATCCCGCCGCCAAGCGAGAGCGCTCCCGTGCGGACGCCGCACCCCGCGAGTACCACGGTGGCCACGGTCAGTCCCAGAGCCAATGGGGCCCACTTCATCACTTTCAGTTCCCTCACCCGCGCGTGCTCAATCGCGAAAATTCAAATATTGCAGCGGCAACTCGATCGAGAGCCCCTTGATGTGCTGGATCACCGCCTGCAGATCATCGCGCTTCTTGCCAGAGACCCTGAGCTCATCGCCCTGGACCGTGACCTGCACCTTGAACTTCCCGTCTTTAATTTCCTTTACGAGACGCTTAGCGAGATCGCGGTCGATGCCCTGGCGAATGAGCGCCTTCTGCCGCACGGCTTGGCCAGCGGCCTTTTCCGTGGGCTTATAGTCGATCACGCCGACGTCGATTTTGCGGCGGGCAAAATGGCCCTGCAAAAGCTCATGCATCTGCTTGAGCTTGAGCTCGTCGTCGGCGTTGAGCGTGATCTCGGCACCATTTCGCTCGACGCGTGACTGGGAGTTCTTGAAGTCGTAACGCTGACTCATTTCGCGCGTCATGTTGGCGAGCGCGTTATCGACCTCGGCGAGGTCGGTTTTCGAGACGATATCGAATGACGGCATTGCGCCCTGTCCCCGCGAAAGCCCGTGGTCAGGCCCGGCCGGAGTGCCGGGCATCCACGAATTTCGGATTATAAGACGTAAATGGCCGGAAAGCCCGGCCATGACGCCTCTGCCGCACTCGCTCACTTAGCGTCTACCCCGGCGGCCGTTCTGAGCGCTTCAGCTCGCCGCGCGATGCGCGCCAATCTCGACCAGCTCCGGCTGGGGGTTGCGGGCTTGCTCGAGCCTAAGCCGCTCGGCGTCGCGCTCTTCCAAGAGCTCGATCCTCTTCAGGTCCTCGATTGCCTCATCGAGATCCCCGCGTGCGGCGGCGAGTTTTGCCTCGAGGTCCTGGGCGGAGGCGGTTAAATTGTTACGCCTCTGGATCGCGGCCTTGGCAAAGGTCGGATAGGCATAATGATTGACGTCCGAAATTCCGGCGCGCTCTTGCTCAATCGCGATTTGCCGGTCGAGATCGGCCGCCATATGGCTGAATTCGCCGATCATCGTCTCGATTTCGGCCACCTTGCGGCGCTTCTCGTCGACCTCGAAGCGCTTCAAGCGGATCACTGCATCTCGTGACTTCATGTCTTCATACCCTCGAGCGAACTCCGACCCCGTAGTGGTGAATTCAATAACTATGCCAGTCCCACGATGCCGCAGGCAGACCTTGTCGCGGCCGGGAGACGCGCCATTCGAGCGGGACCAGAAGGCCGGCTCTCCGGCCCCGGCTGGGCGCAAGCGATACCGTCCATGTGCTTGAACAGAATCAGCAATTCGCGCCTCACCCGCGACGAAACCACGTTAGGACCGAAAGCCCCCTGCCCCTCGGGTGTCATCATCGCCAACAGGGCTTAAGGGGCAGTAAACCATATGCGTGGCATTTAACCGATGCGGGTTAGGCCGTCCAAAAAGGGACGGTTAGCAATTCGCGTTCGGCTTAGCTTTTGTTAACTATTGACGGTTAATTTGTTGATTCGAATTAACCAATCGGTGTGGCGTTATGGGTCAGGGGATAAGCCGAACTGGCTGATGACGGGGGATTTGAAATGCGGGTTCTTCTGATCGAGGACGACAGCGCCACGGCTCAAAGCATCGAGCTGATGCTGCAGTCTGAAGGCTTTAACGTCTATAAGACGGACCTAGGCGAAGAGGGCGTCGACCTCGGCAAGATCTACGATTACGACATTATACTGCTCGACCTGAACCTCCCTGACATGAGCGGGTACGAGGTGCTGAAAACCTTAAGGGTGAGCAAGGTTCAGACCCCGATCCTGATCCTCTCCGGCCTCGCCGGTATCGAGGATAAGGTCAGGGGCCTGGGCTTCGGCGCCGACGACTATATGACCAAGCCGTTCCACAAGGACGAGCTCGTCGCCCGCATCCACGCCATCGTGCGGCGGTCTAAGGGCCATGCTCAGTCCGTGATCCAAACCGGAGGGCTCAAGGTCAATCTCGACACCAAAACCGTCGACGTCAATGGCCAACGCGTGCATCTGACCGGCAAAGAGTATCAGATGCTCGAGCTCCTCTCTCTGCGCAAAGGCACGACGTTGACCAAGGAGATGTTCCTCAATCATCTCTATGGCGGCATGGACGAGCCCGAGCTCAAGATCATCGACGTGTTCATCTGCAAGCTTAGGAAGAAGCTCGCGGCGGCGACCGGCGGCAAGCACTATATCGAGACCGTCTGGGGCCGCGGCTACGTGCTGCGCAATCCGGAAGACGAATCCGAAGCCGCCTGACGTTCCACACCGAAATCGCTAGAGCGGAGATGACCGGGCCTGTCCCGGCCATCACTGTTTATCGAACCGGTGAATGTTCGAAAATCAGAGCGTGCTCGGCCGAGAAAGACGCTGCTCGAGTTCTCCGCGCGACGGCTCTTGGAGCGATGCCGGACCCTGAGCAACACGTTTGCGCCGGTCGGCCTCCTCTCGTGCGCGCGCCAAGGAAGCCGCTGCGGTAAAGCAAAACACGCCGGGGCGATTTTCCGGCACCGCCATAAACTCGTTGCTGTAGTTTGTAGTCGTCTCGGCCGCGCCGAGCACGAGATAGCCGTCGGGAGCGAGCTGGGCGGCAAGTCGGGAAAGCACCGCACTTTTGGTCGCGTCGTCGAAATAGATCAGCACGTTGCGGCAGAAGATGACATCGAACCTGCCGAAGACTCGGCAATCCTGGAGGAGGTTATGGGTACGAAACGTCACCCTCTCGCGGATATCGGGGGTTAATTTCCAGCCTCTTTCGACCTTTTTGAAATACTTGACTAAGAGAGAGATGGGCAGGCCCCTCTGCACCTCGAATTGGCTGTAGACGCCCTGTCGTGCTCTCTCCAGTGCCTCGTCCGCGAAGTCGCTGGCGACAATCTCGACGGTCCAGCCCCAAAATTGCCGTTCGTGCTCGGCAAGTTCGATCGCGAGCGAATAAGGCTCCTGCCCTGTCGCCGCCGCCGCACACCACACCCTGATCCTGCGGGACGCTTGCCGGCTTCCCATCAGCCTCGGCAGCATCGCATCGATGAAATACTGGAACGGGGTCTTGCCGCGAAAGAAGTAGGACTCCTGCACGGTCACCGCCTGCGCCACGCGCAAGCGCAGGAGATGAGCGTCCGGCTTTATCAGGGCGAGCATGAGATGGGAGATCGACGGAAGCTTGAGCTCCTTCAGCAGGGGTCTCAGTTTCCCCTCCAGCATATCCTCTTTGTCGGCACCGAGATTGAGGCCGGATTGCTCCTTCAAGATCCGGCGCAGCAGACTGAATTCGTGCGCCATCATGGCCGCACCCCGCGCACGAGCTTGGCGGTCGTCTCTGCGATCGCCGCCGGAGGCAAAAGAGCCGAACAGGCGCCGACGGCGGCCGCCGCGCCCGGCATTCCCCACACCACGCTCGAGCTTTCGTCCTGGGCGATCACGCTACCGCCGGCCTCAGCAATACTGCGCGCGCCGGCGGCAGCATCATGGCCCATGCCGGTGAGCACGATGCCGAGCGATGCTGGACCGAACGTTGCAGCCACGCTTCTAAACAGCGGATCGACGGCCGGCCGGCAAAAATGCAGCGGCGGCTCGTCGCCAATGCGCAAGACGGGACTCGTGGCACGCACGACCGTCATATGATGTCCGCCCGGCGCGACATAGATGGTGCCGGGCCTGACCGGCTCGCCGTTCTTGCCTTCTCTCGCCTCGTGCCTGCTGGCCTTGGCCAACCGCTCGGCCAGGATCGCGGTGAAGACAGGCGGCATGTGTTGGGCGATCACCACGGGCACGCGCGACAGAGCCGGCGAGAGCAGGCCGAGCAGGTTGACGAGCACCTCTGGACCGCCCGTCGAGCTCCCAATCGCGATCACGCGCGGCGGCACCAGTGAGAAGGGCCGGTAAGAGAAGCCAAGTTCGGCGGGCCCCTGGGTGAGACCGGCATAGCCGCAAACGTCGGGCACCTCCGTCTCGAGACGTGCGCGGTGCGAACGTGGCCGGCCAAGAGCCTTCACCTTGCGGACCACCTCGCCACGGAAGTCCGCCGACAAGGTAAGCTCGGAATTGGAATCCGGCTTTGGCAGATAGTCGATGGCACCAAGTGCCAAAGCCTTGAAGCTGATCTCCGCGTTGCGCTTGGTGAGCGTTGACACCATCAACACCCGCGCCGAAGGCCGCTCCTTGAGCAGGAGGGGCAGCGCCTCAAGGCCGTCCATCACCGGCATCTCGACGTCGAGCAGAATGATGTCGGGTGCGCTCCGTGCCACGTCGGCGACGGCGAGCTTGCCATTCGCGTGGCGGGCGACAACCTCAATGCCGGTCTCCTCGTCGAGCCAGCGCGAGACCAGACCGCGTACTACCGCTGAATCGTCGACGATCATCACCCTGATGGGAGCCTCGCCGACCGGCAGTTCGCCCGCGACGGGAGCCGCAGGCGAAATAAGCGCGTCCTGATAACTCATGATCATGAGGGGCTTCAGATCAGCCCGACTTCATGGAACTTGGCTTCGATGATATCCCGGTCGAAGGGCTTCATGATGTACTCGTTGGCTCCGGCCGAAATGGCACGCGTGATGTGCTCGACATCGTTCTCGGTGGTGCAGAAGATCACTTTGGGCTCGTCGCCGCCGTGCTCCTTGCGCAGCGCCACGAGAAAAGCGATGCCGTCCATGACCGGCATGTTCCAATCGAGTAGCACCGCGTCGGGCATCGATCTTCGGCATTGGTCGAGCGCCTCGCGTCCATTTTCGGCTTCCGAGGACGAGAAGCGCAGTTCCTCAAGGATGCGCCGCGCCACCTTTCGGATCACGGCACTGTCGTCCACCACCAGGCAATGTTTCATACGCTTCGTCCTCCGCGAGGTTCTTTGTCTCAGGTCGATCAGACCGTCACTCCGAACCGGGTAAAATCGAGTACTTTCTCGACGTCGAGCACGACCATGAGCTGATGCTCGAGGCGATGAACGCCGGCGCAAACCCGCGTCCACTGTCCGTCGAGATTGACGGGATTTGCTTCATAGGTAGAGCGCTTCAGGCGGAGCACGTCTCCGACGCGGTCGACGATGAGACCATAAAGCTCGCCCCTCTCCTCCATGCCGATCGCAATCGGGGCCGATCCATCGCTACGCGGTGGCAGCCCGAGTCTTCGCCGCAAATCGATTGCGGTGACGATGCGGCCGCGCAGATTAAGGAGACCGGCCACTTCCGGCGGCGCAAGCGGTATCTTCGAGAGCCCGCGTGGCACGAACACGTCGCGCACGCGCTCCAGCCGAAGGCCGAAGAGCTGGCCCGCCGTCTCC
This sequence comes from Methyloceanibacter sp., assembly GCA_035319265.1. Classification (GTDB taxonomy): domain Bacteria; phylum Pseudomonadota; class Alphaproteobacteria; order Rhizobiales; family Methyloligellaceae; genus Methyloceanibacter. The sequence goes on along the minus strand of DATHCZ010000090.1, from coordinate 10,470 downwards.
ACCGTGACGTAGCCTTGGCTGGTCTGGTCGAGATCCGCCAACATCATGCGGCCGCCCCCCACTGCCTGCAACAATCCTCAATGGCAAGTATCAATTTCTGCCGGTCGAACTTGCCGACGTAGTTCACAAAGCCCGCCGCGCGGCTCCGCTCGATCAGGCGCGGATTCGAGTGGGAGGAGAGCGCGATGAGCGGAGTCTTGGCCCACACAGGGTCGGCCTTGAGGCGCTCCGCGAGTGCGATGCCGTCCATGCCGGGCATATCGAGATCAGAAACGATAAGATCGAAGAACACCCCCTTGTCCTTCAGGGCCAGGGCCTCCTCGGCAGAGCCGGCGAGCGTGACTTCGTAGCCCCTTGCCGCAAGCAACGGTGCCAGCATGCTGCGGAAGAATTGGCTGTCATCGACAAGCAGCAGCCGCACCGCGCGCAGCGCCTCCTCGGCCTTGCCGGCGAGGCGCTGACCGAGACCACGGCCGAGATAGTGCGAGACATCGACCATCTCGACCGCCTTCCCTTTGACGATCGCCGCGCCGATAATTCCCGGGGCGTCGGCCTCGAGTTCGATGGCAAGTTGCTCCTCGACGATATCGACGATCTCATCGACGGCGAGCCCGACATGGAAGTCGCCCTCGGTAAGCACCAGAACAGGCTGCACATCATCGCCGCGCCTGCCCGCTTCGGTCTCGACATAGACGAGCGGCATCAAGGCTCCGCGATATTGCACCACGTCCTCGCCGTTGCAGCGCTCGATCGAGCTGATTGCGATCTCTTCCAGCCGAGTGATGAGCGAGAGCGGGACCGCCTTGAGCGACGGCGTGCCGGCGCGAAACAGGAGCAGTGCCGTCTTGTTTTCAGCCGCGGTCCGCGCGGGCACCGCAGAACTCTTGTCCGTTTCCGCCTGCACATCGAGCGCGCTGACGCTCGAGCCGAGCGCATTCGGGTCGATAATCATGATGACGCTGCCATCGCCCAAGATGGTGTTGCCGGAGAACATGCTGACGTGGCGCACCAGGCTCGACATCGGCTTCACCACAATCTCCTCGGTGCGGAACACGCAGTCCACCAGCACACCGAACAGCCGCGCGCCGGTCTGAATCACGACGACGGTGAGCACATTATTGGCGATGCGATCGAACGTGGTGGCGTCTTCGAGCTTTAGCAACTGCGCGAGATCGAGCAGCGGTAACAGCTTGTCGCGCAGGCGAAGCACGGCCGTGTCGTTGATCACCTCGACCCGATGACTTGAAGTATTGCCCGTGCGCACCAGCTCGACCACGCTGAATTGCGGGATGGCGAACCGATGACCGCCGGCCTCCACGATCAGAGCCGCCATGATGGCAAGCGTCAGCGGAATCTTGATGACGAAGGTGGTACCGGCTTTCGAGGTCGATTTGAGCTCGACCGTTCCGCCGATCAGCTCGATGTTGTTGCGCACGACGTCCATGCCGACGCCGCGGCCAGAGACGCCGCTCACCGCCCTGGCGGTGGAAAACCCGGGCCTAAAGATGAATTTGAAGGCATCGTTGTCGTTCAATCGGTCGAGTTCGGAGAGGCTGGCAAGTCCGGTCTCGTGCGCCTTGGCGCGGATCCGCTCCGCATCGAGTCCTCGTCCATCGTCGGCCACCTCGATGACGATATAACCGCCTTGCTGATAGGCGCTGAGCTTGATCCGTCCGACCTCGGACTTGCCGGTTCTCACCCGCTCGGCAGGGGATTCGATACCATGATCGGCCGAGTTGCGGATCATGTGGGTGAGCGGGTCCTTGATCATTTCGAGTACCTGCCGGTCGAGCTCGGTATCCGCGCCGATCATGTCGAGCTCGATCTTCTTGTCGAGCTCGAGCGACAGCTCGCGCACCAGCCGCGGCAATTTCTGCCAGGCATTGGCGATCGGCTGCATCCGCGCCTTCATGATGCCCTCTTGCAACTCGGCCGTGACGGTGGAGAGGCGCTGCAATGGAGACTTGAACTCGCTCTCGCCGGTGCGGCGTACGAGATCGAGCAACTGGTTGCGTGTGAGAACGAGCTCGCTCACGGTCGTCATCAAATGCTCGAGCGTGTCGACGGAAACCCGAACGGTCTGCGCCCTGGCCTGGCCCTCCCGTGGATTGGCGTCGCCGCTTCCATTCGGTTCGGCTAGCTCGAATTGCTCCGCCTCGGGGCCAGGCGCCGCGCGCCAAGCGCGCTCTAGATCGTCGAGCGCGGCGTGGACCGATATACGATCGTTCTCGAAGGCGGCTTCTACCGGCACGAACACCGCCTCCGCGGAGAGCGCGAGCGCTTGCAACTTGCCGATCAGGTCCGCATCGGAGCCCTGCGGCTCGACGCCGTCGCGCTCGAGCCCCTCGAGAATTTGCTTGATCCGATCGATGCTCTTGAGGATGACGCTGACGCCCTCGACAGTGACGGGGGCACCGTCGCGATACTGCCCCATCAGCGTCTCGGCGGCATGCGCGAGCTTGGCGAGTCGCGTCAACCCGAGAAAGCCGCAAGTGCCTTTGACCGTATGCACCAACCGGAAGACGGTGTTGAGCATCTCGGCATTGTTCGGGTCCTGCTCGAAGCGGACGAGCTCGATATCGAGCTGATCGAGACCTTCGTTGGTCTCGGTAAGGAATTCGCCCAACAGCTCGTCCATGGTCCACCCTGGGCGCGCGCGGCAGCGCGTGCCCTAGCCCCCTAGCCACGTGCAGGGATTGTCGGCGGCTCTGGTTTACGTTCCGTTGACCAGCGCCAGAATTCCACCTTGCCGGCGCGGATTTGTGCGCCTTAGGCGGCCTTGAACTCGACCTCTCCGTCGCGGGCCCCTGCCGCCACCGTCATGCCGGAAGCCGCCGCCACGCGGCTTGCGTAGTAAGGCTGGATCGAGTGGGAATCGATCGCCGCGCCGTTTCCCCCGAGGAGCAAGCTTCTCACTTGCTCGGTGAGCCGCGCCGCATCGCCTTTAGCCCTGACCGAGAAGTTGACGGCGGGCGGCGTACCCTCGATCGTCACGCTGATGGCACCTCCGCGCGGCAGGGCCATCACCCCGAGTGCAGCGAGATTGAGCAGAAGCTTGACTTTGTTCTTGGGCAAGGTCACGGCCGGTCCCTGCCAGGCGAGCTGATGCTTGCCGCTTCCCTGCACGAACTCGCGCGCGACCTTCTCGGCGTCGCGCAGGTCGATCTCGGCTCCGGCGGATCCCGCCGCGCCGAACGCGAGACGGGCGAATTGCAGCTTGGCCGAGGCCTGCGCCGCGCTCTTGCGGATTAGGTCCATGGCCGCCTCGCGCATCGCCTGATCCGGCTCCTCGGCAAGCATTTCAAGACCGTTCGAGATCGCTGCCACGGGATTGATCACATCGTGGCAGATGCGGCTCGAAACGAGTGCCGCAAGATCGAGATCGCCGAGTGCCGTCGGCTCGGTCATGACCGTCTCCTTAGCTTCCGCTTTCGAGCGGACGTGGCCCGCGTCTGAATTTCTGCTACAGGAGGGACGCGTCCGTCCGGAAGGTCGGCAAGACGCTCGGCGCGCCGCCGAATCAACGAATCACCGTCCCCTCACGAGTATTCTGCCTTGTCAGCCCCAAGACATACAACAGTGACTGGAGGCAGTGGAGCATTCGATTTCGCCTACGCCGCAACCCGTCTCACCGATATTGCCGCGCGCGCCGGCGCCGCCATCATGGAGCATTTTGGCCGGACCGCCGAGGTAAAGCTCAAGCATGATTCGAGCCCGGTAACGCTCGCCGACAAGGACTCACAGGCGATCATCCTCGCCGGCCTCAGGCGGCTTGCCCCAGACATTCCCGTCGTCTCCGAGGAAGCAGTGGAGGCGAATGGAGGTGAACTTGGCAACCGCTTCTTTCTCGTCGATCCGCTCGACGGCACCAAGGAGTTCATCAAGAAGCGGAGCGATTTCACCGTGAACATCGCGCTGATCGAGCACGGGCGCACAATTTTCGGGTTAGTCTATGCGCCGGCACGATCGCTTCTCGCCCTGACCGTCACCGCTGGCGAGGCGATCGAGGCCGAGCTTCCGCCGAAAGCCTCCGGCGCTGACCTCGGCACGCTCAAGCAGAAGGTGCTCAAGGTCCGCGCGGGAGACCTCGAGGGACTGACTGCACTTGTGAGCCTCTCCCATCTCGACCCCGAGACCGAGGCCTTCCTTGCCAAGCTCAAGATCGCCAAGCGCTCGGGTGCCGGCTCGGCTATCAAATTCCTCGAAATCGCGCGGGGCGAGGCTGACGTCTACCCTCGCTTTGGACCCACCATGGAGTGGGACACCGCGGCAGGTCAGGCCGTGCTCGAAGCAGCAGGCGGCAAGGTTGTCACCACGAACGGCGATCCGCTCCGCTATGGTAAGACGGAAGCAGGCCTGCGCAATCCGAGCTTTATCGCCTGGGGGGGCTAGCAGCCGAGGCCGGCCGCTCGGCAAACGCTACTGCGGCAAGCTTCATGGCATGATCGCGAATGTCGCGAGGCCATGCGGCAGTGACCTCGGCGAAGCGCTCGCGATTTCCGGCAAATAGCGCCCTCGCCGCCTCCTCGAAACCGCGTTCGTTGCCGGCAAGAGCCGACAGGAATCGGTAGGCGGCCGCTTGCGCCTCGCGCCTTCGATCCTTCTCGCCATGAGCCCGTCTTGCCTCATCGACGAGTTTGCGCAAAGCGACCGATGCACCTCCGGGCTGCCGCGCGAGCCATTCCCAATGCCGCGGTAGGAGCGTGACCTCCCGGGCGACGACGCCGAGCTTCGGGCGCCCCGGTCCGCGGTGCCCGGCCGGCACGGCAAAAATTGATTCTGAGCGCTCAGTCAGGCGGGCGACGACGTCCTCAACGGAGCCCCTGAGATCGACCTCCACCGGCTCAGCCGTGACATCGTCGAAAATGAGGATCGTCGATGGCTCGCCTGTATCGACGATTCGTTTGACCTTTGCCGCGACCTCCGCGAGAGGCCCCGAGGCGATCCGTGTCGTCCCCCGAAATGCCGTGCACCTATCGCCACTCATCACCGCGATCCCCATCGAGCGGAAGAAGAGTTTTTATCCGGGTAGAAACCCCGCGTCAATATTCCCCGGGTAAAATAGAAAGGTCCTTGGCCCAACCACGCGAGGGTCAACGCTTCGTTAGCCAGTTTAGTAGCAGGTTTACACAAATCCCGGCTTTCATTCGGCGCTGACGGAGGCGCGGTGATGCGACTCGAATTTCCCTTGCTTGCTCTCTTTTCGGTGCTCCTGTTCGCTGCACCCGGCGCGGCATGGGCGGGGGACCAGTCATCGGCGTCCGGTCCGTTCGCCCTCGCTCAGGCCGACGGCCCCATGGTCATTACCCCGCAGCCGGACCCTAACCGGAGCTACGCGCCCCCCTCATCGCCCTCGCCAACGTCGCCGCAAGGCACTCCGGATCCGCGTGGCGGCCGGCTCCCGCAGGGCGAATCAGGCCCGGGCTCGTCTTATCAGCCTTATGCGCCACCGCAGGCCGAGACCAATGGTACCTTCTCCGTCGAAGAGATCAAGGAGAGCGGACATCGGTTTTTCGGCAAGGTTTCAATGGGTTTCGCCGAGGTCGTGGAATATGCATTTCACCGCGCGGGACGGCCTAATGGCTACATCCTCGGGGAGGAAGCCGGCGGCGCCTTCATCGCCGGACTGCGCTACGGCGAAGGGACGCTCTACACCAAGGACGCGGGCAGTTTCAAAATCTATTGGCAAGGCCCATCCCTCGGCTACGATTTCGGGGCCGATGGCTCAAAGACTATGGTGCTGGTCTACAACCTGCAAAGCCCGGGCGAGATCTTTAACACCTATGCAGGAGTGGACGGATCGGCCTATTTTATCGGTGGCGTGGGCATCACCTTCCTTGCCAACGACCACGTAAAGCTGGCGCCAATCAGTTCGGGCATAGGCCTGAGGCTCGGCGCCAATGTGGGCTATCTGAAATATACCCGCGAGCCGACCTGGAATCCGTTCTAGTTTGGCGGTAAGGAAGCATTGCGGAGGCCCTCGGGGATTGCCGCGCCGCAAAAAGGGCACCAAGTTACGCTTAGGCTCACCTGAACGCGGTCGCCATTGGTGACGCGAAGGGATGATGCTGGGGAGCGCTGATTTCGATGATCGAGTGGCTGATGTTCGGGGCGCTTGGCTTCCTTCTTGGATGCCTGCTCGCCCTCATGCTCGCCCCTCCCCTGTGGAACCGCGCGGTCAAGCTGACCACCCGCAGGCTCGAGGCGACCATGCCCATGTCGCTGACCGACATTCAGGCCGACAAGGACCAGCTGCGCGCCGAGTTCGCCATCGAGCTGCGTAAGGTCGAGGTCGCTCTCGATAAGGCCAAGGACAAGGCGGCGCGCGAGTTGATCGAGGCAAACAAGCGCCGCGTCGACATTCAGGTCCTCAACACCGAGCTCGGCACGGTCAGGAACCAGCTTCAGGAGAACGAGAACGCGAACCGGGTGCTGCAGCAGACCATCAAGCGCCGCCTGCCCGATCTCGACAGCCGCCTCAAGGCCGCCAAGAAGGCGCTTGCCGAGCTTGAAGCGGTGAACGCCGAGCTCCGCAATACGCTCGCTTCCCAGTCAGAGGCACTCAAGACCGCGCGCGGCACCCTGCACAGCCAGCGTGCCGATATCGAGCGCCTACGCACGGCACTGGAAGCCGGCGGCGTGCGCGGCTCAGGCAAGGTCGACGCCCGCGCCGTCAATGAAAGCCAGCGCCTGAGCGCCGAGCTGTCACGGACGCAAGAAGAGCTTGAGCGCGCGAGGACGAGTGCAGAGGAATATGCCTTTCTACGCCGCGAGATGACACGGCTCGCCCAGCACATCCTTGCCGCCGCGCGCACCCAAGGAACGACGGTGCCACAGCAGCGCATGGTGGTGGAAGTCGCGCAGGCCTTCCCTCAGTTCGGCGGTCTCGAAGCGCCAGAAGAGCCCCAAGAGCCGGAAGTTCCTCATTACGCGACGAATGGCGGTGGAAACGGCGCCGGTCACGGCCAGGAGATGGCGATGACCGAGCCCGAGACGCGAGTCGAGACGGTTGCCGTCGAATACGAGATGGCGCGGCCCGAGGGGATGGTGGCGCCGATCGAGTCAGCTTCCGCCCCCCACGAGACCGACGCCGAGACCCAGCGGTCCTCGATCGCGCAGCGCTTCGCGGCGCGCAGAGAAAGGCGCCGCACAAGCAAGCCGAGCAGCGGAGGAAGCTTGAGGGATCGCCTCCGCGGCCTCGTCGCCGAGCAGCCTAAGGCCTGATCGCTCCCAATTTTATGTTTGCAGGAAGCGTTTGCCGCTTCCTTCGAGGCGAAGCGCCGTCAGCCGCCCGGTGAAACAGGCTCCGGTATCAATGCCAATACGGTTCGTTCGCGTAACCGGCTCGTCCCCCGGCGTGTGGCCGTGCACGACGATCTTGCCGAACGTCCCGGCGTGATCGAGGAAGGGGCTACGGATCCAGATGACGTCGGCCTCTCTTTGCGCTGCAAGCGGCACCCCTGGGCGGAGACCTGCGTGCACGAAGAGATAGTCCCCAAACGATAGTGTGAGCTCGAGACTCTTGAAGAAGACAAGATGCGCCGGAGGCAACGCTTCCGCGAATGCGCTTTGCCAGGCATCAGCGCTCGCCCCTGCATTGAGAAGCCGCACAATGTCGACGCCATAGGAGGCCATGGTCGCATCGCCTCCATTGATCCGCCAATGATCGAGCGGCGTGGCACCGGAGAGAAAACCGAGCAAAAGCGCCTCGTGATTCCCCTTGAGAAAACGCGCGTCGAATCCACGTAGTAATCCGCTCAGGAGGATGTCGATCACGCCTTTGCTGTCGGGCCCGCGATCCACATAGTCTCCGAGAAAAACAAGAGTCTTGGTCGGAGCGCAGCTGCTTGAGGCCGCGTCAGCCGCGATTTCATCGAGGAGACGGCGCAAAAGATCCGACCTGCCGTGAATATCGCCGACTGCGTAGAGCAGTTGGCCTTCTGGCAGCGTCGGCTGTTCTGAAGGTTGCGGAGTCGTCAGTGACATGGGGCCAACGCACTCTAATGCAAACGGCGGGAGGAGCGCGTCTTATGTATGCTCCGCTTGGCCCGAAAGCTCGTGATAGAGCCGCGCCGGCAGCCCGAAGACCATGGTCACACAATCGACCCTGAGCCCGATGAAGAGAACCATCTCTCCGTTTCGGAGCTGATCGTCCTCGGTGATGACGTAGAGCTCATCGACATTAAGCGGGGGAAGCCCCTTTGCCGCCGCCGCCCGGCTTTCGAAGACTTTGAGGGTATCGCCGGCAAGATAGTCGTATTTGGCGTGCACCTGCTTGATCGCAGCCAAGATCTCGCTTTCCGGTTTGCAGGCGAGCGGCGGCGAGGTTGGCCCCTCTCCGTTATAATAGGTGGTGCCGTGCTCCTGGACGAGCGGCCCAAGCCTTTTGGAATAAGCGTCGAAGGCGGCGAAGCCGATCAAAGCCGCGGCAAGGGCAAACCCAACCACAATTCTTGACCAGAGTGGCATCGTCATGCGTCCATGTTCGACGACCCGGTCCTGTCGCTACATCCCCACTCTGAACGCTTTCGTCCCGCTCCGCCAGAGCTAGATCGCGCTATCCGTCTCGCAAACAACGGTGTCGCGATGGCTGCACTCGGGAAGCTTGTAGCCGATTACCGTGCCGGTCCGCATATCGACAATGGGAGCTGGGCAGCCGACCCGCCACACGCGCCAGGGCGTGTTCCGGTGCGCCTGATCCCAACTGGTCGCAAGCTGGATTCCGGCGCGCGCGCATTGAGCGCCCTGAGCGAAGTCTGGATTGAGCGGCGGAGCCGGATCGTCGGTCGGATTGATCTGCATGCCTTCGGCGGGATCGTAGAGCTGAACCTCGTTCCGGCGGCAGGTCATCATGGAGTTCTCAGTCGCCCATTCCAGGTTTTGCGCGCCGGTGAACTCGGCATTCTGGTCAGGAGCTCCTGCGATAGCGACCTTGCATACGATCAGCACGAGAACGGGAGGAATGTGCACGGTCATGGCTAGGCCCCCCGCTCGAGCTCGCGGGAAAGGCTTTCGCCCTTCGCAGTGGTCAGTTTCACGGGGGGTGCCGTCGGCGGCTGCCTGACGGCCTCGGCTGAGAGCACAAGGCTCGCCAGCACGGCCAGCGTGAGGTTTATCAGCATCGATAGGGCCTCCTATGCGAGTTGCCAAAATCAGCAACGCTACGGAACCCAGTCCGTCCTTCGAACTGGACTATTGCCCTTGACGCATCCTCCTATGTTGCAACGCGAAAGGAGAGATCTGGTTTGGCCGGCGGTCGCTGATCCTCGTCAGCCAACCCCTAAGCCACTGCGCTTGCCTCTCATTTTCGGTTCCAATGGCGATCTGGTGGGACCGAGTGACGAACCAAACCATTTCGCAATAGCAATGTTGCACCGCAAAATATGATTCGCAAGACATCCGTAGGGTACGCCCATTGATACCAAGGCACTAGAGCAGCACAGCAACACATGACAGACTTTTGTCATATGAAGCGCCAAATGCAGCCGATTGTTGCTCATTTTAGGGGCAAAATTGATATGTGCGACCCATTTAGGCATTCGCCACGGAATGCCGCGCCAGGACTCATGGAGGCCGCAAATATATCCCTGAGACGTTGCGCCGCAGCCAGCAACCGGCTGAGGGGACCAGCAGGTGCAAACGAAACAGGAGCCACCACAGGGTGCAAACAAAAGCCGCCCATCCGTTCTCAGGCTCGCCTCGCGGCTGACGATACTCCCCTGGACCGAAATTACTTCTCGTGAAGTCCGAGGAACAAACTCTATGAGGTGAATGAGAGCAGGCTCCGCTCCGCAAGAACGCATTCCAGTTCCGAACGAGAACAGGTGGAGGAAAGACCTGGGCTTCTGAGTGATTTTCGCGCTTCGCAGTGTTTCCGGCCGCGTCTACGAATCGCGCCTATGCCTATTGCTGACAGCCGTCTAATATTCAGAACGGGAAGGAAAATCTTCAAACGGCCGCGTCGAGGCAAAGATATCAATTGGCCATGTTTAGAAATCTGAGCACCAGCACAAAGCTGTTCATTCTGTGCAGTACCTTCATCATCGCTATTGCCGTGGGGATTTACAGCCTTGTGGCCGAGAAGAAGATCGCGATCGAATTCGCCCGCAAAGAGCTGGTTGGTGTGCGCTATTTCGAGACGCTTCGCGGCGTCTATGCCGCGATCCTCGCCACACCCTTGGGCACTGGTGCCGCCGCGCAAGCGCCATCCCCGGAGGAGGCACTGAAGTCACTGGAGGCGGCGGAAAACCAGGCCGCCGGCACGCTGCAAACCGCCGCCCTCGAACAGTCTCTCGCGGCAACGCTTCGCCAGCTTTGGGCCAACGGGGCGCAGAGCGAGGAGGACCGGGGCTCTCTCGTAGTTGCCGCCCTTGCCAAGGCCCGGGATTTGGCCTCGCGGGTTGGCGATGATTCCAATCTCGCCCTCGACCCCGACCTCGACAGCTATTACCTGCAAGATACCGTCGTCCG
>DATHCZ010000089.1:0-2695 GCA_035319265.1 Methyloceanibacter sp. | reverse complement strand
CGCCCGACGTTGACTTCCAAATGCCCGAGGGGATCGGCAAGGAGAAGCGGGGATTGATCACCGCCTATCGTTACGGCCTCTTCGCTCCCGGCAAGTCGCGCATCGTCATCGACGTGGGCGGGCCTTTCCTCATCGACCAGGCCTTCGTTCTCGAGCCGCGCGATGATCAGCCGGCGCGCCTTGTGGTCGATCTCGTGCCGACCGATGAGAAGACCTTCCAAGCCAAGCTGAAAGAGGCGAAACCGGCCGAGGAAGCAAGTGCCGCGCCGCCGCCGTTGCCGGAGCCTCCGGTGCGGGCGCCCGACGCGAAACCCGTGATCGTGCTCGATCCGGGTCATGGCGGCATCGATCCCGGCACGAGCAGCGCCGACGGCGTCACCGAGAAAGATGTCGTTCTTGCCTTCGCCAAATCGCTCAAGGCGAAGCTCGAAGCGACCGGCCGCTACGAGGTCTATCTGACGCGCGAGGACGACACCTTCCTGCCGTTGCGCGAGCGCGTCGAGTTCGCGCAGAAGAAGGGGGCCGGGCTGTTCCTTTCGATCCATGCGGACTACTTCCCCGAGCAGACTGAAAAGGCGACCGGGGCTACCGTCTACACGCTTTCTGAGCAGGCCTCCGACGAGGAGGCGAAAGAGCTCGCCACCAAGGAGAATTTTTCCGATGCCATCGCCGGCGTCGCGCTGCCGAGCGATTCGGATGAAGTGGTGGCCAACATCCTGATCGATCTTGCCCAGCGCGAGACGCAGAACCGCTCCACCGTGTTTGCACGCTCTATCGTGGGCGAGCTCGCGGGCAACCTGCATACGCATAAGATGCGGTCGGCTGGTTTTCGCGTGTTGAAGGCCCCGGACATCCCCTCCGTGCTGATCGAGATCGGCTTTCTCTCCAACCCCGATGACGAGAAGCATCTCGTGTCCGATGCCTGGCGCGACCGCATTAGCGTCTCGCTTGTCGATGCGATTGACGGCTATTTCGCCAAACGGATCGCCCGTGCCCCGTTTTAAGTCCGGCATGTCCATTTTGCCGCTTTGCCGACTTCGACGATTTTCCGCCGGCACCAGCGTTTTATTGCCATAATCTTCGCTAGGGTTGCCTCGGGTGCCCCGCGCGCTTAAAACCGGGGACGGGACGGGTCTGAAAACATGGATATTACGGCTCCAGTCAAGCCGCCGGAGCAACGCCGGCGCCGTCGGCGCGGGGGTTTTTTCCTGCGCTTTCTGGGCTTCATGTTTGCCGCCAGCATGATCGTCTTCATCGCGGTGGCGGGCGCCGCGGCCTTTGTGCTGTGGAAGGTCTCGAGCGAACTCCCCGACTACGAGGTGCTCGCCAAATACGAGCCGCCGGTGATGACCCGCATCCACGCCAATGACGGCGAGCTGATCGCCGAGTTTGCGCGCGAGCGGCGCATCTACGTGCCGATCACGGCCATTCCGCCCTGCGTGACCAATGCTTTCATCTCGGCCGAGGATAAGAACTTTTATCAGCACGGCGGCCTTGACGTTCAGGGCATCATCCGCGCCGTCGTGACCAACCTGAACAATGTGCAGTCGGGCCGCCGCGTGGTCGGTGCCTCGACCATCACCCAGCAGGTGGCCAAGAACTTCCTTCTGAGCAGCGACCAGACCATGGAGCGCAAGCTGAAGGAGGCGATCCTTGCCATCCGCATCGAGCGCGCCTTCACCAAGGAGCAAATCCTCGAGCTCTACTTGAACGAGATCTATCTTGGCGTCGGCGCCTATGGCGTCGCCGCCGCAGCCCAGACCTATTGGGACAAGGCGCTGAACGAGCTGACGCTCGGCGACTGCGCCTATCTAGCGACGCTGCCCAAGGCGCCTTCCAATTACGACCCGTTCAAATACCCCGACCGTGCCGTCGCCCGCCGCAACTGGGTGATCGATCGCATCGTCGAGAACGGATTTGCCACCGCCGAGGAAGGCGAGAAGGCGAAAGCCTCTCCGCTCGGCGTGACCAAGCGCACCCCCGGCGCCAAGATCTTCGCCTCCGAGTTCTTCGCCGAGGAAGTGCGCCGCGAGATCCTCGATCGCTTCGGCGAGGAGAAGCTCTATGGCGGCGGGCTCTCCGTGCGCACCACGCTCGATCCGCGTCTACAGCGCATGGCGCGAACCGCGCTGATCAACGGCTTCGTCTCCTACGATCACCGGCATAGCGGCTGGCGCGGGCCGGTGAAGACCATCGATATCAAGGGCGATTGGGGCAAGTCGCTCGGCTCGATGCCGGTGTGGAACGACATCGATCCCTGGCGGCTCGCCGTCGTGCTCGACGTGGCCAAGGACAAGGCTACGATCGGGCTTCGTCCTGGGCGGACGCCGCAGGGCGTTCTCGTCAAGGAGCGCGAGACGGGTGTCATTCCCTATGAGGAAGTGAAGTGGGCGCGGCCTAAGGTCGGCGTGAGCTTCGGCGGTACGCCTGCCTCGGTGAACGCCGTGCTGAAGCCCGGCGACGTCGTCTACGTGTCGCCGCGGATGCCTAAGCCTGCCGACGACGGGACTCCCGGCGCGCCTGACGACAGCCTCAAAGGACAATGGTCGCTGCAGCAGATCCCCGCGGTCAGCGGCGCCCTTGTCGCCATGGACCCGCACACAGGGCGCGTGCTCGCGATCGTCGGCGGCTTCAGCTTCGCCGCGAGCCAGTTCGATCGCGCAACGCAAGCGCGCCGTCAGCCGGGCTCGTCGTT